>QQND01000056.1 GCA_003402745.1 Verrucomicrobiota bacterium
AGCGAAGATTGGTTACCCGGCATGGATTCGAACCATGGCTAAGGGCTCCAAAGGCCCCTGTGCTACCGTTACACCACCGGGTAGTGGCTGCTCAATCACTTGAGAACCCCAAGTAAAGCACTGCTGTGCCTTCTTCTGCAAACGGGAAATCAGTTTCATTAGAAAATGCCAAGCTTTTGAAACTGTGCCCCCTTCTGTGTTCAAGGTTTCTTTAAGACACCCTATTTTCCAAAAGGCTGAGCCCAGTCATTTCAGCAGGCTTCTGCACCCCAAGGAGATCGAGTAGAGTGGGAGCCACATCTGCCAGGATGCCGTCGCGGCAGCGAATTTCAGCGGCGTCGGCCCCTACGTAGACAAGGTGCACCAGATTTGTTGTGTGCGCGGTATGGGGAGAGCCGTCGGGATTGAGCATCTGCTCGCAGTTGCCGTGGTCCGCGGTGATAAGGAGGCGCCCGCCGAGGGACAGAGCTGTTTCAACCACCCTCTTTACGCCGGCGTCGATTGTCTCAACCGCCTTGATCCCAGCATTCAACACTCCTGTGTGCCCAACCATGTCAGGGTTCGCAAAATTAAGAATGACGAGATCGTATTCCCCCATCAAAGCCGTGACTTTAGCCGTCACCTCTTCCGCACTCATTTCAGGCTTGAGGTCATAGGTCGCCACGTCTTTGGGAGAAGGCACAATGACTCGATCTTCCCCCTCAAATTGTTGCTCCACACCTCCATTAAAAAAATAGGTAACGTGCGGATATTTTTCAGTTTCAGCGATGCGCAGCTGCTTTAATCCAGCACGACTCACGACCTCGCCCAAAATGTTCGTCAAACTTTGGGGAGCAAATACCACAGGCACTCCATAGGTGCGGTCGTATTCCGTCAATGTGACGTAGTGCACAGCAGGCGTAACCTCCCGATCAAAGCTGGCAAACTCCTTATCCAAAAAAGCAACGGAAAGCTGCCGTCCACGATCCGCACGGAAGTTGAAGAAAAACACCACATCTTCATCCCGAATCCGCTGTTCGTCGGCATGCGCAAGGATGAGCGGCTGCAAAAATTCGTCGGTTTCTCCTGCGGCGTAGCGTGCGCGAAGCTCATCAGCCACTGAAAGCACTGATTTTTGGCCCCGACCCAGAACAATGGCGTCCCAGGCCAGTTTGTTGCGCTCCCAACGTTTGTCGCGATCCATAGCGAAATAACGGCCGATGACGGTGGCGATTACAGCGCCCGTCGGTTTCAGATCCGCCTCAAGTTGAGAAAGATATTCCGCCCCGCCGTTGGGCGACGTATCCCGCCCGTCGCTGATTGCATGCACGAGAATCTCCTGCACTCCCGCTGCTTTTGCCGCTCCCGCGAGTGCGACCAGGTGCTTCCAGTGACTGTGGACCCCCCCATCAGAAACGAGCCCCAAGAAATGCAAGCGGCGCCCCTTCGCCGCGGCAAAAGTGTCCTGCAACACCGGAAGGGAAGCCAGCCGGCCCTCCCTGATGCAGAGATTAATTCTGGTGAGATCCTGATAAACAATGCGCCCCGCACCAAGGTTCAAATGCCCCACCTCGGAATTCCCCATCTGCCCCTCTGGCAGCCCCACATCTTCGCCACTTGCGGAAAGGGTGGAGTGCGGATACCGGGCGTAGAGCGCATCGTGGAAGGGCGTGTGCGCCAGAAGCGTGGCATCCCCATTGGCGGCGGCTGCGGCGCGACCGCCCGGCTGAATTCCCCAACCATCTCGGATTACTAGAACAACGGGTTGTTTTGACATACCCTTTCAGATGCCCTCAAAGGCGTTTCGGAAAAAGGGCAAAATGAGAACTTGGTGAGATTGGATACAAATAACCCACCTCAAGCAGCCTGTCGAAGACCGCCGCCAACAACCTGTCTTCCCCATCCAAACACAAGGTGCCGCTGGCGCCACGGATTCTCAAAGGCCTTCGGCAGAAGCTCGGTCCAGAAAAAGCGTCACGTCCTCCCTGGTGCGCAAAAGACTCGCGGGACACTCGGTGGAGACCGGCCCCATACAGGCCGCCCTGACTGCAGTCGCCTTGCGCACTCCAGGCACCACCACGCTTAGAAAGCGCGCCCGCCTGAAAACCGGAAGCGTCAATGTAATTGCGTGCTTCGGCACGTCTTCAAAGCGCGGAAAACAGCCGTCATGCACCTGCTGCTGACGGCACGGCGCATCCAACTCCACCACCTTCGCAGAGGCTGTGTCCTCAAAATCCGCCACGGGTGGGTCGTTGAAAGCGAGATGGCCATTTTCTCCGATCCCAAGACAAATCAAGTCCAACGGTTCCGCGTCAATGAGACCTGCGTAACGCTTACATTCCAGTTCCATATCCGGCGCTTCGCCCAAGATCGGATGAAATTGCCCCATAGGAACATGCGACAATAAATGCTCCCGCAAATAATGGCGGAAACTCGCCGGATGCGACGCACCGAGTCCGACATATTCGTCCATGTGGAAGGCGGTAACTCTGGACCAGTCCACCCGGCCCGAGGAGAGCTGTAAAAGCGCTTCCAAGAAATCGTTTTGAGATGGCGCACAAGCGAAGACCACTCGGGCCACCTTTTTTTCGGACAGAATCAATTCTAACTTCTCCACAACGTGGCCTGCAGCGGCAGCGCCCATCAAGGCGCGATCGGCGTGGATGGAAATTCTCGGAGCACCATTCAAGATGGTCAGGGGAAGCGTCTGCATAACGATACCGGAGGCGGCTCAGGTTAAAGGTGATTAGGCCGTGGGCTCGTTCACGATTTCCTGGAGGAGCGCATTCAGGGCTCTGCCGTACTTGAGATACGAGTCTCTTCGAAACTCCGGCGATGCTTCGCTCCCACCAAGGTGAATGATGCTGGCAACATGCGGCTCGATGGAAACCCCGGCCGAGTACCCCGAACTGATGAGGTCTGCAAGGATTTCACGCACGCAGGCATCTCCCTCCCCCGGGAGAGTAAACTCGCCGCTTTTGCCACCCTCCGGATTGCGCCGACAGTCCTTGATGTGCACGTAGCGGATCAAATCCTTCACCCCGGTATAATAGTCCCAGGCGTTCATTCCGTAAGCGACCGTGTTGCCGATATCAAAAAGGACACCCACGCTGGGGTGATCGACGCGTTCGATAAATTCCCGGGTATTGGCGGGGCTCAACCCGCCCCAGCCCTCGCAGTTTTCATGGAGCAGGAGAATTCCAGCCTCCTCTGCAATCGATGCCATGATTTTATAGCGCCTCACGGCCTCGTCCCGCCATTGCTCGAGCGGAACATCGGCCCCCACCCAGCTCATCGTACGCACGAAGCGGGTGCCCGTGCGCTGCGCGCGGCGGCCAATCAGGCGGAGATCTGTGAGATCCTTTTCGAAGTCGTCCGTAATCGGGCGGCTCCAGTTTCCGATTGCCGAAGCAAACGCATTCACCTGCAGCCCGGCCGCCTCAATCGTGCCGACAGCACTTTCAAATTCCTCGTCCGAGAGCAGCAGAGTGGTTGCCTGCTTGCCATTGATTTGTCGCACTTCTATGCGACTCCAGCCCAGGTTAAGATGAGCGGAGATCTGGCCTGCAATATCATCAGCGGCTTCGTCAGCAATCCCCGAAACGGGAAAGGGAACAGGGTGGGAATTCATAGTCGTAAAGTCTTTAGAAAAATTAGGGCGTTTTAAACCTAAGCGCGAGCTAATGCTCCCAGGAAAGTCAGCGTTGAAAACAGTGCCCAGGGATCGCCTTCTTCGGTTTCCTCGCTGGCCGGCGTCAGCTTTTTTGGACTTCGTGCAGTCTTTCCTTTATTGCGCAGCTGCCACGCGCCGTTTCCGCTGAATCTTCGGAGGATCCAGCCTTCTCGCGCGGCGTCCTTCCGGTTTTAATAAGCGTGTGTTTTCAGCTCCCGATGAACAATCCGACCTTCGACGCTCCCTGCGCTTGTACCGACTCGCTGCACCGTTTGTGATCGGGCTTCTTGCTCCTGGATTTTTGCGCAGACTCTTAAAACGGGGCGGCTACAGGGAGCATTTCAACCAACGGTTCGGTCTTTTTACGAATCAGGAACGCGTTTTTTTAAGCAGCCATCTCTGGACGTGGATCCGCTCAATAAGCGTTGGAGAAACACTGGTGGCCATCAAATTGGCCAAAGCATTGCGCGCGGCTGACCCGGAGATTCGCATCGCCATTTCAATCACGACATCAACCGGTTATGCCCTCGCTGCAAAGGAGGCGTGCGACTGGCTTTTTGTCTTCTACAACCCCGTTGATACGTGTTCGGCCGTCCGACGCGTTTTGAATATCTTCCGTCCAACGCGACTGATCCTGATCGAGGGCGAGATCTGGCCCAACCTCATGAACGCCTGTCTTCAAGCCAACATCCCGGTGATGCTTGCAAACGCCAGGCTCTCTCCACGCTCCGCCCGCCGTTTCGCAAAATTCAAACGCTGGACTTCCCCGTTTTTCAAGCTGCTCAAATGGGTAGCCATCCCCGACGAGGAAGACCGCTGCCGTTGGGAGTCCCTCGGAGTGCCCCAAGAACGGATCCATCTGACGGGCAGCATCAAGTTCGATCAGGCCGGCGTGGAAACCAACCGGCAGGCAGAGTTTTCAACGTTACTGCAAAAGTCTGGCGTGGAAAAAAAGGGCCCACTGCTTGTCGCGGGTAGCACGCACGATGGGGAAGAGGAAATTTTGCTCGATTGCTTTCACCTATGGCACAAGAAATATCCCGCGTTGCGAATGCTCATCGCGCCGCGGCATGTGGAACGCATTCCTGCGATCCTCAAAAACTTACAGTCTTCCAATACCGCGATCATCCTCCGTTCGGCGCTTCCTTTGTCCACGCCCTGGGATGTCGCCATCCTCGACACGACGGGGGAACTGCGAGACTGGTACTTTTTCGCAACGGTTGCGTTCGTGGGAAAAAGCCTCACGGCGAAGGGCGGGCAGAATCCAGTGGAGCCTGCTCTCGCAGGAAAACCTGTGGTATTCGGCCCACACATGGAAAACTTTCAATCAGTCGCAACCCTGCTCCTGGAGGGAGGGGGCGCACTTCAAGCGACATCTGGCGCGCATCTGACAGAAATTGTGGATGCGCTCTTGTCCGATTCGGACGCCAGACAACGGATGGGGACGAACGCAAAATCACTGCTTCTGAAACATCACGGATCGGCCAAACGCACTGCCGAGCTTGTCTTAGAGACGGCTTGAATCAACGCTGGACGGAGACCTCCGCATATTCGGGAATCGCGGCTTCAGTCCGTACGATTGCATTGTTTTCATCCACCAAGATCACGCGCGGTCGGTGCCCCACAGCCTCCTCGGGCGTGAACTGTGCGAAGTTCATAATCGTCAATCTGTCGCCAATCTTGCCCAAGTGAGCCGTCGCCCCATTCAACTGGATCTCAGCGCTGCCGTTTTCGCCATAAATGACGTAGGTTTCGAATCGAGCGCCATTCGCCATGTTTCCGACCAGAATTTTTTCATAAGGCAGAAGGCCGACTTTCTCAGCAAGATCCGAAGCAATCGTAAGACTCCCCTCGTAGTGGAGACTGGCTCCGGTGACGGTGGCTCGGTGGATCTTGGATTTCAAAAGGGTCAGGTACATCGGAAAGACTAACGATTAAGGAAAACCCGGGCAAATTCAAGAGCGCCCCTTCATCGGCGGGGTTTGCTGAGCCACGGCCAAATTTACGAACGAAATCATCCCGCTGGGGGTTGATTCAAAATGCGAGGAAACAAGCTTCCTTAAACCCTTCCAGCCATTCCTGGCTCCAATAAAACCGCCCCCCTTGCCCTTCATTCTCGTTTATGGTGAAAAATCCGGCTAGTTCTGGAAATCCGATCTTACTGCGCCTAACCGCTTTTTCCCATGAAACCCTCCGGCCCCCGCCCCGCCCGTCCCCTCGTTGTTCTCAACTGCGTCGGATTGACCCCCGTCCACCTCGGAGCAGACACGCCGCACCTCACCCGGCTCGCGACGGAAGGCTTCCATACCGCCCTTGACGCAGCGTTGCCGGCAGTCACCACAACTGCGCAAGCCACGATGCTTACCGGAGTCGACCCCTCCCAGCACGGGATCGTGGGGAACGGCTGGTACTTTAGAGACCTCAACGAAATCCTGCTCTGGAGGCAAAGCGAAAGACTGGTTTGCGCCCCTCATGTCTGGGAGGGACGACCCTGGAAAGTCCTGAAACACTTCTGGTGGTACGCTATGAATACCACCGCACAGGCGACTGCCACGCCCCGCCCTGTGTATCACCACGACGGCGCCAAATCGCCTGACTTCTATGCACATCCGGCCGCGCTCAAAGCATTGCTGCAGGAAAAACACGGCACCTTTCCTCTTTTCAATTTTTGGGGACCAACCGCCAGCGCCGAAAGCACCCGCTGGATCGCGGACAGTTTTATCACCGCATGGAATGCTGAACAACCCGACCTTGGACTCTGCTATCTGCCTCATCTGGACTATGACCTCCAACGATTCGGCCCCACCGGACCGCATCTCGCCCCTAATCTCCGCGAATTAGATGCCTGCGCAGGGCGCGTGATTGAGTCTGCCCGCGCGAAAGGAGCGCAGATTCTAGTCGTAAGCGAATACGGTCTCGTTCCTGTATCCGATGCCGTTTTTCCCAACCGTGCTTTGCGTGAGATTGGACTTCTTGAAGTCTCCACCAATGCCGCCGGCGAGTTGCTGGATCCCGGAACGTCGAGGGCCTTCGCCGTGTGCGACCACCAACTGGCGCACGTCTATGTAAGACATTCGGACGATCTTCCCGCGGCCAAGGCATGTCTCGCAAAATTACCCGGCGTTGCGCGTGTGCTGATGCCCGAAGAACACGCCTCCATCGGTCTCGCCCATGCCCGAAGCGGGGAACTCATTCTGCTCGCCGAACCGGGCTGGTGGTTCGCGTATGATTACTGGCTCGAGGATGCGAAGAAGCCCGATTTTGCGAGGGCCGTCGAAATCCATAAGAAACCGGGGTACGATCCGCGCGAACTATTTTTTGATCCGCGCGGGGGAAAGCTCAGGGCGGCCAGGGCGCTATTGCGGAAAAAACTCGGTCTTCGCTACCTACTCGATCCGTGCTCTTTGGATGCAACGCTCGTGCGTGGCAGCCACGGACTTGCAACGCTCAACGCGGCGGACGGACCGATTCTGATCTGTTCGGAAAGAAACGTTGAAAAAAGGCAACCGAGGCACCACCGCGACGTGGCTGCAGTGATTCAGCACTGTCTGCGTTCGTAACTTTCCAGAAGCCGGATTTAAGACAAAAAAACCCCGCTCAGTGATGAGCGGGGTTTTTCGTAAAAGAACAAGCTAGAAGCTGTTCTCAGAACCATCAAGCAGCTACTACTGGAGGAGCTTGAGGGCGATCTGGGAAGCTGCGTTCGCCTGTGTGAGCATCGATGCACCGGACTGAACGAGGATGTTCGCACGAGCGAGCTTCGTCGTTTCAGCAGCGACATCAACGTCGTAGATACGGCTGTTAGCGGCTTCAAGGTTCACCTTGTTCACGTTCAGCGAATCCAATGCGAACTGGAGACGGCTGGACTGAGCACCATTGCTCGCCATGAGTGTTGCGAGAGTCTGGATCGCGTCAGTCACAACGGAGATTGTGTTCCCTGTAACTGCGGTCAAACCTGCGGAAACTCCCGAGTAGGTGTTGGTCAGAGTCGCCTGATCGATCGTCATCGACTGCGTTCCGTCCTGGGATAGATAAACAGTCAAGCTGGCGGCTGCCGACGAGAACAAATTAATTCCATTGAACTGATCTGCGCTCAACTTCGATAGTTCGCTGAGAAGGTTGGTGAACTCAGTGTTGTAGTTGCTGATGTCCGTAGGAGCCTTCGTCACGTCGCCCGCCAGAGTGGCGAGTTCGGAGAGACGGTCGAGAACCGAAGATGCGCTCTTCAAGGAACCAGCCTGAGTCTGGAGGAAAGAAAGAGCGTTAGAGACGTTGATCGCTGTGTCGTCCGTGCGCTTGATCGCCGCAGCGAGCTTCATGGAGACAGCGAGACCGCCTGCATCGTCAGCAGGATTCGCGATTCTGGAACCGCTGGAGAGACGGGAAAGGCTCTTCTGGAGAAGATCACTTGATTTGGTGAGATTAAGTGAGGCGAATGAGGCCGACTGATTGGTGTTAATTACGACTGCCATAATACTTCCTTGTTTTTGGTTTTGGTTTTCTGTTTCGACGAGTCATGCAGCTTAGCCCCATCCTGGGAAAAAACTACCGACCCTCACTGTTTCGGCAGTTTCCCGCCGAGCTATAGCGTTTTCTTTAAAAAAGTTTCGAACTTCATTCCAAGGACTTCTCCAGCCTAGTCACTAGGCTGGGGCGGTCTGCCGGAACAACCCCAAAACTTTTCTCCCGCTACGAAATTAGAATCTAGTGAACCCTGAGGCTCCTTGTCTAGAAAACTTTGCCAGACACTGTAAACGGCAACCTGATGAACCAGCCCCTTTCAAAAGAAACCCTGGCGGACCGGCTTGCGGAAAGCTGCCGCACGATGTAACACAATTTCCGAGAGCCTATTAAGGCCCCCCGCCCCGGGTTCCTGCGGCTACTGGAGGAGCTTGAGAGCGAGTTGCGAAACGGTGTTCGCTTGCGAAAGCATCGAAGCGCCTGACTGTACCAGGAGGTTGGCGCGTGCCAGTTTTGTGGTTTCAGTCGCAACATCAACGTCGTAAATCCGGCTGTTGGCAGCTTCAAGGCTCACGCGGTTTACGCCCAGCGAATCTAGCGCAAACTGGAGACGACTGGCCTGAGCGCCGTTGTCTGCCATCATCGTCGCAAGACTCTGCATGGCATCCGTAACGATGCTCATATTTGCCCCTGAGACCGCGGCAATGCTGTTGACCGCCGAGACGGCCCCGACCAGGGACGATTGTGAAATCTTCATGCTTTGCGATCCATCCTGGGACAGGTGGACCGTCAAATCAGTCTTAGGCTCGGTAAACAGGTTGATCGAATTAAAGGAGTCCGAGGAAAGTTTGCCTAGTTCCGCGAACAGATTGTCAAACTCCACGCTGTAGTTGGATAGATCCGCAGGCGATTTCGTGACATCCCCGGTAAGCACCGCTAGCTCAGAGAGACGGTCCAGTGTGGCTGAGGCGCTTTTCATGACGCCACCCTGCGTTTGCAAAAACGAAAGCGCATTCGACAAGTTGATCGCGACGGCTTCGGTCCTCTTGATTTCGGCAGCCAGCTTCATCGAAACAGCATTGCCACCCGCATCATCCGCCGGTTCTGAGATGCGGGAGCCACTGGAGAGGCGGGAAAGGCTTTTTTGAAGCAAATTATTTGACTTCAATAAATTGGCTGCTGCATATGCCGCGGCCGGATTGGAATTAATGACAACAGCCATAGGGTCGTTTTGTTTAGGGGGGATACAATTTTTTGAGCCGAAGCCAGCGCAGACACAATAAATTACGCAGGTGGCAATTGTGTTTTCGGCAAATCTCAAGACCTGCTTTAGTCTTTTTCTTGCAAATTCCACAACTTTCTCAAGAACCTTATCGCACGTGATTCACGGGAGATCTGTTTTTTGGAGAGAGCGGTCTTGCTTTCGCACCTCACACTTTCCATTAAAAATCCTCTTTATAAGGAATTTACATCACGAATAAAGAGAACCCTGCCTCCCACAGAAACCCGGAGGAACTTTCCCTTTTCTCAACGCCCTTGAAACCCCTTCTGAATTAGCCAAGGGTGCAAAGACACTTTTCACATTCAGATCATTTTTAAAATGGAGTCCCAAAAAGCACTTCCCCCTACGCTCACCCTTGGGTCCAATCCTTCCACGATATCCATGTCAGGGCCAAAATCATTCTGCGATGAATCTCAAGACGCCGCGGGTTGGAGTGTGAACGTGGAGGATTTGGTTGCTCGTCTAACGGATGACCCGGAACGGACGGGGGCGGCAACCCTCCCCTCTGAGAAGGAAATCAGGTCCGCATTGAATGCCCTCTCCGGCGATTCGCAACTGCAGCGGCGCACTACTCTTTTGAAAGCGGTCCGAGCACGGCATCCGGATCTCCTGCATTTTGGGGTGCAACTCCTCATGGCTCTCAAAAAGCAGGAGTCTCCGGAGGTTTGCGGCCTTGCGAAAGAATTAAGCAATCAACCGCACGGGGACGAGGCCCAGTGTGCGTACATTGCACAAACGCTTGCAGAGGCCTCAGAAAACGAGGCGTCCCTCTCTTATTTGGAGGGCGCAGCGGCCAAACACCCCAATTCCGTCACGTTGAGGCACAACCTCGGGCTGGGCCTCTACACTCTCAAACGTCTTCCTGAAGCTCTTGATGCCTTTCGTCGTGCGATCGAATTGTGTCCGTACTCCGAAACCAGTCTCACCATGGCCGGCACAGTCCTGCGGGACTTGGGCCGACTGAGCGAGGCGATTGAATTTCACGGGGCGGCAATCCGAGTGAACTCAAAGTCTTACCTGGCGCTTTACAATCTGGGGAACGCTCTCCAGGAGCAGGGCGAATTTGATGCCGCCACAGAGGCCTACTACCAGGCCCTCGCGATCCGTCCCGACTCAACCGATCTCCTCAACAACCTGGGCGTTGTTCTGGCCAGAACCGCCCGCTATCAGGCTGCTCTGCCCGTCCTCCTGCGGTTGACAAAACTCAGGAATAATCTCCCCGAAGATCTCTCCCGTACGGCAGTGGTTCTGCGGGAATTAAACCGACTGCCCGAGGGCCTCGAGATTATTGAGATTCTGATCAAACAGTTTCCCGAGAACCCTCTGTATCGAACGCTGAAGGGAGGCTTTCTTTCCCTGATGGGCCGAAGCGAGGAGGCGGCTTTGGAGTACGAAAAAATCATTGCACGCCACCCCGGCAACTTGGCGGCTCACAAGGCACTCGTTTACGTCGCCAATTACCTGCCCTACAAAGATCCCCGAGATCTTTTCAAATTTTATCAAAAATTTGGCCAGTTGGTGGAAGACCATTTCAAAGACGCCCGCTACCAACCCCAGCCCACCGCTCCTTTCCCTCGCAAACTGCGCATCGGCTACGTTTCAGGAGATTTTTGCCAGCATCCCGTAGGCACCTTCATAAAACCCATTCTGTCGCACCACGACCAATCGGCGTTCGAGATTTTTTGTTATTACAACTACGCAAGGACGGATTGGATCACCAAAATCCTGCGCGCTCAACCTGTTCACTGGAGGGAAATTGAACAACTCTCCGACAAGGCATTTTGCGAAAAAATCCGGGAGGACCATATCGACATCCTGGTGGACCTTTCCGGACACACCACCCGCAACCGGCTGGGCGCTTTTGCGCTCAAACCAGCCCCTCTGCAGGTGACAATGATTGGGTGTATGCAGACCACGGGGTTGACCGCGATGGACTACCGAGTGACCGACGCCATTCTGGATCCCCCCGGCCAAACCGAGGAGCTCCATACCGAAAAGCTCATCCGCCTGGAGTCAGGGCCGCTCTGCTTTGAGGCCCATCCTGACGCACCCGAACCCGCAGGTGTCCCCTCTCTTGCGGGCGCGCCCTTCACTTTTGGCTCCTACAACAACATGGCGAAGGTCACGCCCAGTGTCTTGGCGCTCTGGAGCAAGATCCTCCTAGCTTCGCCCAAGGCGCGGATGCAGGTGGTCTGCGATTCAGCGGAGGTTTTTTTGCGTGACATGGAAACTCGCGGCGTGCCTAGGAGCCGGTTCACGATCCTGCCTCGCATGAATGAGGCTGAATACTTGGCCTCCCACTCCGCGGTGGACCTGATTTTGGACACGTTTCCGTATTGTGGGCTGACGGTGACCATGAACGCCCTCTGGATGGGGGTTCCGAATGTGACCTTGGAAGGAAACACCTCCGCGAGCAGGGCTGGGGCCTCGGTTCTTAAAAGGCTGGGATTGGACGGCTTCATCACCGCGAACGCCAAGGAATACATGCAGACCGCGTTACGCTATGCGAACGACCCGCAATCTCTAAGCGAGCTCCGCAGCACCCTCAGGGGGAGAATGCGTACCGTTTGGGCCGATGGAGCAAGGCATACGAGGGAACTGGAGGACCAGTTCCGGCACATCTGGCAGACGCACTCTGGCGAGGTCCCTTGCGCTCCCGCGTCTTTGCCTCAAACCGCCCCAACCCTAACCCCAACCCCGCCGACTAGCCACGAAGTCCCTCGGCCCCTCAAGAGCGACGCCGCCCAAATCTCGACCCCAGAGGCCGCTCTTGCGACCGAGATTCGTGAAATTTCCGAAGCCCCGAATCCCCAGCAGGGACTGGAGAAAACAATAGCGAGCCTCAAGGACGCCCCTGACGCCACGCGGCGCCTGGAGAAGGAGGAGTCGAGGATCACAAACAGCCCACTCTCCTGGAAAAACCTGGCGATTTGCGGGGAACTCTTCGCCGCCATGGGAGCCAGGGCGGATGCGGAACGTTGTTTTGGAAAATGCAGCCACCAACCGGCCTCCAGTGCCGAGTGGGCCTGGCTTGCCAGAAGCTACGACCGCGCCGGATTCCCAGACCAGGCGGAGGCTGCCTTTATCACAGCCAGCGAGTTTCCCGAGGCAAGCCCGGACGCCACCCTCGGATTATCCCTCATTTTTGCGAAAAGCGGGAGAAACGCCGAGGCTGAGCTTTATGCCAGGCGCACCATCGGCTTGCGCCCCTCCTTGTGGGAGGCTTACTTAAATCTAGGAAACATTCTCTATCAGAGGGGGAATTTCGAGGAAGCCCGGCGAGTAACGGAACCCGCCACGCGCATTTCAGATAATCCAGCGCTTCTTCTGAATTTGGCGGCGTATCAGCAAAAATGCGGCGCGTTTGCAGATTCGCTCGTCTCCCTCGAAAAAGTCATCGAAAAGGACCCCTTCTCTGCTGCGGCCTATTTGAACCTCGGAAATTCTTTCTTATTCTTGGGGATGTCGGCAGAGGCAAGTGCTGCTTACAAAAAGGCTGTCGACTTTCAACCCCTTGACGCCAACTGCTTATCAAATTATTTGCATTGCCAAAACTACTTGCCTCAGAGCGATCCGGAGGCCGTCTTCGCCTCCCACCGGCAATTTTCCCAAAAATTCGAAGCTCCCCTGCTTCCCCACAAACCTCAGACAAATTCCAAAGACCCGAAAAGGCGCCTGCGCATCGGCTACGTCTCTCCGGATTTCCGGACGCATTCGGTCGCCTACTTCATCGAACCGCTGCTCCGTCACCATGACAGAAGCCAATTTGAGGTCGTTGGCTTTCTCAGCCATACGTGGAAGGACAAGAAAACAGACCATCTCCGCTCGCTCTGTGACAGGTGGGTGGACGCTGGGGTCTTGGACGATGCGGATCTCGCGGAACGCATGAGAGCCGAGGGCATCGACATCGCCGTCGACCTGGTCTGCCATTCGCAGGGAATGCGGCTTCTCACCTTTGCTAGAAAACCCGCCCCCATCCAGGTCACCATGATTGGGATGCAGCAAACCACAGGACTCGACTCCATGGATTATCGGGTCACAGACGCCACCATGGATCCCCCGGGCACCTCGGAACGCTTTCACTCCGAAACCCTGATGCGCCTTCCCCTCGCCTTCTGCCTGCAACCGCCCGACCCCTCTCCGCCCGTGGTTCCCTTGCCTGCTTTGGAAAAAGGAATGATCACCTTCGGATCCTTTAACAACTTTGCAAAAATCCACATCGGAGTGCTCCGCACCTGGGCAAAAATCCTCAAACAAGTTCCAAACAGCCGTTTTTTTATCGTCGCTCCCGAAGGCACCAGTCTGGAGCAAACCATGGCCGAAGAGGGAATCGCTCCAGAACGGATCATCGTCTGTCCGAGAAAATCTGAGGACGCCTACCTTCGCTCCCACGATGAATTGGACCTCATGCTGGACAGCTTTCCCTTCGGAGGGCTCACCGTCTCGGGCATCGCCGCGTGGATGGGGGTTCCCACACTCACCATTTCGGGCACGACGCCCTCCTCGCGCGCAGGAGCGGATTTGATGCACGCGATGGACTTGGAGGACTTCATCGCCTCTGATACGGAGGATTTTGTGAAAAAAGCCGTCGCCATCGCCTCTGATCTGCCCAAGCTTTCAGCCATCCGGGCCTCCATGAGGGAACGTATGGCGGTGCAGGTCACCAATGGAGGGGCCTACGCCCGCTCCTTTGAGTCCGAACTGCGAAAAGCCTGGGAACGCTGGTGCGAGTCCCCCTAGAGGCTGCTGAATCTAGCGGGGTTCCCTCTTATTGAAAGAGCGTTGGGAACGTCACGGGCCCGCCAAAAAAGGCCGCCGATTTGAAATCGGCGGCCTTTTTTTTGTCCAACCCAAGCCGCCTAGAAGCGCACTATTTTTTTGTCTCAGAGGCCGGCACCGGCTCTTTGGCGCCGATGGTCACTTTTTTTGCCTCCCAACCGTCCTCATGCCTGAGTGCCTGTCCCCGCACCGTCATTCCGACGGCAATCGAACTGAAGGTCGAGGGCTTGTTATCGGCCAT
This sequence comes from Verrucomicrobiota bacterium, assembly GCA_003402745.1. Classification (GTDB taxonomy): domain Bacteria; phylum Verrucomicrobiota; class Verrucomicrobiia; order Chthoniobacterales; family Chthoniobacteraceae; genus Chth-196. The sequence goes on from QQND01000056.1 coordinate 14,416, forward strand.
GATCTCGGTGTGGTCGTCGACCTTGAATTTACGCTCCTTTGCTTTTCCATTGAGCGTGAAGGTTTTTCCAGCGAGGTCGACAGCCACCACACTGCCCTGAAAAGGAATGGCATGCAGGGGTTGGGCCGTGGTCTTATCCCCGGCCTTGGTCTCCGCTCTGGTCTCCCCTGTCTTCGTCTCGGCAGCCTGCACGAGGCTTCCGAGTTGTGTTGCTGCCACGAACATTCCCATCCCAACTAATCCAAATCGCTTCATAGGTTCCTTTCGTTTTTCCAGTGCTCCAGAATCGCTCTGAGCGCACGCACTTTCCAGAAACGCCGCCCTCCCAGAGCAACTCCACCCGCGGAGCCACCCCAAAAAACGACCGCCTCCCAATAGCCCATCGCGCTTGGGCGCCCCCTTGGCCGCCTTCACCCCCTCAATTCAACCGCGCAGCCAGCAGCTCCTCCACCAAAACCACGCACGCCCCCGCCACCCGCTCCGGAGTCCCGGAAGCATCAACAACACGAATACAAGGCCGGTTCAGCGACAAAAAGATGTTCCGAACTGCTTCCAGAGCCTCCATTTTCTCAAACGCGTCCACTCCACCGCCCCGGGTGAGGATGCGCTCCAGGGAAAGGCTGGGCGCGCAGTCCAGCAAAAGCACCAAGTCCGGAACCGGTGCAAATTCTTCATTCATTTGGAGGACAGCCTCCGGATCGGCACCACGCGCCCCCTGGTAAGCCGCCGTGGAAAAATAGTACCGGTCCAGCAACACCACCGCGTCCCGTTGCAACCCTGGGGTGATGAGTTCGGCGACATGCGCCCGACGGTCGAGCATAAAAAGTTCGAGTTCTGCCTCCAGAGGAAGGCGGCCGTGCACGGCTGTTTCGCGCAGGCGTCGCCCGTGCGGGCCGTCCGTGGGCTCACGGCTGGAAATTACCAGCCGGCCCCTGTCCTTGCAGTGGGCCGCGAGATGACGCAGCACCGTGCTTTTACCCGCCCCGTCCACGCCTTCCACCACCACCAAAAAACCGCGCTTTGCTGAATTCCCCATCGTTCCTCCTTATTTTTCACCAGCAACCTGAAACCCTTCGGCCTCCAAAAAAGCGCGCACCCGGGTAGGCTGGTCCCCCTGCACTTCAACCAGGCGATCGCGCACCGTGCCCCCACAACCGCAGCCGGCCCTGAGCCTTTTACCAAGCTTTTCAATCGCCGCCTCCGTGTGTTGCGGGCCGAAGCCGTCCACCAGAAGCACCGTTTTTCCACCCCGATGCGCCTTTTCCCGGCGCAGCACCACTCTGCCCGGCTTCACCGCAGCCGGGAGTTGCCCAGAAGCTTCTGGGGGGACGCATTCAGGGCCTGCAGGAAGACCCTCCAGGTGCAGGCCCGCAAAAGCAGCGTTTAAGCCGCCCTGAGGGCCGCTGGTGGATATACGTTTCATAGGGGAAGCCATGGCGGTTTCTCGTGGAAAAACAGTATCTGCACACCGCGCGCGGAAGTCACAGAACTTTCAACTCAGCCGCAATTCTGCCCTTTTTGAGGTCGAGGCCCAAGGAAAAGACCTTCTTCCGTGCGTTCCCCTTTGCAAGAAGCCCCGTTTGGCCTTTTTAATGACGAGGTCACCCTGATGAAAGTTTCCGATCTCCGAGGCATCCTCCAGTACGTCCCGCGTTTCCGGGAGAAAATCTTTGTGGTTGCTCTGGACGGCGAAGTGGCCGCTTCGCTCAACCTAGGCAATCTGCTCCTTGACCTGGCAGTGTTGCGCTCCCTGAGCATACGGGTCGTTCTGGTGCACGGGTGCGGCGCCCAGCTTCTCCAACTCGGTTTGGAACGGGGGATCCCCATCTCCAATGCCGACGGCACGGGCATCACGGATGAACCCACCCTGAAGCTGGGATTAGAGGCGAGCCACGCCGTGCTTCAGGAACTCATGCAGGGGCTTTCCTCCGTCGACCTGCGCGCCGCCTATGCAAACGTGATCGTGGCGCACCCGGCCGGAATCCTCAACGGGGTGGACACGCTGCACACGGGCAAGGTCGAACGCGTGGACACCGCCACGCTCCAGTGTTTTTTGAACGAAGGCATCGTTCCCGTCATCCAACCCATCGGATTCGACGGGGAGGGACACACCTTCCGCGTGAACTCCGACTCTGTGGCGCTCGAGGTCGCCGAAGCCATGCGCGCCCTCAAAATCATCTACCTCTCGCACCGGGGCACGCTGCGCGTGGACGAAACCATCGTGCGGCAGTTGTCTGTGGCCGAGACCGAGGAGGTCCTGCGCAAGCGGCGCGGTGCTTTGGAGGCCTCTATGGTTTCCAAGCTCGAACACGCCGCCCGGGCTTGCCGCAGAGGCATCGCCCGTGTCCACCTGCTGGACGGCACCGAAAACGAGGCACTCCTGAGTGAAATTTTCAGTCACGAAGGCATCGGTACCATGGTGTACTCCAACGAATACCAGCAGATGCGGCGGGCCCTTAAGAAGGATCTGCGCGCGATCATGGCTCTCATCCGGGAGTCCATCGCAAACGCCGAGTTGGTCAAACGCTCCAGGGCAGACATGCTAGCCGCCCTCGACGATTACTGGTTGCTGGAAATCGACCGCAACCTGGCCGGCTGCGTGGCCGTCCACTTTTATCCCGAAGAACAAACAGCTGAACTAGCCTGCTTGTATGTAGCAAAGAGCCATGAGGGCCAGGGCTTTGGAAGAAAACTGATGGCCTTCGCCGAACAGCTCGCCGCCAAAAAAGGCGCCAAATGGCTCCTCGCCCTTTCCACCCAAGCCTACAACTTTTTCCAACAAAAGGGCGGCTTCATCGAAGTCGGCCCTGAGGAACTGCCCCCCGAGCGCCGCCGAAAATGGGAGGCCAGCGGCCGCAATTCCAAGATCATGCGCAAGGCCACCGTTCAAATCGCTCCGCCCATCCGGCCCCCGACGCCCCAGTAACCCCCCTTAACCCTCAGCCTCAGCTCACTCCATGCATCCGCTTTGGATCGACGGCCTCGTCGTTGTGGCCTACTTCGCAGTCATTATTTTCATCGGACTTCGCGCCGGACGCGGAGAACGCTCGATGGAATCCTTCGCGATGGGGGACCGCAACATCCCCTGGTGGGCAGTGATGGCCTCCATCCTGGCCGCCGAAATCAGCGCCGCAACCTTCCTGGGCGCCCCGGGCGAGGGATATGCAACACGCAACTTCACCTACGCGCAACTCGCCCTCGGCACCATCATCGCCCGCTTCATCATTGCCGGCGTCTTTATCAAGCCCTTCTACGACTTCCGCGTCGTCTCCATTTACCAATACCTCTCCCTCCGGTTTGGCGCCCAGACCCGCAACGCCTCCTCCGCCCTCTTTCTGGTCACTCGCGCCCTCGCAAGCGGCACGCGCCTGTACGTGGCCGCGATCGTCATCGTGATGACCTACGAGCAGATCACTGGCGTGAGTCTCACCCCCTTCCAGCAGGTGGGGGTTTATTCCGTCGCCCTGCTGCTGATCACCTCCATCACCGCCCTCTACACTGCCGTCGGCGGCATCAAGGCGGTTGTCTGGACAGATTTGATCCAAGCCACCCTCATGTTCGGCTCGCTCGGTTTCGCCATCTGGACCCTCCTCGACAGGGTTCCGGACGGCTGGCCGGGGGTTCTCGCGGTGCTCAACGGTCCCAAGGACTTCGCAATTGTGGATCTAGGCATCACCCCGGGAGCCGGATTCTGGGGCAACGTGCGCTCCATTCTAGAAAGCGAATACACGCTCTGGGCCGCTCTCATCGGGTCGACCTTCACCACCATGGCCACCCACGGCACCGACCAGGACATGGTCCAGCGGATGCTAACCGCCAAAAACCACCAGCGCTCCCGCTTTTCCCTCATTCTCTCCGGCCTCGCAGACCTACCCTTGGTCCTCTGCTTCCTCTTGGTAGGAATGCTGCTTTGGGTCCACTACCAACAACCCGGCAAAGACGCACCTTTCGCCTTTTTTATCGTCAATGAACTGCCCCCGGGCGTGCGGGGCATTCTTTTTGCCGGCATTTTCGCCACAGCCATGGGGTCTTTGAGCACCGCCCTCAACGCCCTAGCCACCAGTTTTACAGAAGATTGGTACAAAACCCACATCCGTCCCCAAGCCTCCGACGCACAAATCCTCAGGGCCGCCCGCATCAGTACGGTGGTTTTTTCTGTCATTCTCGTACTCATCGGCGCCGGAACCGCTTATGCAAAAATCGTCCTTCAAGCCCGGATCATCCCCATCGTGCTGGGCATTTTTGGGTACACGTACGGCTCCCTCCTAGGGGTTTTCCTGGTGGGATTGCTTACCCGCAGGCGGGGGAGCGAGCGGGGCAATCTTTGGGCGATGCTCGCGGGATTTATCGCCGTCGCGCTCTTGAGCGGCCTACACAACGACCTCTGGGCCCTGAGCCATCCCACCTCCGCCCTTGGAGTCCCGCTTCCCCTCCTCTGGAAACCTTTCTGGCTGCCCACCATCGAATTTCCCTGGCGCATTGCCTTTGGAACCGTCGTCACCGCATCCGTGGCCCTCCTGTTTAAAACCCCAGAGAGCCAACTCGCCCTGGCGGAAGCTCACTTGGCTTCCGTCCGCGAACGCAATGAGCGCGAAGACGCCGCAGGAGCCCCGCACTGAGCCAGAAGCCGGATTGGCCCGTTTGTCAGCCCTTTTGTACAAACACCCAACGAGGGCCCGCCTCTCTGGCCGAACAAAAACAACCGCAGCACAGTCAACATCAATCTGGCATCCGATTGAAACTATTCCCCCAATTGGCGGTCCTTTTTGCTTGTCGAGATTTCCCCGGCTTTTAACCTCCGTGCACCGCATCGGCGACGATGGGGAGCCTGTGAATAACTTGTGAACAAAGCCGTACAACTTCGAATTTTAATCCCCAGAATGCATGGCCCGACAGGGTTACGCTTGGGTGGCATTTCTGCGAAGCATCCCCCGGCCACAGCAGGGCACCCTAAATATTAAAAACAAGCAAACCAATTACTTACAACCCAAACTCTGCACCAAACAGCCGCCCGTTTCACACACCGGACGCCTGTAGCTGAGTCCTCCGCCCTCCACGCTTGGTTCTGCGTTTTCGACTTGTGTATTACTAGCTCCGCCCTTTTTCCCTGTGTCCATCTCAAACAACACCTCTCTCTCCCCCACCCCCGCTGAAAGCCTTTGGACGGACGTGGCTGAAACACTGCGGGCTGAAGTCAGCACGGACACCTTTCGCCGCTGGTTTGAAGACGTCCGCGCCGTCGCCTTGGACGACACCAGCCTGACTCTCTGCGTCCCCAATTCGATCCATCAGCTCTGGATTGAAAGCAACTACCAGTCCCTGCTTCGCTCAGCGCTGATGCTTGCAACAGGCAAAGGACGCGAAATCCTGTTTGTTTTCGACACCAGCACGCCGGCAAGCCCCGAACGGCTACCCGAGGAAATCGAAGATTCGCAGCCCGCCGCCTCTAATAAGCCCCCGGTGAGCAACGGCCTGAACCCGCGTAATACGTTTGGCTCTTTCGTCGTGGGAGCGAACAACCAGTTCGCCCACGCCGCCTGCTCCGCCGTGGCGGCGGGTCCGGGAAAGACTTACAATCCCCTCTTTATTTACAGCGGCGTCGGCCTTGGTAAAACCCACCTGATGCACGCCATCGGCCACCACATTCTGGCGAACAAGAAAAACGCGAAGGTGATGTACATTACCTCCGAGCACTTCACCAACGAGTTCATCGAGGCCATCCAGACCGGCACGCTGGCCAAATTCCGGAAACGCTACCGCCAGGCCGAGGTGCTGCTCATCGATGACATTCAGTTCCTCGCCGGTAAAGAGCGCTCTCAGGAAGAGTTCTTCCACACCTTCAACGCCCTTTTTGACGGCCACAAGCAGATCGTCCTTTCCAGCGACCGCCCCCCCTCTGAGATCGCCAACCTGGAAGGCCGTCTTGTTTCCCGCTTCGAATGGGGCCTTACGGCGGAAATGCAGCCGCCCGACGTGGAAACGCGCACGGCCATTCTGCGCAAAAAGATGGAGGGCATGCAGGTCAAGCTGTCTCCTGAAATCATCGATTTCCTCGCGCTTAAGGTGCGCACCAACGTGCGCCGCCTCGAAGGCGCCCTCATGCGTGTGGCCTCCTACACCTCGCTCAACGAAGGCAAGATGCCCTCCATCGAGCGCATCGAGATGCTCCTCAAAGACATCCTGCAGGAAGAGGCCCGCCGCACCGTAACGATCGAACAAATTCAGCGCCGCGTGGCCGAACACTTCGACGTGCGCCTCGCAGACATGACCAGCAAACGACGTCCGGCCAATATCGCCTTCCCCAGGCAGATCGCCATGTACCTCTCCAGAGAACTTACCCGAACCTCCCTCTCTGAAATCGGCGAGGCTTTCGGAGGCCGCGACCACGGGACCGTCCTGCATGCCCATCGGCAGATTTTGGACAAAATCTCCAAGGACGACCGGACCAAGCAGGTCGTCTCGTTTTTGGACACCCAACTCCAACGCTAACTTCACAGGCCCCTCTAAAAACAGGAAATCACCCCGACTCTTCCGGTTTCGCAGCCTTGCAGCGAAGAAAACCACACATTTATCGCCCTCAAGCTTCTGCTCCGAGTGAGTTCTCTTGCCTCTTAGGGCATCCTTCTTCAAAACAAACAGTATGAGATTCAGTGTCTCCAAAGACATCTTGCTAGCAGGACTGCAAACCGTGCAGAACGTTGTTAGTTCACGCACCACACTCCCCATTCTCGCCAACGTGAGGATTCAGGCGGAGGAA
>QQND01000057.1 GCA_003402745.1 Verrucomicrobiota bacterium
CTGGGTGGCCCGGACGCAGGGCTTCCTTGCGCCACTCAAAACGGGCGAACTGATTAAAATTGCGGGGCTCGAACGAGCGACATTGCTCCTTGACGACCTGCCCGGAGCGAAGTTTGTACCCGTCATGCAGCCTGGCGACAAGGTGGGGACGGGCGATTTGCAGGTGATCGAAGAGCGCGGAAAGCTCATCAACGGCCAGATCGGCAGCGACAACTACGGCAACCGGTACACGGGTGCCTACCGCTTTAACGCGGCGGCAAACCTCAACAGTCCGTTTCTGATGGGGGACCAGCTCTCTCTGGCGAGCACCGTGACCGACGAGACCCTTTGGTTTGGAAGCGCCAACTACGCGCTGCCTCTGGGCGGCTCGGGGTTGCGTGCGAACGCGGGTGTCGTGCACACCCAGTACCAGCTGGGGAGCGACTTCAAGGCGTCCAACACGACGGGTACGGCCGACATTTACAGCACGGGGGTGAATTATCCGCTGGTGCGTTCGACCAAGGTGAATTTGAAGCTTGTTCTCAACTACCAGCACAAGGAGTTGCACGAGGATGTGAACGGCAACGTGACCAACAAACGCAGCGACGTGGTTCCTTTGAGCGTGGAGTTTGAGGCGCGCGACCGGTTCGGAGGGGTGACGTATGGTTCGGCGGGTTTCAACTATGGAAACCTCAACCTCCCCAGCGACCAGCTTGCGGCCGACATCCACCGCACCGACGGCAGTTTTACCAAGGCCAACGCCGATGTGATGCGGCTGCAGTCGCTGCCGCAAAACTTCACTTTGTTTGCCCGTGCGGGCGGACAGTGGGCGGGCAACAATCTGGACTCGTCTGAGAAGCTAAGTCTGGGCGGGGCCAGCGGGGTGCGTGCGTATCCCAACGGCGAGGCACTCGGCGACACCGGTTGGCTGGCGCAGGTGGAGCTGCGCAAGACGATAGGCAGTTACGCCCCTTACGTGTTTATGGACGCGGGTGGGGTCCGGGTGAACCATTCGCCTGCGGTGGCGCAGAAGAACGCGCGTGAGGTGGGCGGTGGCGGTTTCGGCTTGCGCTACCAGCGTGCGCAGTGGGAACTCAACTCATCGGTCGCCTGGCGCGCGTGGGGTGGCGCGCCCGAGGCGGATACGCAAGTTCGAGGCGGGAAGCCCTGCATCTGGGTGGGGATCAATTTCCGGTTCTAGGAGTTGGTCGGACTTGGTTGGTTTGACTCAATAAAAAGACGATGTAGTCCGATAATCCTGAAAGCGGCAATGAAAGTTCGAGGGAGCTGATACAATTAACTCTTTAAAAGGGAGCTCTGGCTCAAATATATCTCGTTTCAGACGCACCTACTGGGTGAGTGGCTTTGCGCTGTGTACAGCGTCGGTGAAGACAGTGCTGTCGCCCTCATGCAGCCACATACCGAGAGGCTAAAGAGCCCCTGAACCCTGAGGGTTCTCAACCCAAGTCTTGAAGAAAACGGGTCCTTCTCTCCTGCGGTTCCGGGCGCGGCTTCTTCTTGACGACACTTTGGGCGTAAGGCGGTATGGTCACCGGATGCAATCCGATGAAAATGCCGATTCACGCCGGGAAAGTCGCCGTCTGCTGGCGACCGCGCTGGTGGTGGCAGGCTTGGTGGTTGCACTTCAGTTTACCCCCCTCAAGCAGTGGCTGCAGGAAGTTCAAACCCTGAAAGCTTGGGTGGCGAATTATGGCTGGAAGGCGCATGTTTTTTTTGTCCTTGGAAGTGTCGGGGCCATTGCGTTGGGGGTCCCGCGCCTCATGTTGTGCGGATTGGGTGGGGTTTTATTTGGCTTTGCCGAGGGATTGATCGTTTCCCAGATGGCGGGAGTTCTGGGGGCTTACGGCGCTTTCCTGCTGACGCGGCGTTGGGCCCCGAAGCAATGGGTGGAAAGAAAGTTGGCTGGCAGCGATAGCCTGCGCCGGTTGCTGGCGCACCCCAGTGTGGGCACGATTTTTGTGGCCCGCCAACTTCCGGTTCCTGGAATTATTCCCAATGTGCTTCTGGGAGTTGTGGGCACGCGGCACAGCACGTTTTTGATTGGTACGTTTTTGGGTTATCTCCCTAGCAACATACCCATCGCTCTGGCGGGAAGCAGTATGGGGAAGGAGTCGTTGCAGCGAGCCATCCTGCAGGTTTCCCTGAGCATGTCGGCGTTGGCGGTTTTCAGCGTCTTGATTTTTTGGATTCGAAGGCGCCTCAAAGTCTGAGCGGCAGAGAGCGGGGCCTTGCACTTTTCGCACCCTCTCGGACTCGGAAAAGGCTGCCTGCCTGACAAACCTTGTTTAAAGGCGCGCTCCGGTGCGCGACGGAGAGTTGCCTTTGCGGGCTTAACCGCCCCAGACTCTGCGGCTATGACCCCTGTAGCCGTATTTTCCACCTCTGTCGGTCTTGTTGCGAAACGGGATGATGTTTGGTTCCGTTTAGCGGGGCCGCATTTGGACACGCTCTTTACGAGGGACGAACCGGCGCTCTGGCTGGCTCAGCAGATGGAAACGGCAGTGCGAATCGAGGCGCCCGTTGCTTTGGGAGCGCCGATCCAAAGCCAGGAAGTTTGGGCGGCCGGGGTCACGTATCTGCGTTCGCGCAACGCGCGCATGGAGGAGTCCCAAGACGCTGGCGGCGGGACCTTTTACGATCGTGTTTACGATGCGGAGCGGCCGGAGATTTTTTTCAAAGCGACGCCGCACCGCGTTTTCGGAACGGGAGCGACGCTGCGCCTGCGCTCGGATTCCAAGTGGAACGTGCCCGAGCCTGAGTTGGCTTTGGCGCTCAACGTACAGGGGAAGATCTTCGGCTACACCATTGGCAACGACCTCAGCTCGCGCGATATCGAGGGAGAAAATCCCCTCTACTTGCCCCAGGCGAAGGTCTGGAGCCAGTGTTGCGGCCTGGGTCCGGCGCTGGTGATTTGCGAACCGCCGGGGCCGGAGACCGCCATCGAAATTCAAATCCTGCGCGCCGGGGCCGCTGTTTTTGAAGGTAAAACCTCCTTGGCGCAAATGAAACGCACGCCAGAAGAGTTGGCCGCCTGGCTGTGGCGCGACAACACGTTTCCTTACGGCTGTTATCTTCTCACCGGAACGGGTCTGGTGCCGCCCAATGACTTCACGTTGGATGGCGGAGACGAAATTCGCATTTCCATCGATTCGCTAGGGACCCTGGTCAATTTCATCGCTTAAAGGAGGCTTTTTATGTCGCTGCATGGGAAAAGTTATATCGCTGGTGCGCCGTCTCTTCCGAGTCCGCTCACTTTTTTGGCCGTCGACCCCCAGACGGGGGCGGCCCTGGAGCCCGCGTTTTACGAGTGTTCGGAGCGGGAGGTGGAGGCGGCGCTTGCTGCAGCCGAGGCGTCGGCGCCGACTTTCAGGCAGAGCACGCCCGAGATGCGTTCTTTCTTTTTGGAGGCGATTGCGACTGAAATCCTTGCCCTGGGCGACGCGCTGCTTTCCCGGGCCCACGCTGAAACGGGGCTGCCGCTGGATCGTCTCACGGGCGAACGCGGGCGCACCGTGGGGCAGCTGCGGTTGTTTGCTGAGGTCGTCCGGGAGGGGTCCTGGTGCGACGCCCGTATCGACACGGCGCTGCCGGAGCGCACGCCGGTGCCCCGGCCTGATTTACGGAGCGTTCTTGTGCCGGTGGGCCCCGTGGTGGTGTTTGGAGCGAGCAATTTTCCGCTGGCCTTCTCGGTAGCGGGGGGCGACACCGTCAGCGCCCTGGCGGTGGGGTGTCCGGTGGTGGTTAAGGGCCACCCGGCGCATCCCGGTACGAGCGAACTGGTGGCCGGTGCGGTGAACCGGGCCGTGCTTGCGGCTGGCTTGCCTGCGGGGGTGTTTTCTTTTTTGCAGGGCAGCACCCACGCTTTGGGCAAGGCGCTGGTGCAGCATCCCAAAACGCGCGCCGTGGGGTTCACGGGTTCTCAGCGCGGGGGGCGTGCGTTGTTGGACGCGGCCGGCGCCCGGCTGGAACCCATTCCTGTTTTCGCCGAAATGAGCAGCCTCAACCCGGTCTTTATCCTGCCAGGGGCGCTTTTGGAACGAGGCGCCCAGATCGCGGAAGGCCTCAAAAATTCCCTCACCATGGGGGTTGGCCAGTTTTGCACGAAGCCCGGTCTGACTTTTGCAATTGGCGGCGAGTCGCTGGAAGTGTTCCGCGAGGCACTGGCAAAGGCCATCCACGGGGCGGCGCCTGGGACGATGCTGCATACGGGGATCAGTGGGGCTTTTGCTGCTGCGGTGGCCGCGGCGGAAGTTTTTCCGGGGGTGCACCGGCTTGCGTGCGGGGAGCGGGAGGCGGACGCTGCTCTCCCTCAGGGGCGGCCGGTGATCTTGAGTGTCGGTTCGGAAGCATTTGCCAGTCAGCCCCAGCTGAGGGAGGAAATATTTGGCCCTGCGGGACTTCTCGTAGAGGCAAAAAATCTGGAAGACCTGCGCCACCTGGCGGAGGGCTTGGACGGGCAGCTGACCGCGACCATTCACGGGACAGAGGCAGACTTAGCGGAAGCCCGGGAATTGGTGGCGATCCTGGAACGCAAGGCGGGGCGGGTTCTCTTTAACGGCTTCCCGACGGGAGTGGAGGTCTGTCCGTCGATGCAGCACGGCGGGCCTTACCCGGCAACATCCGATAGCCGCTTTACCAGTGTGGGGACGGCGGCGCTTCGGCGCTGGGTGCGGCCGGTTTGTTATCAGAATTTCCCGGTGCCGGTGTTGCCGCAGGAGCTCAGGAATGACAATCCCCTTGGGCTGATGCGGCTTGTGAACGGCAAACTCGGCAGGGAATCGTTCTGAGCGCAGGTGGCCCGTTTGGTGAGCCCCCGTGCTCTGGAATCGGGCGCGATTCTCCCTTTGTTGAACCTCGTTTATCACCCTAAGAAACGCCCGAAAAACGGGTTGTGTCTCCGCAGTTATTTTCCTTCCTGGCCGCTTCGAATCTCATGAAATTACGCAGTTTTTTCTCCCCCGTGATGGTGTTGGCAACGAGTCTGGTGTTGCCAACCGCGTTGTACTCCGCCGAATCGGTCAAGAAGCCTGAGACACCCAAAAAATGGGAAATGGACTACGGGCCGTTTCTGAATTTGACGGTGCAGATGCCGGGGGAAAACCCGGGGTCCACCCCTAAGGGGATCGCCATCCGGGTGGGGGCGCAGAAGGAGGGGACGCTCGTTTTTGATACGGATTTGCTCCGCGTCACGGGTGGTTGGACGGGTGGATTTGTGGATTTTAAAGGGGTCGCCTTCAGCGGTTCGCATGGAGGAAACCCAGGTCCCGTGGGGACGGTTCTGTTCCGCACCTCCGCCTCGCCGGGGTGGAGCAAGGCCGGCAGTTTCAGTGATCCCCGGCCGCTGCCCACAGGGTTTGGGGCCTCCACGGTCCCCTACGGCCCCTTGCCCAAGGAGTGGGCACAGTACAAAGGGCTTTACCGACACGGGGAAAAAGTCACCCTTTCCTACACGGTCGGGAGCGCTTCCCTTTTGGAGTCGCCCGCTTTGGAGGGGGGCGTTTTGGTGCGTTCGGTGGATATCAAATCTGGGGGCGAGGCCTCCGACCTGTTGGTGGCGGAGGTTTCCGAGGGAGCCCGGCCTGAAGAGCGCGAGGGCTTCTTGATCCTTCCGGACGATCCCACCAAGCCGGATTCCCGCCTTGTCTTGCGCGCCTCGGGGGCGCCCGCGGGGGCAAAATGGAAGGCCGGAGACTCAGGCAAGGTGGTGCTTCAGTTGCCCGCCTTGAAGGCCGGCCAGCGCTTCAAGCTCGGCCACTGGAAGGGGACGGTTGCGGACCTTGAAAAAGGGTTTGCGGCGCTCAATGCGCTCGCTCCGGCGCTCGACTTGACGCCTTTCACAAAAGCGGGGCCCGCACTCTGGCCGCAGGTGGTCACCACTCAGGGCCAGATCGGCACCGAAGACGGCGCTTTCCAGTTGGACACCGTGGCGTTGCCCATAGACAACCCGTGGCACTCGTGGCTGCGCCTGGGCGGGGTGGACTTTTTCAAGGACGGCCGTATCGCCTTCTCCACCTTCGCCGGGGACGTCTGGATTGGCTCCGGTATTGACGAAAAATTGCAGAACATCCAGTGGAAACGTTTTGCGGCGGGGCTGCATCAGGCGCTGGGGCTCAAAATTGTGGACGACGTGATTTATGTCACCTGCCGCGACGGCATTGTCCGTTTGATCGACTCCAATGCAGACGGCGAGGCGGATTTTTACGAGGCCTTCAACAATCAGGTTCAGGTCACCCCGAATTTCCACGAGTTCATGTTCGAGCTGCAGACCGATTCGCAGGGAAACTTTTATTTTGTCAAAGGTGGGCCCGTCAAAGGCGGCGGCCGGGGCTGGGATCCCATCGCAGAACACAACGGCACCATGATGAAGGTGTCCAAAGACGGGTCGAAATTTGAGGTGTTCGCCACCGGGTTCCGCGCCCCAAACGGGATCGGGATCGGGGCGGAAGACGTGATTAAGAGTGGCGAAAACGAGGGAACCTGGGTGCCGATGTGTTACCTGCACATCGTCAAGAAAGGCTCCTTTTTGAGCGTGCCCGACCTCTCCCACAAGGAGCCTCTGCCCAAGGCGTTTGATCCGCACGTTTGCTTTTTCCCCAAGTCCGTCGACAACTCCTCCGGGGGGCAGGTCTGGGTGACGAGCCCGAAATGGGGTCCGCTCCAGGGCCGCTTGCTGCACATGAGTTACGGGACTGCGTCGCTTTATGAAGTGATGATGGAGACGGTGGACGGCGTGGTTCAGGGCGGGGTGACGAAGGTGCCGCTCAAGTTCGCCACGGGCCTGATGCGCGCGCGTTTTTCTCCTGTGGACGGGCAACTTTATGTGGCAGGACAGCGCGGTTGGCAGACGAGCGGGACCGAGGACGGGGCGATCCAGCGGGTTCGATACACGGGCAAAGCGCATTATGCACCCAAGGCGCTGCGCGTGACGGACGCCGGAATTCACCTCGAATTTGACGAACCGCTGGATCCCGAGACGGCGGGGAACCCGGACAATTACAGTGTTGAGCAGTACAACTACCGGTGGACCTCCAACTATGGATCCAAGGACTACCGGCCTAGCAATCCGGAGGAACTCGGGCACGACATGGTCGACATCTCGGGGCTGCGTCTGGCGCCAGATCGGCGTTCGGTGTTCCTGCAGATTGCGGGTCTTAAGCCCGTGATGCAAAGTGAGATCACCCTGCGCATTAAGGCGGCGAGCGGAGCGCCGATGCCGGAGAAAATTTACCACACCATTAATGCGGTGGGCCGCGAACCGGCTGCTGCTCCGCTTGGGGCGCTTGTTTCCGCGACGGGGACCGCCCTCAAGACGGCGGGCAGCGGAGTGGCTTTGACCCTGAAGGCTGGGGGAAAGACGGATGTCCGGCGGGATCGGTTGATCGCGCTTCACGTGCCGGCGGAGGGCGCGGTTTCGCCCTTTCTACCCAAGGGGGCCTTTGAAGCGCAGTGGGACTCGGTTTTGACGGTGCCCTTGCGGAAACAGGCGACTTTCAAAGCGGAAGGCAACGGGAGCGCCAAGGTGAGCGTGAACGGGAGTGTCCTTTTTGACGGGGCGGTTTCAGAGGCGGCCAAGTTTTTGGAAGGAGCGGTGGATTTGCGCAAGGGAGGCAACGCCCTGAGGGTGGAGTATCGCAGCCCAGCCAAAGGAGAGTCGACTTTCCGACTGCTTTGGGCGTCGGGAGGGGATTTTGCGGCGACACCGGTCCAGCCGACAGCCTTGTCCGTGCCGGAGGAGAGTGCGCAGGCGGTGGCCTTGGGGGGGCGTTTGCGCGAGGGGCGGCAGTTGTTTGCGCAGGCGAACTGTGTGGCCTGCCACGAAGGCTCGGGGGTTTTGTCCGCCAAGGGACAGGCACCGGAAGCGATGCCGGAGTTCGGCCAAAACGCCCCGCTTCTCGCGGAAGTGGGCGCGCGGTTTGAAAAAGCCTGGCTGGCGCAGTGGATCCGCAATCCCCACCAGTTCCGGCCTGGGAGCCTGATGCCCGCCGTGCTGAACGGGCCTGAAGCGGGGCAGCAAGCGGCTGATATCGCAGCGTTCCTTTCCAGTCAGGGGACAGCCTCGGCGGCGGTGCTGCCCGAGGACAAGGGCGAAGGGGGCAGGCTGTTTGGCAACCTCGGGTGCATCGCCTGTCACAGCACGCCTCAAAGCAAGGTGGGCAACGACTTCAACCGGGTGCCGCTCAATCATGTGAGCGCCAAATGGCAGCCTGTTGCGCTCAAGGACTATCTCTTGGAGCCCCACAAGTTCAGCCCAAGTTCAAAGATGCCCAAGACGCCGCTTTCTGAAAAGGAAGCCTCGGAGTTGGCTTCCTACTTGATGACTTTCCCCAAGGAAGTGCATCCGGCCGGTCCTGTTGGCGACATGGCGCGGGGGGGGCAGTTATTTGCTTCTGTGGGGTGCATCCAGTGTCACGCGGGGGTTCCTGGGACGGCGACGGGGCTGGCAAAAATCGTGACCAAGCCGCTGGCCGCTGGCTGCCTTGCGGAGGACGCCGGAACGCGGGGCAAGGCTCCGGACTACGCCTTCAGCGCGCCCCAGCGCGAGGCATTGCGTGCGGTGGCGAAGGAAGGACTGCGTTGCATCGAGCAGGATTCGCCCCTGGAGTTCGCTCAGCGCGCGGTGACCGTACTGCGCTGCGTGGCGTGCCATCAGATGGACGCCCGTCAGAGTGTGTGGTCCTCGGTGACGGAAGAGGCCAACCTGCTCGGGGCGCTCAAGGGCGGGCCCACACAGGCCAATCCGCACGGTCCGCGTTACACGACGAGCATTCCTCAGCTCACTTGGCTGGGGGAAAAGCTCCAGCCCACTTGGAGCGTTAAGACGATCGCGGGGACGCACGCGGAAAAGACCCGACCCTACCTGTACGGAAGGATGCCGGCGTTCCCTGCGTATGCGGAGGTGCTTGCGAGGGGGCTTTCACACTGGCACGGCTTTGACGACAAAACGGCTTCCTGGGGTGGCAAAGAGGTTGCACTGGCTGCCGAGGGCTCAAAGCTGCTGGGGGATCAGGGCGGGTTCGCCTGCACGGTCTGTCACGATGTTGGCAAGCAGCCTGCGAGTGCACCTTTCGAGGCACCGGCTGTGAATCTGGCCTGGGCTTCGCAGCGGCTCCGGTTGTCGTATTACGAGCGCTGGATGGCAGAGCCCCAGCGCATGGATCCGGAAACGAAGATGCCGCGTTATTCCGACGCTAAAGGTCGCACCCAGTTACGCTCGGTCTTTGAGGGAGACGCCAAGCGTCAGTTCGAGGCTGTGCGCCAGTATTTGACCACTCTTTCCGAGTGAGGGTGGGGGACTTTGCGCTGAGCTGACAGAGACAAGGCCCGCCAGGTCCTGGTGTCCCGCGCCGCGCCCCCCCGTGCGCGAGGCCTGTGGGCCGATTCAGGGGGCGGATGACTGAGTCTTTTCACCGTAGCCTGCAGATTCCAAAACTTGGGTCCGCGAGGGTCCCTTCCCCCGGCTTGCTGCGCGAGTGGGGAGCAGCGCCCAAGAGTTGGGTGGAGGACTGTGAACGCATTCTGCTCGATGACAGCGTCGTGGGCGACAACGGGGTGGCCGCTAGGGCGGAACTTTGCGCGGATCGACTTTCGGTAGAAAAGGCGGGTCCGCGGCGGATGATCTTTTTCCAACCGGAAAGCACCACCTGCGCGATCGTTACCTGCGGAGGGTTATGCCCCGGAATCAACGACGTAATCCGGAGTTTGGTGATGCACGCGCATTACGGCTACGGCGTCCGGCGCGTTCTCGGGCTGAGGTACGGGTACGAGGGGCTCAACGCCGAATGCGGCCACGCCCCCATCGAGCTGACGCCGGAGCGCGTGGCGAAAATCCAGCACATGGGAGGCTCTGTGTTGGGGACGTCCCGAGGCCGCCAGAACGCCTCCACGATGGTGGCGCGCCTCGAGGCACTGGATGTTCAGATTCTTTTTGTCGTGGGAGGGGACGGCTCTCAGCGGGGGGCACGGGACATTGTTGAGGAAGTGACCCGGCGCGGGCTGGCGCTCTCGGTGATTGGTATTCCAAAAACGATCGACAACGACCTGCTCTACATGGACCGGAGCTTTGGGTATTTGACGGCTTTCAGCGAAGCGTCGCGTTCCCTAGGGGTTGCGCACGCGGAGGCTCGCGGCGCCCGAAACGGGATCGGGCTGGTTAAACTGATGGGCCGGGACTCCGGGTTCATCGCGTGTGCTGCAGCGCTCGCGACGGCAGAAGCCAATTTTGTGCTCATTCCTGAGGTGCCTTTTCGCCTGGAGGGCGGTGCGGGACTACTGGCTTGTCTGGAGCAGCGGCTTCACGCACGCAGGCACGCGCTCGTCGTCGTGGCCGAGGGCGCGGGGCAGGATTTGTTCGCCCAACGCACCGTGGAGACGGACGCTTCTGGCAACCGCCTGTACGAGGATATCGGCGTTTTTTTGAAGGAGCACATTGCAGCGTTTTTTCAGGCGCGGAACAGGGGATGCAACCTGCGCTACATCGACCCCGGGTACCAGTTGCGCGGGGTGGTGGCGACACCGGAGGACCGCATCTTTTGTTTGCAGCTGGCCCGGCACGCGGTCCATGCGGCGATGACTGGAAAAACAGGGATGGTCGTGGCCCTCTGGCACCAAAGGTACGTTCACCTGCCGCTTCAGCTGGTGGCTGGGGGGCGTCGCAAGGTGGACGTAGAAGGGGACTTGTGGCGCAGTGTTCTGGAATCCACGGGGCAGCCTGCCAAAATGTGCGACTAGACCGGCGGCCAGTTCGCTTCGTCGTTCTCTTCCGGTGCGACTTCGCCCCCAGAACGCGGACGGCGGGCCTGCCACTCGTCGTTCAATTTGACCAGCCCAAGAATGAGGAGGAGCGGTCGGGCGACAAGGAACACAAGGCGGGTGAATGCTCCAACCAGAGAACCGATGGGCAGAAGGGTGAGCAAAATTCCCACTCCGAAGGCTGCGCTCAGGGCTTTGACGGGTTCATCGCGAGTGTAGGTCTCCACGCGGTTCACTAGGACGTCTCGGGAAGGCGGCTGGGAAGGGGTAGGCTGTTCCGGAGTGCTCATGAGGGCTTTCTTTTTGGCGAATTCCAGCGCGCAAGCAATCTCCGAATCAGGGAAGGCGGCTCCGGGGGCGGAAAAAACGGTGAAAAACACGGCTCATTCGCCCGGGATTTCACCGCAAAATACTATCGGAGAGCAATTTTTGATATAAATAGCGGGGGCGGCGCCCGGGCGGGGTTCCTGCAGGAGCCTCGGGGTGTTGTGGAAACGAAATCTGGGATCGAAACCACCCTCGATTTTCCCCTGAACACAAAAAAACTTGACCACAGGCGCCGGATTTCAGATGTTCCGCCCCCCCAAACCTTCCATAAGGAGTTTTTTAAAATGAGCCGAGTCTGCAGCATCACTAAAGCCAAGCCCTCCCAGGGTTCCGTTATCCACCGCCGCGGTCTGGCGAAGAAAAGAGGTGGCATTGGCCAGCACGTGACCAAAGTTGTCGCGCGCACCTTCTTTCCCAACCTGCAGACAAAGCGCATCTGGGTGCCAGAAGAAAACCGCTTCGTTACCGTCAAGTTGACAGCCCGTGCGCTGAAGACCGTGACCAAAAACGGCGCTTTTGCGACCCTCAAAAAAGCGGGATTACTTTAATTTTTTGGTTTCTAAAATTTTCATTCTAACCCAAATAAAATCATGCCTTACAGCGTACAGAGCAAAAAATCAGGAAAAACCTACATCCTTCATGGGCGGAAGCAGGTTCTCAAGGGCGGACAGACAGTAACCCTCTTCTTCTTTGCCGGAGAAGCCAAGGAAGGCGTTTTGGACGCGCTTCCGGAAGGCTACGAAGTCTCCGAAAACGTCTCCACTGGACTGCCTCTCTTGAAGAAGATCCGCAAGTAGGCTCTTCATGAGTTTTAATGGCGTGAGGTCCATCCTCTGCCGGAATCGGCCCTCGGGAAACCGGGGGCCTTTTTTTTGGTACGCGAACTTTCGGTGAGCGTTGTCCGTGAAGAGGGCCTCCTTTTTTGTGTTTGAACCGAAGGCTCCTTTTGGGCGGGAGCGCTGGGTCCCTCTGCGATTGCGTTTTGCCCAAATGCCGAATTAAATAACCCCTCCAACCAGATGAAATTCCGCAATCAACTCATCGCTGCAGCCTGCCTATTTGCCTTCGCCGGGCTTGGCGCGCTTTACATCCGCATGTGGGTTGTACAGAAGCCGCGACAAATCATCCTTTTTGTCAGCGACGCGCTCGCCACACGGCCTCTGACGGCGGCGCGGCTTTACGCGGGCGGGGCTGACTACCGGCTGGAGCTTGAGCGGTTTCCCCACACCGCCCTGCTGCGCAACGCCAGCGAGGAGTTTGCCGTGCCCGACACAGCCGCCGCCGCCACCGCCTTGGCGACGGGACACCGCACCCGACATAGAGCGGTGGCCGCAACCGGAAAGGGCCGCGCGTTCGATACGATTTTGGAAAAAGCGCGCTCGGAAGGTCGCGCTATTGGCCTTGTGACCAACACGTTATTGACTTCGCCTTCGGTCTCGGCCTTTTATGCGCACACGGCGCGTCCCGAGGAAAGCGATGGAATCGCCCTGCAGTTGTTTGAGCGCGAGTGGATGAAGGTTGTTCTCGGTGGGGGGCGTATAGATTTTCAGCCCGAAGGCGAAGGCGGCCGGCGCAAAGACGGGCGGGATCTTGTGGCCGAATGGCAGGCAAAGGGAGTGCAGGTGGTCAAAAGCAAGGCGGAGTTGGAGACCGCTCAAGGCGGCGACGCTGGTCGGGTCGTCGGGCTTTTTAGTGGTGGCGCTCTGGCGTTCGCCAATCAGATGGAGTCCGGCAGCGGACAGCCCTCCCTGGCCGACATGACGCGCCGGGCCATTGATCTTTTGAAGTCCCACAGGAAAGGATATGTGCTGGTGGTGGACGCTGCACTTTTCACCGCTGCGTGTGAGGGCAACCAGGCGGAGCGCGCGCTGCGAGAAGTGATGGCTCTGGACGAAGCGGTTGCCGTGGCCGTGCGGGAGGCGGGAGACAAGGCCCTTGTTCTTGCTGTGGGACGCCACGGAACAGGAGGGCTGACGCTGAGTGGATACCCGCTTTTAAAACAGCAGAAGGGCGAATTCTTCGGTCCCGATCCCTCGGGATACCCTTATTTGAGCTGGGCTTCTGGGCCCAATGGCCCCCAACCGGGGGCAGCCGTGCCCAGAAACGAACCCGCCGCCGTAGCCCAGCCCTCTGGCTTAAACACCGCCGAAGACATGATCGCCGTGGGTCGGGGACCGGGTGCTGAACGCTTGAGCGGCTTTTTGGATAATACGGTGATTTTCTCCATTCTAAAATCTGCCCTATAAGGTTTTTCTAGCTTTTCCCTCCCAAATTCGTACCTGCTTTATGGCTCTTCTTATCACCGGCGGTGCCGGATTCATCGGATCTAACTTTGTTCTGGAATGGCTCGCTCGCGAACAGGAGCCCGTCGTCGTCCTCGACAAACTGACTTACGCGGGCAACCCGGAGAACCTCGCTTCAGTCCACTCCGACCCTCGGTTTGCTTTTGTTCGGGGCGACATCGGCGACCGGCCCTTTGTCGCGGCCCTGCTCCAAAAGCACGGCGTGCGTGCGGTGGTCAATTTTGCGGCCGAAAGCCACGTCGACCGCTCCATCCACGGCCCGGGCGAATTTATCCACACGAACGTGGTGGGAACCTTCGAGCTGCTGGAGGCCGTCCGCGGCTACTGGGGCGCTCTAGAGGCGGCGGCAAAGGAGAGCTTCCGCTTCCTGCACGTTTCCACAGACGAAGTGTACGGCTCTCTGGGAGCGGAGGAACCGGCATTTACAGAGAAACACCAGTTCCAGCCCAACAGCCCCTATTCCGCCTCCAAGGCGGCCAGCGACCACCTGGTGCGGGCCTACCATCACACCTACGGACTGCCCGTGCTCACGACGAATTGTTCCAACAATTACGGCCCCTTTCATTTCCCGGAGAAACTCATCCCCCTGATGATCCTCAATGCGCTCAACGGAAAGCCGCTTCCCGTCTATGGCGATGGGAAAAACGTGCGCGACTGGCTCTACGTCACCGACCACTGCTCGGCGATCCGCAGGGTCCTGCAGGCAGGCCGCCTTGGGGAGACCTACAATGTTGGCGGTCGCAACGAAATGACCAACTTGGAGGTGGTCCAGAAACTGTGCTCCATCTTGGACGAGCTCAGGCCGCTTGAGGCCGGCCGCTCTTATTGGGAGCAGGTGCATTTTGTCAAAGACCGCCCAGGCCACGACCGTCGCTATGCCATCGACGCCTCCCTCATCGAGCGCGAACTCGGCTGGCTCCCCTCCGAAACCTTTGAAACCGGAATCCGCAAGACCATCGGCTGGTACTTGGCTCATCCCGAGTGGGTGCAGGGCGTCGTCTCCGGCGCTTACCGCGAGTGGGTTGCGAAACAATATGGGGCTTGATTTCGGCCAGCTTCCGAGCCCAAAATGAGAGAGTGACGGTCTTGTCCGGTGAATTGTGTGGGCACCTCTGTTCGGTTGGAAAATCTTTTTCCGGTAAATCAGGAGTCCCGCCGTACATACACAGATAGGAAACGCATTCCTCAAGAGACTTTCTTCCAAACCGCTTCCAGAGCACCGATTACGAGCACTCCCTCCAAGCAACTCAAGCAACCCAAAATCTATGGATCCTAACTCCACTTTCAATTGTGCCTTCGGGCCAGACAGCTCCCCGCTTCTCCATCCCGGTTCCAGGGCTGGATTGTCTCGCCGCGACTTTTTGGTGCGCAATGGCATTGGCGTCGGCGGGCTCAGTCTTGCGGCGCTTTTTGGGCTGAATCCTTTTGATCTCAACGCCGCTGCGACAGGTCCGATGGGCCCGCTCGCTCCCAAGGCGCCGCACTTCCCGGTCAAGGCGAAGGCTATTATCCAGATTTTTGCGGGCGGCGCGCCTTCAACCGTGGATACCTGGGATCCGAAGCCGGAGCTTGTGAACAACGACGGGAAAAAAATACCGGGTTACGAGGGTAATGCCCTCGGGTCGCCTTTCAAGTTTGAGAAGAAGGGGAAATCCGGAGTCGAAGTCTCGGAAATTTTTCCTGAAATCGGCAAGCATATCGATGATATCGCCGTGATTCGCTCTTTGTTCGCGGAAATTCCCGACCACGGAATCGCGGCAAAAATGCTCATGACGGGTTCCGCCCAGCTGCCCAAGCCCAGCTTGGGTTCTTGGATGGTTTATGGTCTTGGCAGTGTGAATCAGAACATGCCCGGCTTTATTACGCTTGGCGGGGATTCCACGTTCCGGCAGTGCGCTTTTTTGCCGGGCATTTATCAGGGCTGTAACGTCAACTACGACCCCGCCGCAAGCCTCTCGACCATCTTGGCCAATATTCGCAGCGAGTTCAGCAGTTTGGACCGCCAGCGCCGCCAGTTGGACCTTGCCGAACAGATGAACAAAATGCACGCCGCTCAGCTCCAAAAGGACGCTCAGCTCGAGGCGCGTATCCAGGCTTTCGAAATCGCCTTCAAAATGCAGACAGAAGCGACGGACGCCTTTGACATCTCCAAGGAGCCCCAAGCCATCCGCGACAAATACGAGATGTCCGGAGGCGGGATGGGCATGGGGGGGCGCAATTCCGCCGGCACAAAGCTTCTGGTGGCGCGCCGCCTTATCGAGCGCGGCGTGCGCGTTGTCCAGGTTGCGACCGGTGGCTGGGACACCCACGCAGACATTGGCAATACCGTGAAACGGGCGGCCCAAGGCATCGACGGCCCCGCGGGAGCTTTGCTCCAGGATTTGAAGGACCGTGGTTTGCTGGACTCCACCCTCGTGATGTGGGGCGGCGAATTCGGGCGTACCGTCACGGCTGGCGGTGGTGCCGGAGCCCCTGGGCGCGACCATAATGGCAAGGCCATGGTGGCATGGATGGCCGGCGGCGGGGTCAAGGGCGGTCAGGCTTACGGCGCCACCGATGAATTCGGGGGTCGCGCTTCAGAAAACAAGATGCATGTGCATGATCTCCACGCCACTATTCTTGCGCTCATGGGCTTCGACCACACCAAGCTGATTTACAACTACAACGGACGTCCGTTCCGTCTCACGGACAACTTTGGCAACGTGGCAAAGGAATTGATCGCTTAGTTCCCTCGGTCTCCAAAGTCGGGCCGGGCGCGGCGATCCTTGATCGTGCGGTGTCCGGCCTGTCCCACTTCCAGCTCAAGACGTTCCCTATGAATCTGAACCGCTTTTCCCTTCGCGCGGCCTCCGTAGTTTTTCTTGCGAATTGCTCGCTGGCTTACGGTGCCGTGACCGCTCAGATCGCCCCTGAGCAAAAAGAATTTTTCGAAAACAAAATCCGCCCGATTTTGAGTAATTCCTGTCTGGAGTGTCACTCTGGGGAGAAAGGCAAAATCAAGGGAGGGCTAAATTTGGACTCCCGGGAGACCCTGCTTAAGGGGGGGGAAACTGGCGCCGCCTTCAAGGAGGGCGACATCAAGGGAAGCTTGATCATCAAGGCCATCACCTGGGAGGACGACCTCCAGATGCCCCCGAAAAAAAAGCTGTCCCCCGAAGAAATCGAGGATTTCAAGAAGTGGATTGGAATGGGCGCACCGGATCCGCGGGACGCATCTAAGATAGTGGTGAAGGACAAAAAGTCCCACTGGGCCTTCCAGCCGGTTACACGCCCGGAAGTGCCAGCGGTTAAAAATGCAGCATGGTGCCAAAACTCGATCGACAAATTCGTTCTCGCCAAACTTGAGGCGAAGGAAATGCTTCCAGCGGGCCCGGCCGACAGAGAAGCGCTTCTGCGCCGTGTTTATTTTGATTTAGTAGGTCTGCCTCCTTCGCCCAAGGAAATTGATGCCTTCGTTCGGGATCCAGCCCCCGACCAAGCCTACGCCCGTGTGGTTGACAAGTTGCTTGCGGATCCGGCTTACGGGGAACGCTGGGCGCGCCACTGGTTGGACACCGCCCGTTACTCGGATACCACCGGCGTTGTGGGTAACGACCGCTTCAACGACTTCAGGTACGCCTACGCCTACTCGTATCGCGACTGGGTGATCAAAGCCTTGAACTCCGATATGCCGTACGACGATTTTATCGTCCAGCAGTTGGCTGCGGACAAGGTTCCGAACAACCGGAAGGAAAACTTGGCTGCGATGGGCTTTCTGACCGTGGGGCAACGATTCAACCAGAAAGACGATATCATCAACGACCGGATCGATGTCATCAGCCGCGGCTTCCTCGGCTTGACCGTGGCGTGCGCGCGTTGCCATGACCACAAATTTGATCCCGTCACAGCAGCGGATTATTATGCGCTTAGGGGGGTTTTTGATTCAATCACAGAGCCCAAGGAGGGTCCCGTGATCGGAGGGGACCAGAATTCGCAGGCTTTCCGGGATTTCAACCGGAAACTTTCAGATCTCGAAAAAAACGCATACACCGCTTTTTATACCCTCCAGCGCGAAATTTCTGACCGGTTCCGCAAAAATGCGGAGTCCATCTTTGAAATCGCCTATCTTTCCCGACGGGATTCCTCGCCGGAGGAAAAGAAGACGGCGAATGCGCTTTTAGAAAAAACGAAGCTGCAGGCGCGGTTTATTGATGATACGGCCAAACTAAACGCCAACAATCCGGTGACCGGAATTTTCTTCAAGATGATTGAGTTGAAGGATAACCGGGACAAATTGCTCGCCGATATTCTAGATGGGAAGGCTCGCGGACCTAAGTACAACGCCGCCGTCATTGATTTCCTCAAGAAGCAACCGCGTTTGCCCTCAACGACGCACGAAGTCGCGGTACTGTTTGGAAAAATGGTCCTCGAATACGAATCCCAGGTCGCTGGACTTTACGCGGAGATGCAGGATGCCTCCAAAAATGACGCTGATTCGCAGCGCAAAGCCCTCATGGATCTGGTCACCTATCCGCTGCCCATGGTTCCCGCTGCGGAATTGGACTTGGAAAGGCTCAAGAAAGAGGGAGCGCGCTGGGGTTTGACATTCGGAGGCCAACTGGAAGGAAAGTCGGGCTTGGCAAAAATCAACGAACTCAAGCTTACCTCCAGAGGGGGCCCTGTGCGGGCCATGGTGGTCGAAGACTTGCCCAAACCCAAGGACTCGCCGCTGTTTATCCGAGGCAATGCTCCAAAGGCTGGCGAAGAGGCGAGGATCATTCCCCGCAGGTTTATCGAGGTGCTCAGCGTCGACGGGGCTGCCCCCTTCAAGGAGGGGAGTGGCCGCTTGGAGCTCGCCCACGCCATTGCAAGCAAAAGCAACCCGTTGACCGCCCGAGTTCTCGTCAACCGGATGTGGATGTACCACTTTGGGGAGGGGCTTGTTCGCACCCCGGACGACTTAGGCAACCAAGCCGGCCAACCTTCTCACCCCGAGTTGTTGGACTTCCTCGCGACTTGGTTTATGGAGGATCTCGGGCCTACAAAACCCGCCTGGTCTGTGAAGGCGCTTCACAAAGCCATTCTGATGACAAAGACGTATCAGCAGTCCAGCAACACGGTTTTCCGGGGTAAATCTGTGGACTATGAGCAGATGGATCCAAGCAACAGCCTCCTCTGGCACGCGAACGTTCGCCGGTTGGACTTTGAATCCTTCCGGGACTCCCTGCTCACCATGGCTGGCTCCTTGGACCGGTCTGTCATCGGGGGCCCCTCCGTAAACATCACTGAGGAGCCTTATTCCTTCCGACGTTCCGTGTACGGATACATTGATCGTGCCAATATCTCGGATCTGCTGATGCAGTTCGACATGGCAAATCCGGACCAACCGAACACCAAGAGGACCTCCACGATTGTCCCGCAGCAGGCGCTGTTTTTAATGAACAGCCCCTTTGCTGCGGAGATCGTCCAAAAGGTCGTCAAACGCCCTGAAGTGGTGCAGGCCGTGAGCATCGAAAAAAACACCAAGGCGGGGATCGTGGCGATTTTCCGCATTCTGCTCCAGCGCACCCCCACGGTCAGGGAACAAGAAATGGCGCTGGGCTTTTTGGTCGCCGAGAACAAGTTTCAGGCCTCGGTGATCCAGGCAACCGCTGAAATCAACAAAGAGGCCACCAAAATCGCAGCCAACAAAGTCAAGGCGCAGCAGAACAACAATGGGAGCAAGAAGGCCATCTTGAACGACGGAGAGTTTGAGGGCCCCAATGTGACCCTTACGAAGGGGACAAATATTGTCGCCAACGTCCTCAATGTTTCTGATCTTCATGTTGGTGCATCAGTCAGTGGGCAGGGAATTCCTGCAGGGACGGTAATCGTCTCCGCTTCTGGAACCACCGTGATCCTAAGCAACAAGGCAACCGTGGGAAGTGCGGCAGCACAATTACGAGCCGCTGATCTGGTGAAACGCGTCACCTTTTCTCCCTGGGAGGCACTCGTGCAGGCGATCATGTTTTCCAACGAAGCGGCTTATGTGAACTAGGAAAGGACAGTCCTTGCTCCCCTAGTTTTCGGCACAAGCCCCCCCTTTGGTAATTCGCAGGTTTCATCATTTCCGGAGTCGTCCGCTTTTTCGCCCAAGACTCTCTGCGGTCTGCGTGAAGAATTACCTGTTACCTGATATTGAGTGGTCAAACAGCAACCGGAGACGGCGGTTTCAACTGCCCCCCGCTCGAAAGGAGGGGCGAGTTTGAACGGTGCCTAGAGGCAGCGCGCGACCGCCTGCTCCGATTTACCGTTTCTCTCGTCGGAAACCCTCAAGATGCAGAAGACATTATACAGAGAGCGTCTCTCACGATGTGGCGGCGGTTTTCGCAGTTTGAGAAAGGATCGGATTTTCTAGCCTGGGCCTTCGCCGTCGCCTCTTTTGAAGCAAAAAACTTTGTCCGCATCTCGGGCCGATCGATTGTTAAATTTGACGACTCCTTGCTAGAAACCCTCTCAGAGCACCGCGCCGTGGATATCCGCCAGCACGATGGCCGCTTGGACGCGCTCGAAGAGTGCATCGGCAAACTTGATTCCCAAAGCCGGGCGCTCATTGAGGCCGTCTACACCAGGGGAGAAGAAGTGAAGGAAATTGCCGGTCGGGAAGGCCGTGCGCCGCAAACTTTCTACAATAGACTGAATTTCATCCGCCGCATCCTAACTGACTGCATTCGCTCAAAAGCCTCCCCTCTAAAGCTATGAAACCTCAAATCCATGACGAAGCAGCGCTGTACGCCCTATTTGGATCCATGGTTCACGGTGAAATTTCCGAGGCGAACCTTACTTTGCTCCAAAAACGCTTGCGGGCGGAACCAGAGGTGCGAAAGCTTTGGTTTGAGTTTACAGATGTGGAGTGCGGTTTGCGGGGTTTGCTGAAATCTGAGCCGCCGATTGCGCTTCTTTCGCCAGCGCCGTCTAGGCCGCAGACCTCCATCGTCAGGCCCATGACATTTTGGCCTGGCCTTGCTTGGGCGGCTGCGGCTGTTTTAGTGTTCGCTGCCAGCGAGCGTTTCTCGTCCCGACAAGGAGAGGAGGGGGGCGTTGCCGCGC
>QQND01000058.1 GCA_003402745.1 Verrucomicrobiota bacterium
ATGCGGAACAGGTGCTGTTGCTCTCTGGAGACACGGATTTGACGGAGATCGTGAAATCCTTGAAGGAGGACCTGGTTCTCGAGTTGGCGGCGATCAGGGGCGAATAACCGGAGCCGCGGGCTCGGGATAGATGCCGGTTAGAGCGTTTGAAAAGACCTTAGAGTTGTCTGATCAATTCCAACAGACGGCTCAGTCGGCGGGTGGGAGACTGCGTTGTAGGGAGACGCGGGAATTTGTTGCCAATAAGCACGTAATCTTCGCCCCGACGGAGCATTACTTTGTGCTCTTTGACTTCAACCGCTGTAATGCCCTTTGCGCCGGCTTCGATACGGATGGCTGCCAGTGTGAGCAGATTTTCAACGGCTTCTGGAAAACGGGCCCCGAAACGATCTTTCCAGTTGGCTTCCAGAGACTCTAGGGCCGACAGGGTTCGGATGCTCGAGAGGTTACGATAGGCTTCTATCCTAGGTTGAGAATCGGCGAGATATTGAAGTGGAAGGAAAGCCGGAGCTTTCTGTCCTGCGGCAGCTGCGAAATCGGGTTCGCGGGAGGCAACGAAGTCGATGTAGACGGAGGCTTGGTCCGGGGTTTGTTTCCATTCCCCTTTATGTTTGGCCATGGCCTGTTTAAGGAGGCTGCAGTACAGCTCGAAACCGATGGCGCAGATATGGCCACTCTGCTGGGTTCCCAGAACGTTACCCGCCCCGCGGATTTCGAGGTCTCGGAGAGCAATTTTAAAGCCGGCCCCGAGAGAGGAGTACTGTTTGATGGCGTTGATGCGTTTGCGGGACTCCCCGACGCTCAGGAGTGCTCGTGGCAGGAGGAGGTAAGCGTAGGCCTGATGGTCGCTTCTTCCGACGCGGCCCCGTAGTTGGTAAAGGTCTGCCAATCCAAAACGGTCGGCACGGTCTATGAGGATTGTGTTGGCATTTGGGATGTCCAAGCCGCTCTCAATAATTGTTGTGGAGATGAGGACATCTGCCTGTCCCGAAACGAACTTGTGCATGACGTCCTCCAGTTCTGTTTCATCCATCTGGCCGTGGCCCACGAGGAACCTGGCTTTTGGGAGAAGGGTTTGAAGACGCTCGCGCACTCGGTGGATGGATTCGATGCGGTTGTGGAGGAAATACACTTGGCCGCCCCTGGCAATCTCGCGTTTGATCGCCTCTCTGATGGTGCGTTCGTCATAGGGACAGATGAATGTTTCTACGGGGATGCGATTGGCAGGAGGGGTTTCGAGGGTGCTCATGTCCTTTGCGCCCATGAGCGAAAGGTAGAGTGTGCGTGGGATTGGAGTCGCAGAGAGGGTGAGTTGGTCCACCTGCCGGAAGCGCTCTTTGAGTTTTTCTTTATGGAGGACACCGAAGCGCTGCTCTTCATCAATGACTACCAAGCCAAGGTCTTTAAATTCCAGTTTACCGGAGAGAATGCGGTGCGTGCCGATGACGATGTCGACGGAGCCGTCCTTGAGGCCCGTTATCGTTTCCTTTTGCTGGGCCGCGGAGCGAAAGCGGGAGAGCATGTCGATTCGCACCGGGAAGGCACTCATGCGCTCGCGGAAGTTTCTGTAATGTTGTTCTGCAAGGACGGTGGTTGGCACGAGCATGGCTACCTGCTTGCCACCCATGACGGCTTTGAATGCAGTTCGGATGGCGATTTCCGTTTTTCCAAAACCCACGTCACCGCAGATGAGTCTGTCCATGGGTTTGGAAGACTCCATATCCGCCTTCGCGTCAGCAACGGCAGTTAACTGGTCGGGAGTTTCCGTGTAGGGAAAAGCATCTTCAAATTCCTCGACCCAACGGTTGTCCGCAGGAAAGGTGAAGCCCGAACAAATCTCTCTTTCTGCCTGCAAGGCAAGGAGTTTTCCGGCGTACTGAAAAATAGAGTGTTCAGCACTTTTGCGGGCCTTGGACCATTTGCCGTCACCGAGTTCGCTGAGAGGAGGGTTGCGTCTGCCGATGCCGACATAGCGGCTCACGAGCGCGCTCTGTTCGAGGGGCAGGTAGAGTTTGGCCTGGTTTGCAAAAGACAAAACAAGAACCTGCTCCGGGATGCCCTCGCGGGGGATGTCTCGGAGTCCCTCAAAGCGGCCGATGCCGTGCTCCAAGTGGACGACAAGTTCGCCTTCTTCAAGCTCCGTGAAGTCGGGCATGCCCTTTCGCAGCACTTCGGCGACGGGTCTTCGGCGCTGCCTGGAATTGCGCGTGGAACGGCCCAGCAAGTCGGCATCGCTGAGGATTACGGCTCTCGCTCCGGGGCAGATAAAGCCCCCGAGAATTTCTCCGGCAATCCAGTGAATGGCGTCTGCTTCGCCTGAAGGGATGAGTTCACCGAGGCGCTCTTGCTCGCCTTCATTGCGACAAAACAAAAACACGTTCCATGCCTCTCGCCGCCATTCTGAGAGCTGTGAAAAAAACAGTTCCCGTTTTTTCTCATCCACGATGAAGTCACCTGCTTCGAAGGTTCCCAACGGGGACTCAAAGCAGGCGGTCGCGTTGTTGTCGGGCCCGACTGCAGCACCCGGGGCATTGGAAGTCAGGAGCAGAAAGGTTTCGGCCGCCGCATGACTGTGGAAAGAGAGAGGTGCGTCTTCTTCTTTTGGTTGAGAATAGGCGTCACTCCAAGCGAAGCGGTCTGTTTTTGAAACGAGTTCAAAAAGCGGCATCAGGTTTGCATCACCTGCTTCAGCCCCAAGCAGCGCGCACTCTTCAAGGGCCTCCACGGAGGTCTGGGCATCTAGGTCAAAGGCTCGGATCGACTCGATCTCATCCCCGAAAAGTTCGATCCGAACCGGGCGCAAATGCTGGAACCCGAAAAGGTCCAGAATCCCCCCTCTGACCGCAATTTGGCCGCGTTCGGCAACTCGGGGGACGACTTCGTAACCCTGCGTTTCCAAGTTTTGGATCAGCGATTCACGGCTGATGGTTTGACCCATTTTAAGGCGGATCTCCGTCTTCCTGAGGGAGTCTGGGCTGGGAACAGAGGAGCCGAGGGAGGCGTGAGTGAGGACAATACACTCGGATTGCGTGGCCGCTTCCCGGAGTTTCTCCAAGATGGAAAGCCGTTCCGCTCCGGTTTCGGGATCTGCCAGAGCGCCATCCACGGGGACAGGGGGGGCGTCCGGAAAAAAAAGGGCTTCGGGGAGCCACTGCTGGAGGATAGGAAAAAGGCGCTCTTGCGCGCGCACATCTGCGCAGACCAACCATGTGCGCCCTGGGTGGGAGAGTGCAATCAGCGCTGCCAGAAGGGGGTGGGCATCCGAGACGACGTGTTCAAAGGCCCGAGGAGGGCTCGCCTGAGTTTTCCGGCCCGGCTGTTTGCGCAGGGCGGATTTGAAAGCAGGTGAGGCAGCGAAGGTTTCGAGCAGGGTGGCGAATGAGGCAGAATCGGCCATGGGATGCCGGGGCGGACGCGGTGGGGGCCGGGCCGGGATTGTGGAAAGATGTGGAGATTAACACAGACTTTTGGGAACTAAAATCCCATATTTTTGGCCTTTGAAATAGGGCTCCCAATTGATAGGATTACCACCATGAGATCCCCCAGAATGTCATTGCTCATTGTCACGCTGAGTGCGGTTGGCGGATGTTTAGTGTTCCAAGAGATGCAATGCTTGAGGGCGGACATTCAAGATCCTCCGATGTTAAGGCAGGGACCGATACGCAAGCTGGGGAGGGGCGTGGCGAACATGACCTCGGGGATCACAGAGGTTTACGATTCGATGGATCAGGTCAACGAAACTGACGGCAATGCTGCGTTTTTGAGTTTTGGATTGATCCGCGGGGTGGCGCGCACGCTCACGAGGTTTGGGGTCGGGGTCTATGAAGTGGTGACTTTCCCCTTCCCGACGACCCGGGGTTCCTATGACCCCGTGCTGAGGCTGCCGACTCCCTGGGTCCATGGCGGTTATGAGGAGTTCCCGCCCGAGTTAGGCTTTGAGACGCGTTTTGACTACTGCCGGATTCAAACGGGTGTGACAAGGATGCCCTAGAAGAGGCACCCATGCCCAGGGCGAGGCACCCATGCCCAGGGCGAGGCACCCATGCCCAGGGCGAGGCACCCATGCCTAGGGCGAGGCACCCATGCCTAGGGCGGTGGGACCTTCCTCCGGACTCCTTTCTGCTCTTAAGCGGGCTTTTTTTTGACGGCTTGGTCTCCCTTCTCCGTCGGGGTTTTTGATTTCATGCAGAAGATAAAATGTGAGCTCCTTATAGAGCGTGTATCGTACGGCGGGGCAGGCATCGGCAAGCTGGGTGGAAAGGTTGTTTTTGTCCCGTTTACCATTCCCGGTGAGCGGGTTTTGGTTGAAATTGTTCGCCAGAAGAAAAACTTTGCGGAAGCGGCTCTGCTCTCAGTCTTGGAACCCTCCCCCGACCGGAGGAAGGCGTTGTGTCCAGTTTTTGGGGTCTGCGGCGGGTGTGCATATCAGCACGTGGATTACGCCACTCAGTTGGAGTGGAAAGCGGACCAAGTCAGAGACTTGTTAGAAAGGGTGGGGCGCATCGCCGCTCCTTCGGTAGCGGCTGCCTTGGCTTCCCCGAAAGAATGGGCATTTCGTAATCGAATCCGAGTTCACTCTGGGGACGGTCTGACCGGTTTTTATTCCAAGCACGGACATAAAATTGTCGACGTGGAAAGTTGTGCCATCGCCTCTGCGGAGGTGAATGAGGAGCTCTTGAGGCTGCGTGCAACGCGGCCGGCTCCCGGAGAAACGAGCTTGGCGGTCAAACGTGAGGTTCGTTATTTTGAACAAACCAACGACGGCGCGGCGGAAGTGCTCGTGCGGTTGGTGGAGAATTCTGCGGGGGAGGGTCGGGGAACTCTGGTCGATGCTTATTGCGGTGCTGGTTTCTTCGGGCACAGGCTGGCGGCTCGGTTTGAGCGGGTGGTCGGGATTGAATCTCACGAGGGCGCGGTGGCAAAGGCCCGCCGTCAGGGATTGGAAAACGAGCAATACATCTGCGGAGACGTGGCGGCTCATTTGGGCGACATTCTTGAAACGGCAGATCGGGCGCGGACTCTTGTGCTCCTCGACCCGCCGGCTGCGGGAGTGGAAGCGCGGGTTACGGATTTGCTTATCGCGCTGCCGGTGCAGCAGGTGGTCTATGTCTCCTGCGACCCGGCGACCCTGGCACGGGACCTGGGTGCTCTTGTGCGCGGGGGCTACGTGCTCGGGAAGGTGACACCGGTGGATATGTTTCCTCAAACAGCAGATATCGAGGTTGTGGCCGAGCTTACCTACAGGGTGTGAGCGGGGCATAGTTCTTCACCTGGCCAGGGGCGGCGGCGTTTTCTGGGCTGCTGATTGGGCTGCCTCGTAAAGGTGCCGCCAGTATTCCAAGCGCTCCCGGACCCGGCGTTCCGCTCCGTTTTCAGACGGGTGGTAGTAGCGGCGGCCCTCCTCCAGATAGGCTTGGGGAATGTAAGCGCCCTCAAAATCGTGGGGATAGATATATTCTTTCTGGCCGGGTTGCTTTGCGGCCTTGTAGTGGGTGTCTCTAAGAGCTCTTGGAACAGCGAGGGTGCGCCCCTCTTCCACATCCTTACGTGCGGCTTGGATGGCGGCATAGGCTCGGTTGCTTTTCGGAGCGGTGGCCAGATAGACGGTCGCATGCGCCAGGGGAACCTGCGCTTCTGGAAGGCCTACAAACTCGACCGCCTGCTGTGCCGCCACAGCCAGGGGAAGGGCCTGTGGATCCGCCATGCCGACGTCTTCGCTTGCAAGAATCACCAGGCGTCTGGCGAGAAATCGGATGTCCTCCCCGGCCACTAACATCCTGGCCAGCCAGTAGAGTGCGGCATCGGGATCGCCTCCCCGGACGCTCTTGATGAGGGCGGAGATGGTGTCGTAGTGCTGGTCGCCATCTCTGTCGTAGACGACCGCTTTGCGCTGAATGCTGTCCTGCGCCTCCGCCAGGCCAATGTGGATCGCTCCTTGTTTGTCTGGAGGGGTTGTGAGCGCGGCAAGCTCAAGAGCATTGAGGCACTTGCGTGCGTCCCCTTCAGACTGCAGGGCAAGGTGTTCGAGCGCTGCGAGCTCAGCGAGGATGACCAGGTGTCCGAGGCCGCGGTCCGCGTCCGCGAGGGCCCGCTGCTGGAGCGAGATCAAATGCTGGGGCGTGAGGGGTTCGAGTTGGAAGACTTGGGAACGGGAGACCAGCGCGGAGGTGAGGACGAAATAGGGGTTGTGCGTGGTGGCGCCGATGAACTGAACGGAGCCGTCTTCCAGGGCAGGAAGAAGCACGTCCTGCTGGGACTTGTTGAGGCGGTGGATTTCGTCGACAAAAAGAACCGTTTTTGTGCCGGCCAGTTCTCTTCGCTCGGCCGCGCGCTGCAGCGCTTTGCGCAGGTCCGCCACGGAATTTTCGACTCCGCTGAAGGCTTCAAATGCGGCTGCCGTGGCTTTTGAAATGATTCTGGCCAAGGTTGTTTTGCCAGTGCCGGGGGGGCCGTACAGAAGAATGGAGCTTAATCGGCCGGCTTCCACGGCGCGGCGCAGGAGTTTTCCAGGGCCGAGAATATGTTCTTGGCCGGAATATTCTTCCAGGGAGGCTGGGCGCATCCGTTCCGCCAGGGGGGCTGGAATTTTTTTCGAGAGTGCAGATTCTGGTTTCGGCGTTTGGAATAAATCCGTCATTGCTGCGGATACGATGCAAGAGATGGGGCCGGAGCGCCAGAGCGTGTTACACCCCGGGGTTCCCTGGGTTGGGGAATTTAATTTGGAAATGGAGAAAGGGATGAGGGATGAAACAAGGAATGCTTTTGGTAGCAGTCGATTTTTCAGAAGTCACTGCGGCGGTCTATGAAACGGCAGCGACTTTGGCCTCAGGGCTTGGGGCGAAAGTGGTCGTGCTCACCGTGACGGAGCCGCAGGTCGATTATGCGGGCCTGTCCAACCCCCAGGCGTTTGCCATAGCAGACGATGAGATTCGCAAAATGACAGAGGCCAGGCTCAATGTGGCCAGGGAGTTTTTCGAGGCCCGCCATCTGAGTGTCTTTGTGGAACACCAATGGGGGCAGGTTGTGAGCAGTATTGTTGAGCGGACGAAAAAGTGGGACGCGGGTTTTGTGCTGGTGGGTTCTCATGGCCATGGAGCGGTTTACAATCTGCTGGTGGGGAGTGTGGCGGCTGGGGTCATCAGGCATTCGATCGTTCCCGTGGTGGTGGTGCCGGATATCAGGGCCAAAGGGGAGGGGGCTTCCAAGGAATCGCCAAGGATTGAGAAAGCCTGAAGTTTTTCTTATTTCCCGCTGTTTCCCTTTAGTCGGTTTGCAGTTAGAAGGAGGGGATGACTCTGGGAATAATTGGTTGTGGCAAAATGGCCTCTGCTCTTGTGCGCGGAGTGTTGCAGGCGGGTGTCTGCCAGCCAGAAGCGGTTTGGGCGAGTGATTGCTTTTTTGAAGCGGCTCAAAAACTGGCGGCGGACACTGGCTTGAATGCGGTGCGCAGTAATTTAGAGGTGGCAACCGCGAGCCAAACGCTCTTGCTGTGCGTGAAGCCGCAGGACGCTTTGAAAGTGCTGCAGGAACTCGGGGTTTCCCTTGCTGGAAAATTGGTGGTGTCTATTGCCGCAGGTGTTTCTTTGGCGGCGCTCGAAAGCGCGGCAGGGGCTGGGGTTCGAATCATCAGGGTGATGCCCAACACCCCGGCTTTGGTGCACAAGGCTGCGACGGCTTATTCTCCAGGAAGGTTCTCCACACCAGCGGACGCAGCCGGCGTGGAGGCTTTGTTCAGCGCGGTTGGGTTTGTTGCCCAGGTCAAAGAGCCCTTGTTGGATGCGGTTACCGGGCTGAGCGGAAGCGGGCCGGCATATGCATTTTTGATGATTGAAGCGCTTGCGGACGGCGGCGTTCTGATGGGCTTGCCTAGGGATTTGGCATTGAAGTTGGCGGCGCAGACGCTGGCCGGGGCTGCGGAGATGGTGCTGCAAACCGGAGACCATCCTGGGAAGTTGAGGGATGCCGTGGCGAGCCCCGGAGGGACAACCATCGCAGGGATCGAGGCTTTGGAGGGAGCCGGGGTGAGGGCTGGTTTAATCGGAGCTGTACGCAAGGCCGCCGAGCGGTCCATAGAAATGGGAAAGGCTTGAGGCTTATGGCGAATGACGGATCACAGCGGCTTGGGATCGCCGCACTGCGCCTGCCCTTGGCCGCTGCCGTAGCTTTTGCGCTGCTTGGAGGCAGTTCGCCTCGCGGTGCGGAACTCGTCCCGTTTCGGGGAATACCGGTGGAGATCGCCCCAGCTTCCCCTCCTTTGGGCGGGGAAGCGCTCCCTAAGGATGTGGACTCCGAGGTGGAATCAGATTTCCGTGCGGGCGCACTCGCGATGGGAAAGGGAGAGTTGGCCGCAGCGAAGCATACGTTTACGACTGTGTTGCAGAGGCGTCCGGAGCATTTAAGTTCGCTGATTAATCTGGGGTGGATTGCCCAGCGGACAAAATCTTGGGTTGAGGCCGAGGATTATCTAAAGCGTGCCCGACAACTTTCGCCCGACAATGCCTCGATTTGGTTTGCCCTCGGGGTTGTTTACCTGGAGCAGGAGCGCGTGGATTTTGCTCTGGCCGCGTTTTCTCAAGTAGTTGCATTGGAGCCAGCTAACGCTAGAGCCCACCGAATGCTGGGGCTGACTTTGGGGCGGAAGGAGTGGTATTCCGCCGCCGAGGGAGAGTTGCGACGGTCCCTTGAAATTGAACCCAGCGACCCCGGCGCACATTTCAATCTGGCGGTGATCTACCTTCAACGCCAGCCAGTGGCTCTGGAACTCGCGCGCCGACATTATCATCTTTCCGTGGACCTCGGCAGTGCGCCCGATCCTCAGATTGCGGCCCTGCTGTCTCAAAATATTCCTGAACAGCCACTACCCACCGCCGCACAAGGGGTGCGGTAGGCCGCAAAATGGGGTGATTTAGGCGTCGTACATTAAATTCTCTTATGGTGGGTAACGAAACTTTTAACGCAGGCCTCGATGTCGTCCTTGAGGCCCTTTCCGCCAGGTTGTATGCGGGCGGCACGCTCACGGCGGCAGCATCGGATTTGAACGCTTTATGTCAAAACAGGGCTCCCGTGGGCGCGCGCCCGCCCGCTCTCACCGCCGAGCAGAGTCCTGTCGTGTCTGCGCCTGCGGTCTCTGCCGGCAAGGTTAAGCGGGAGGTGGTGGCGCCGGAAAAGCCGTCCAAGAACTCCCCCTTTGTGTTCCCGGTCATTCCGGAAAGATCTGTGGAAAATTCACCAGAACAGGCGCTTGTAATTATAAGGGACGCGGTCATTCCTTGCACGCTTTGCCCTCGTTTGGCGGCGACACGGTTGCACGCCGTTTTTGGAGAAGGCGCCTCAGACGCCGAATTGATGCTTGTGGGGGAGGCTCCGGGGATGGAAGACGATCGTGAGGGGCATCCCTTCTCAGGAGAAGCGGGGGCGTTGCTGGACCGCATGCTTGTGGCGATGGGGCTTTCCCGGTCGCAAGTTTACCTCACTTCCGTGCTTAAATGCAGGCCGGACGTGCCGGCGGATGAACCCGGTTCGCGGCCGCCGACGATGGAGGAACTCAGCCGCTGTGCGCCGTATCTCGCATCGCAAATCTCGATTGTAAAACCAAAGGTGATCGTCGCCATGGGTGCGGGGGCGATGCGTGCGCTGTTTGGTTCCACGGAAACGGTGGGTAAACTGCGCTCGCACTGGCACGAGTTGCAGGGGATCCCTGTGATGCCCACCTTTCATCCGAGTTATCTCATGAGGAACCAGAGCAACAGTGAAAAGCGAAAGGTGTGGGAAGATCTTCTGCAGGTTATGGAGCGGCTCGGGTACGCGATTTCAGAAAAACAGAAGGGCTTTTTTAAACCGCGCGCCAGCGCGTAGGGCGTGGCGGGCTCTAGAGTGGGATTCTGGGCGCCTCCAGACCTCTTTTCCGTGCCAAAAATCTTGCTGGATCCATGGCCTCCAGCAAGTCTGAGGGCAGCGGGGGCGCTTCCCCTTCTATAAGGGCTGCAAGCGTTTCTCCTGCGAGGGCAGACCACACAACGCCTCGCGAGCCGAGCCCGAGCAGTGTAAACAGTCCTGCCTGTCGGGGGAGGGTTCCGAGTGCGCCTGGCGGAGCAGGCTGTGCTTCAAAATCGGGCATGGCTCCCACAACGGGAAGTCGGTCGGGCGTGAGGGTGCGGAATCCGACGCGGCCCAAAAGCGAGTCCAGAGCGACGGAAGTCCCCTCGAGAAGGAGGGGCATTCGCGCTAGGTTGACGTTCTGGCATTCCACGGTGAGGGATTCTTCTTCAGAGCCGAAGTCGTAGGTGGCGCCCAAGCTGTAGTGGCCCTCCAAGGGGGGAGTCAAGTAGCCGTCCCGGCTTAGAACGCACCCCAAGGGGGGCAGGTGGGAAGCGGGGACGTGGGTCACCTGGCCGCGGACTTTCTTAAAGTGGAGGTGTTCTGCCTGAGCAAAGCGCGTCGACTCAAAGGCGTTTGCGAGGACGAGCACCGGCGCCTCGGCGAGCGGCCTGCCGGAGTCGTCAAAAACACGCCAACTTCCATCCTTTCGTTCTAATTTGGAAACCGAGACTCCGGTTTGTAGCAAAATGGGCGCGGATTGCATGCGGGCAAGGCATAGGGAGGGAGGGTTCACCCAGCCCCCCTGCGGAAACAGCACCCCGCCGGCGGGAACTTCCTGCTCCACATGGCGGCAGGCTTCCTCTCTGGTGAGAAAACGAGCAAAGGCCGCTGGGTAAGCCAGACTGAGGATCGTTTCCGCTAAAAGCAGTTCCTCCTTCGGGCTGCGCGCCATCTGGAGAACACCGCAGGGCGCCCATTTTAGGGAACTTGGTCCGGCGCTAATCCGATGCAATTCCTGGAGCAGCGTCAGGAAAGAGGCCCGCGAGAGTCGAGCCGCGACCCCATCGTCTTTGGACAGCATGGGTGAGATCACGCTCGTCAGGTTGCCGGAGGCTGCGAGCGCCGGCGCAGCTCGTTTTTCGATAACGCTTACCCGCCAACCCCGCCGTGAAAGGCTGGCAGCCGCGGCCGAACCCGCGAGCCCTGCGCCCAAAACAATGGCATGGCGTTCACCAGAGAAGGGGACCCAGCCTTTGGCGCGTTTGCTACGGACCCGGTACGTTCCCTCAATGTGGGTGGCCGCCGGTTCCAAGCGGAAACCAGAGGCCTCCAGCGCCCTGTTGGTTTCCGTGTCTTGGAACGTGGACTGAACCGCGGTCCCGAACCGTGATAAACGGGCAAGAGCCGCCGTTTGCAGGGTTGGTTCCTTAAGGAGAATAAGATCGCACACCGCTTTAAGGCGTCGCAATGCGGCGGGAGATTCTCTGAAGATTACGGTCAACCGGAGGGCGCCTGCGTTGAGTTCAAGTTCGTGATGGCCTGGAAGGGGAAGCGGCCAGAGGGCCTGTAGTTCTGGGGGTGGGGAACTTTTGGGAGCGGCGCACAAGGCGATGTAGTGCAGAGAAATGCACGTGCCGGGCGAAGCCTCCCAAAGACGCCTCAACCGGACGAAATCCGCCCCGTCGTTGAAGTCAGTATCAAGAATGCAGAAATGTTCTGCGGAGAGCCAGGGGGCGGATGGAGGCACGGCGCCCCTCCCCGTCTCGGAGCTAGCGCCGTCCATGAGGGGGCTTAGGCGAGTTTCCAGGCGCCGCGGTACTCGCGATGGAGCCATTTAGAGTCGCCCGACCCCTTGGTGAACTCGTTTAGAACCGGGTTCCACGACAGTTTCTGGCCGTGGTAGTAGGCAAAACCCAGGAGGTGGCAGCCGATGACCGTCCGCGCGCCCGTCTCGACATCCGCGATAGGTTGCTTGCGTGAAACCATGGAACTGAGGAAGTCCGCTTTGTGGTCAGCGCTGGAATAGAGCCGCACTTTTGCGTCGGCGAGGAGGTTTTTTTCGAGTTTATCCAACTGTTCGGACAGCGCCGGTTGGTCCTCCTTGGCCATGAAGGAGGCCTCAACTTTGCCACGCAGTGTGACTTTGATCTTGCCTCGGTTGACGTACACTTCGC
This sequence comes from Verrucomicrobiota bacterium, assembly GCA_003402745.1. Taxonomy (GTDB): domain Bacteria; phylum Verrucomicrobiota; class Verrucomicrobiia; order Chthoniobacterales; family Chthoniobacteraceae; genus Chth-196. Next base: position 11,994 of record QQND01000058.1, read on the forward strand.
CGTCAGCGCCAAAGAAGGTGACTCCATTGTTTGAAATATGGGTCACTTCCACGCCGTTTGCATAGACGAGTTTGGCGCCCTGCTGAGCACTATTCCAGTCGGCGGGCGGGATAATCTCTGCCGGTCCGCTGCGGTCCATGCCGAGCCCCCAGTGGGTGATGTCGAGGTGGTGGGCGCCCCAGTCCGTGATCATACCGCCTCCGTACTCGCGATACATCCGCCACATGGGGAAGTGCTTGTTGACGCCACGTGGGCTCAGAATTGAATTGTAATCGCGCACAGGCGCAGGCCCAAGCCACAGGTCCCAGTCCAGACCCGGTTCCAAGGCTTCGGCAGGAAGGTCGCAGGGTTTTGCCGGTCCGCCGAAGCCCGCTTCCACGCGCGAGACTTTGCCAATGACCCCGTTGCGAACGAGTTCGCAGGCGACCCGGAATTCGCGGGCGGAACGCTGCATGGAGCCCGTTTGGAAAACGCGGCTGTGTTTCTTGATCGCCGCAACTAGAGAGGTGGCTTCGAACACCGTATCGGTGAGAGGCTTTTCACAATAAATGTCCTTGCCCGCTGCTGCGGCAGCTACGGCAATGATCGCGTGCCAGTGATCGGGGGTGGCAATGACAACGGCGTCGATATCCTGCCGTGCGAGCAGTTCGCGAAAATCTTTGTGAACCGTGCAGCCTTTGAATTCAGACCCGGTTTGTTTGGTGTAGAATTCTTCGACGATACGTTTGTGGTCTTCTCTCCGGGTGGTGTCCACGTCGCACACCGCAACGACTTTTGTGTTGGGAAGTTTGAGGAAGCCGCCCATGAGGCCTCGGGACTGTATCCCGCACCCAATAAAACCGAGGCGAATGGTATCGTTCGGCCCCACGGGGGCGGCCCAGATTCGGGAGGGGAGGAGAAGCGGGGCCATGCCGGCAGCCAACACGGATTGGAGGAAGGAACGGCGCTGGATTGGGGTGGAGGACATGGACGGAATTTAGTCTGGTAGAGCAGTTCCGGACAACCTCAAAGCAAGCTCATTATTTATGGAAGACTTGCCAAAGGATTTGAGGGATTCTTTTGTGAAACTATTTTGCAGATACGACTGGCTGCGGCCGGGATACGGTCCCGTCAGAACCCGGGTTACGCCTTTTCCCGCCGTGAAAAAACCATGTAGACGGCGGGGACGACAAACAGGGTGAGGACGGTTCCGATAATCATTCCGGTGACAAGGACGATCCCGATGCTGTTGCGGGCTCCCGCTCCCGGGCCCTTTGCAATGACGAGGGGAAAATGACCAAAGATGGTCGCCACGGAGGTCATGAGAATCGGCCGCAACCGGGTGGACGCCGCGTCGATGATCGCCTCTAGTTTTGGGAGGCCTTCGGAGCGCAGTGTGTTGGCAAATTCAACGATCAGAATTCCATTTTTTGAGACGAGCCCGACCAAGGTGATGAGGCCCACCTGGCTGTAGATGTTAAGGGTGGTGAACCCGAGAAAAGAGAACAGGAGTGCCCCGGAAAGGGCCAAGGGAACGGAACCGGCAAGGATTACGAGCGGGTCGCGAAAACTTTCGAATTGTGCGGCGAGGACGAGGAAGATGAGGATTCCAGAAAACGCGAGAGTGACCAGGAGCTTGTTCCCCTCGACGCGCAGTTGGCGCGCCTCGCCCGCATAGTCGATGGAATAACCGTTGGGCAGGATCTTTGCCGCTTCGGCTTCGAGCGCTTTTAAGGCTTGGTCGATTGTGACGTTAGGCGGGATGACGCCTTGAATCCTGGCACTGTTGAGCTGCTGGAAACGGTTGAGCGTGCGGGGCTGGGTGGTGGTTTTGAGAGTGGCGAAAGTGGAAAGTTGGACCAGTTTGTTGGCTGGACCGCTGACGTAGAGATCTTGGAGTTGGTCGGCGTTGAGCCGGCTGGTGCGTTCAAGCTGTGGGATGACTTTGTAGGAGCGGCCTTCGATCGAAAACCGGTTGACATATCCGCCTCCAAGCAGAGTGCTCAAATCGTTGCCCACCTGAGAGAGGTTGAGCCCCATGGAGGCGACTTTGTCTCGATCAAAGACGACTTCGGTTTGGGGAAAGTCAAACTTGAGGTCGGTGTCGGCGAAGACAAAAAGTTTGCTTTCAAACGCCTTGGCCACAAGGGTGTTGGCGAACTCAAGCAGCTCACGGGGTTCAGCCGTGGAGGCGATCACAAATTCCACGGGATAATTGCCCCCGCCAGGAAGCGCGGCCGGAGTGAATGCGATCACGCGCACGCCCGGGATGGCCGCCGTTTTTCCAAAAACTTCGCCCACCATTTTTTCAGTGGATCGTTTCCGTTCACTCCAGGGTTTTGTGACAAGACCCGAGAAGCCCCCGAAGGCCTCGGTGATTTGAAAACTCGTGGCTGTTTCCGGGAGCGAAAAATAGACGTCGTTGACCAAGGCAGTGTAGAGTGTTGTCTGGTCGATCGTATTGTTTGGAGCGGCTTGAATGACGCCGAGAATCACGCCCTGATCCTCTTTTGGGGCCAGTTCCTTCATGGACATCATGTAAAAAGGAATGCCCAATAGCATGATGATGACTGCCAGGGTCACCGTCACGGGTCTCCAGCGCAAGGAGGCCGTAAGCGTCCGCTTGTAGAAGTTTCGCAGGGAGTCAAAGCGCCGGTTGACCCAGCCTCCGAATCCCGAGTGGGAATCTTCCGCCCGCAGGAGCTTGGAAGACATCATGGGCGAAAGGGTGAGCGCGACAATTCCCGACACGACGACGGCGCCGGCGAGGGTGAAAGCGAACTCGCGGAAGAGGGTGCCTGTCAGCCCGCCCTGCAGGCCGATTGGCGCATATACAGCTGCCAGCGTAATGGTCATCGCGATCAACGGGCCGACGAGTTCTCGTGCTGCCTTAATTGCAGAGTCGAAGGGGGAAAGCCCCGCCTGCAAATGGCGTTCCACATTTTCGACCACCACGATGGCGTCATCCACGACAAGTCCGACGGAAAGGACGATGGCAAGCAGCGTGAGCAGGTTCAGCGTGAACCCCAGCGTTTGAATCAGAAAGAGTGCGCCCGCCAGAGAAAGCGGAATTGCTACGATCGGAATCAGGATGGAACGCCAGTTGCCGAGGAATAAAAAGATAACGCAGATGACGATGAGCAGGGTTTCGCCAAGGGTGTAGAGCACTTCGTGGAGGGCGTCGCGAATGTAACCGGTGGCGTCGTAGGAGAGATGGACGTGCATCCCGGTTGGGAGCTGTTTTTCAATTTGGGGGATTTCGTCGCGCACTGCTTTGATGACATCCAGGCTGTTGGAAGTTGGCAGGACCCAGACCCCCATGAAGATGGCCTTTTGGCCGGAAAAACGGACGTCGGTGTCGTAGGTTTCTGCGCCGAGGACAACGTCGGCGACGTCCTTGAGGCGGATGATGCTGCCTTTGCTTTCGCGCAGGACGAGGTTCTGGAATTCGGCCGCGGATTTGAGGTTGGTGTTGGCGACGAGGTTGACGGTGATCAGCGAACCTTTGGTGCCTCCGAGTGCGGAAAGGTAGTTGTTTGCCGAAAGGGCGTTGCGGACGTCGGCGGGGGTCAGGTTTAGGGCGGCCATGCGGTCGGCCTTGAGCCAGATGCGCATGGCAAAAGTTCGGGCGCCCAGGATGTCCGCTTTTTGAACTCCGTTGATGGCGGTGATGCGCGGTTGGACGGCGCGGGTGAGGTAGTCGGTGATCTGGTTGGACTCCATGGTTTCGGAGTAAAACGAGATGTACATCAGGGCGAACTGACTGTCGGAGGTGGTGAGTTCGATGGAGGGAGATTCGGCTTCGGGGGGCAGTTCATTGCGGATCTGGGCGATTTTGGCCTGGACCTGGGTGAGGGCTGCGTTGGTGTCGAAGTTGAGCTTGAGATGAGCTGTGATGATGCTCAGGGAATTCGCACTTTGGCTCTCGATGTAGTCGATCCCATCCGCGCTTGCGATGGCTCGTTCCAGAGGGGTGGTCACGAAGCCGCGCACCAAGTCGGGATTGGCGCCGACGTAACGCGTTTTGATGTTGATTACCGCAATGTCGCTCTTTGGGAACTGCCGGACATTCAGCGTGAAGTAGGCCTGGATGCCCGCGAGAAGCAGGATGAGGCTCACCACAGTCGAGACAACTGGGCGGCGGATGAAGAGGTCAGTGGCGTTCACGTGAGATAAAAAGAAGGACGACCTGGAACGGGGTAACGGGATTCAAGGGAAGGGGATTGCAAGTCCGGGTCCGGGAGACGCGGTGGCGGTACAAGCGGCGTTGCGCCATTCGTGGGTCCGCTGGCTAGCTGTTGGGCGGGCGCGGAGCCGCCTCGCTGGCGGGCCGCACGCTGTTGTTGATCTGCACTTCAGCCCCCGGACGCAGCTTGAAAACCCCGGAAGTCACCACTTCGTCTCCCGGCGCCAAGCCGCTCAGGATCCGGATTTGGTCCCCGCGGTTTTGGCCGACTTTTACGAATTGCTGGGCGACTGTTTTGGTGGGCTTGCCGTCGGGAGAACTGCCCTCTTTGACCACAAAAACAGAGTCGCCAAAGGGGGCGTAGCTAATCGCAGATGCGGGGACAACAAGCACGCCGTCCTCTTTTGGCAGGGGAATCTCCACATTCACAAACATGCCTGGCCGCAAAAGCTTGTCTGGGTTCGGCAGCGTGCCTTCAACGGCAATGGCGCGGGAGGCTTCGCTGACTTGGGAGTCCAAGGCCGTCACCAAACCATTCCTGGCGATCTCAGGCCGGTCCTCGCTCAGAATACGGAGGGGTCTGCCCGGAGTCGCTGCAGCGAGTTGCTGCTGGGGAAGGTTGAACTGGACCAGAATCGGATCGAGGGAATGCATTGTTGCGATCGGTGCTCCGGGATTCAGAAACTGGCCAAGGCTCACCAGCCTGATGCCGAGGACGCCGTCAAAGGGAGCGGTGATCCTCTTTCTTGCGAGGAGCGCCCCCATTTCTGCGCAGGCGGCCTCCGCCCTGCGGAGCTCCGCCTCCGCTGCATCGCGCTCTGAGGCGGGGGCGGCGTTTTGGGCCTGGAGTTCGCGCTTTCGCTTCGCTTCGAGTTTCGCCAAGTCCCTTCTGGCCTCCGCGGCTGCGAGCTGGGCCTTTTCCTGCTCCGAATTTAATTGGACGAGCAGTTCCCCCTTACTCACGACCTTGCCCGATTCGAAGGCGATTTCCGCCACGATGCCAGCCAGATCGGTGCTGACATTTCCGCCCTGCAGGGCTTTGAGCGTTCCGATGATTTTAATGGAAGGCTCCCAAACTTCGGGCTGAAGGATCTGCGTGGTCACGGCTGCAGGGGGCGGCGCGAAGGATTTCCCCATCGCAATCGCACTCTGTATTTGTTTGAACTTGACGTAACCAATCCCCGCGACGGCCAGTGCGACGCAGAGCAGCATAAAAAGCATTCGTTTCCACATAAATTAATGGGCAAATTCTCGGCTTCCTTCGCTTCTGGGGGGCGGGAAGGGAATCGGAAACATTGGATAGAACCTTCACGGCCGCCTTCCAGCCAGCGTTTTCATCAGCTGATTTGGACGACAGGCTGTTTTTGGACGATAAAAACGGCGGGCCGGCCTCCTGGGTCCTTGGGCCTGGCTGTGAAAATCTGGCAGCCGGTCTGGGCGGTTCCCTCGTCGGTGAACGAGACGGGTTACTCAGGAAGGGGGCCTTGGTTACCGGCGAAGTGGCATCGGTTGGGCCCAGGAAAGGCCGCGGGGCGCACCAAACTTATAAAAGGGCATGAAAGCTGCTGTGTATGTTGCCCTGTTTTACAATTCATTGACGAATGCAAGCCCTTCGTCGCCCCGTTTCCTTATGATCACTTCAATTTCTCTCCTAAAGCGCGCAGCCTTCGCGGTCCTCACGCTGGCTTTGATGTCATTGATGTCATTGATGACGCACAGCGGATATTCTCAGCTTTCAGGGCAGGTAGGTGCTCAGGACGCCTGGAATTACACAGGGATTACGGCGACTTTTCCGGCAAACGCTCCGTCCACTTCCGTCCGACGGTGCGTGGCGAGCTCCAAAGACGGCGTTTATGTTGGGGCGGCATACTCAGGCTCGTACTATCTTGAGAAGTACGACAACGACGGAGTGTTTGTGTCCAAGTTTGACCGTTCCTTCGGGCTGCTCACTGGGCTTGCAACAAATGCCGCTGGAAATTTGTACGGTTTCGATGGGTACACGGGAATGGGATATATTTTCAGCCCGACCGGGATACAGACCGGGACATTTGGCTCCGGAACGGGGTCTACGAATGGCAAGTTCAGCGGGAATCATTCCGATATTTTCAGTTCGGTGGCCGTGAATTCCCAGGGTCTCATCTACGTCGCTGACTGTTACAACTACAGAATCCAGATTTTCAATGCGGATGGATCTTTCAAGAGTGCTTTTGGAGCGAGAGGAAGTCTTCCTGGGCAGTTCAGCGACTGCGTTGCAAACGTGGCGGTGGGCCCAAATGACGAGGTTTTGGTCATGGACTGGACTGCACTCGTAACCAAGTTTTCTGCGGCTGGGGAGTACGTTTCGAGGGCATCGAGTACGGATTACACTTGGTGGAACAGGGTCTTCTCTGCGAGTCGCGATGGCCAGCTTATGGTGGGGGCGCGGGCTTATTGGGACTGGTCTCCATATGTTACTTCCTCAGTGCTTCTGGACATCTCCACAATGGTTTCGGACTCCTGGCGCCGCTATAATGTGAACTTCTACAGGGCGGGTCAGGCAAACTTTGCGAACTCGGTTCTGGCGAGTGATGGCTCGATTGGCGGTGCCTCCTTTGATCCGAATGGGAATGTCTGGATGATCCGGTACGGCGCCACGGGCGGGACGAACCTCTATTCCTTGGAGAAGTTTGAACGCCGGATGCGTTTCGACAACCACAAGCCGACCAAGGGCATTTTGCTCCCTGCAGTCGTGAGTGCCGCACAGCAACCGGGAAGTCAGACGGTCGACGTCACTTACAGAGTGGACGTGACGAGCGTTAATTCTGGGACGCTGGCGAATGCCGGTACCGTGACGGCTTCCGGGACGGTCACAACGGCGATCGTGGGCTGGCTCGGCGGGGTCAAAAACTGGGCGCACCTTGTTGTTCCCAGCGTCGGCACGGGGACTTCTGCGGCAACGGGAGGGTATTTTTGGTCGGACATGTATGATCCCACCACGCTTGTTGACAGCCGTTATGTGCTGAGCGACACCATCAATGCAACCGCCGTGGACAGCACTGGAAACGTCTACGTGGCCACGGACCGTTGCATCCGCAAAATCAGCCCCTCCGGGAATGTGACAACGCTCGCCGGCTTGGCTGGTTATTCCGGTTACGTCGATGATGTCGGAGCCACGGCACGGTTTTACAACCCAAGAGGAATCTGCTTGGACAGGGCTGGAAATGTTTATGTGGTGGACTGGGACGGGCATGTGGTTCGCAAAATCACGCCCAGTGGCGTGGTGACGACCATTGCGGGTTACTGGGGAAGCGGTGGCGGGACGGATGGGGTCGGAAGCGCTGCCCGGTTTTATTATCCCAGTCAGATCGCGGTGGATCGGAACGGGATTCTGTATGTTGCTGAGTACCATGGACAGAGAGTCCGGAAACTTGAGCCTAACGCAACGGGCACAGTTTACACCGTTTCCACGCTCGCCTCAAGTCAAGGGTACCTCGACGGGATTGCTGTGGATAGTATTGGAAACATTTTCGCGGCGGGTACGAACGGACGAATTCTAAAAATTGATCTAGCGGGCGTAATAACGGTGTTCGCCGGAGCGCCGGATCAATACACCTATGTGGACGGGATCGGAACCGCTGCTCGTTTTCAGAACCCGCACGGTCTTTCCATCGATTTAAACGACAATATCTTTCTGGTTGAGGACTTTAACCGGATCCGGAAG
>QQND01000059.1 GCA_003402745.1 Verrucomicrobiota bacterium
CGGGGAAGTCGAGCGTGTCCATGAAAGGGTCGGGCACGCCGCGCCAGACAAAGCGGTAGATGCTGCGGCGATGTTTCGGCAGCCCAGACCAGTCGTAGGCAGCGTAGTCGAGCGTGGGAGTGAGCTGCACGGGCGGGCCGGTGATGAACTGCCGCTCGCTGGGACCGCCGACGGTGAGGTCGAGTCTGTCCGTAGCGCTGAGGACGAAGTCGCGATAGCTGTCGGCGTCGAGGCGCAGGCGATTCATGCGCCAGAGCAGACGGTTGTCGCCGTCGAGCTTGGCGGCGGCGTCTCGGTACTCGCTGCTTTGGCGATAAGCGGCGCTGGTGAGGATGAGTCGATGCAGCTGTTTCAAGGAGCCGCCGCTGTCGCGCAGTTCGCAGGCAAGCCAGTCGAGAAGCTCAGGGTGCGAAGGCACGCCGCCCATGCGTCCAAAATCGCTCGGCGTATCGCAGATGCCGCGACCGAAATGATAATGCCAGACGCGGTTTGCGATGCTGCGCCACGTGAGCGGGTTCTTTTCATCGGCAATCCAATCCGCAAGCGCGGCACGGCGTTCAGATTCATCGCCGGCGTGCGCTTTAGTAAAACGCGCCGGCAGCACGTTCACCGCACTGAGCGCGCCGCTCTCGGCGTCACCCATGGGCTTGTCAAACTCACCGCGTTTCAAGATGTGCACGACCTTGGGCTTGGCCACCGTAGTCGGCGTGACTTTGCTGACAGCCAGCAGCACACCTGCTTTTTTTCCTGCGCCATACACGAGCGCGGGCGCGGGCAACTTTTGCGTTTCTTCGCCGGCACGCAAGCGCAGCGCATGAGCAGCGAGTGCGAGCCGTTGCAACTCGGTCCGTTTTTCGGCAGGCGTGTCTAGCGCGGCGCTCGCGAGCGCTGGCATCGCTGAAACGCGCGCTGCGGGTTCATCGGTCGCGGAGAGTTTGAAGCGACCCACCAGGTGCGACTGCGGAGCCAGCTGCTTCAGCGAGATGGTGAGCTTCGCACCAGGCTTCAGGATGAGTGGAGCAGCGAGTTCGAACACCGCATGGTGCGACTGACCCACGGCCGGGTGAATGCCCCAGCCTGTAGCCGGATTTCCATCAATCGCCGCTGGCGCCGCATAACCCGCTTGATGGAAGTCCGCCGTCGCGCGTGAAAACTTCAACTTCATCGGCGACGCTGCTCCAGCGTCGAAGACCTGCGCCTCAAACTCGCTCACCGTAAGATTGCCGTTGTCCTGTCTGCCCGGACCGTCCTTGGGAAGCGACTTGTCCGCGATAACATCGAGACGCAGCGCCGTGATGCTAGCAAGCGATGCTGTCGTGGTGATGACATATGTGTCCTTCTCCGGCTTCGTGCCGCCAGAGGTGATGACCTCGCCGCTGCGCGATAGTGTCGCACCTTCGGTGCTGATGAAACTCTCGTATCCTAACACCGTCCATTTCACCGCCGGCCCCTGATGCTTCTCCCAATCGGCGACGAGTAACTCATTTTCCGCGGTGAATAGCTCGGCTTTGTCCTGCACCTCAGCAGCGTCGAGCAACGACTGCCAGCGCTTCCGCTGCTGCGCGATCTTCGTGTCTTCATCAAAGGGAATGTCGCCCTCGATGATGCCCGCGAAGACCGCTTGAAGCGCGTAATAGTCCTCCTGCGTGATGGGATCGAACTTGTGCGCGTGGCAGCGTGCGCAGTTCGCCGTCGTGCTGGTAAAGGCCGCCATCGTCTGTGTCACCAGGTCATCGCGGTCCAGGTAATCGAAGTTAGTCGGAGCCGTCTGAAAAGCGCTGTGGTCAAAGACACCCGCGCCGAGGAATCCAAGCGCCGCAGTGAGGCGCGGCTCCTCAGGAAAAAGACGGTCGGCAGCGAGTTGCTCGCGCACGAACCGCGGCCACGGTTTGTCGTTGTTCAGCGCCTCGATGACGTAGTCGCGATACCGCCATGCATGATCCCGAGGCAGATCGTGCCCACACCCATGTGTCTCCGCAAAATGTATCGTGTCCAACCAGTGCCGTGCCCAACGCTCGCCATAGCGCGGCGACGCGAGAAGCAGATCCACCAGACGCTCGTAAGACCCCGGCTCGTTGCCCTTTTCAAACGCCTCCACCTCGGCTGGCGAAGGAGGTAATCCGTGCAGGTCGAAATACACGCGCCGAATGAGCGTGCGACGGTCCGCCTCCGGCGAAGGTGTCAGCTTCCTCTCCGCGAGCCGCGTCCGGATGAAGCGATCCACCGGATGCTCGGCACTCGAGCCCGCGATGCCCGGAAGCGGAGGTTTCACGAGCGGCTTCAGGGACCACCAGTCCGTGGTACTGGGCCGAGTCTTTACGAGCACTCGCGGGTCCAGCGCTCCACGTTTGACCCATTCTTCCAAAAGCGCAATTTCCGCCGACGGCAGCTTTTCCTTCGGCGGCATCTGATGCTCGTCATCCGACCAGCGCACCATCCTGATGAGCAAGCTCTCCTCTGGCTTTCCTACGACGATGGCAGGTCCTGAGTCGCCTCCCTCCTCCCAGCCCGATTTTGAGTCGAGCGTTAGCCCTCCCTTCATCTTCTTCTCATGCGAATGGCATTCGTAACAGCGCTGCCTCAAAAGAGGCTCAACCTTTGAAGTAAAAAATTCGTCAGCAGACACTCCCTGGATACCAAGCAAAGCCACAAGCATGAAAACAGGCAGCTTCATGCGCCCAGCCTTCCTTCGATTTCCCGTGCTGCGTCCATCACCTCGACTGCGACTGCATCAAAACACGTCTTCGGCATTCGCCGGGCTATTGCCGAAACCCAAACGGTTGCCAACACGTGGTTGGGCCGGTCAAAAACCGGCGCGGCAACGCAATGAATGCCATCGTCCGCTTCCCCCCAATCCGTGCTGTACCCACTCTCCACGACGCATTCACATTCCCTACGCAGCGCCTCAGTTGTAGTGATCGTGCGCTCAGTGAAACGCACCAAGTTTAAACCAGCGATCGTGCGCTCCCGCTCTGTCTCGGCCTGAAACGCCAGCAGTATCTTTCCCGGAGCATTGTTGTAGAGGCCGAAACGCAAACCAATCTCCACGCAAATTCGGGCTGCGGCCCGGCTCTCCACCTGCTCAATAATAACCCCCTCGTCCCCTATTGAAACCCCAAGCTGCACGGTCTCCCCCACCCGGTCCCGCAGACCTCTCATAGGCTGCAACGCGGACTCCACAAGGCTTTTCCGAGCCACACGAGGATGTCCCAAGCGCAGCAGCTTGCCCGTCAATCGAATCAGCATCGTTGTTGAGTCCCGGTCAACGTACCCCCGCGCCAACAGAGTCTGCACGAGGCGCGAGGTCGAATTTTTCGGGCTGCCGATGAGGCGGCTGATCTCCGAAAGATTCATTCCCTCGGGCCGGGAATCTAGCGCCTCCAGAATAGCCAGCCCCCGATCGAGAGCCGGGGCTTCGATGTGCATGGCTGGATTACTTTTGGAATGCCTCTGTTCCGTATTTGGAACCTGTTCTGCTGGTATCACACCCAGAAGATCCCTCCGAGCTACGATTATTTGACACAGTTTTTAAGAATCCCTCCAGGCCCAGGAAGCAGGCGAGTACCGCAGCGGCCCTGCCCAAGCGAGTGAGCCCGAGGGCCTGGCACCAGGGCCTGCCCCCTTCGCTTACATGTGACGGTGCCGAGCCGTTCTGTTTCTACACCCGACTTAGCGTCCCAGTGTAGCCTCCGAAGGAATCCGTCTCAACTCCCAGCCTCTGCAGGATAGTGACGAACAAGTTCGAAAGCGGAAGTTCCTCCACAGCAACTTTACCACTCCAGCCTGCGTCCGAAACAATTCCAGCGCCGGCCTGGTTGTCTTCATTGCCTTTACCGAACTTGAGATACCTGCCGTTGCTGAAGCCAAGGTTCTTCCCACCGGCTGAAATAATCGGGTAGTTTCGCGAGAGATGGAAGCTGCTGGATGCCGAGCCGTGCATGGCAAAAGTGTTGTCCAGCATGTTCCCTCCCCCGAGAGGCTCAGGCGTGTCCTTGAGCCGCTGCACGAAGCGACCGAACTCCTCCGCCTGATAGCGATTGTAGGTGCCAAGGTTCTGCCATCCGTCAGGCTTCTTGACCGCGTGTGTCAAACCATGGGCGCCGGGAAGCCCTACGGCCTGGGACAAGAGGTCATGCGGTCCCTCGCCATTTTCCCTCCCCAACTGGAAAGTCGCTACGCGTGTGGAGTCACTCAGAAACGCGAGGTAGACCAGCTCATACATGGTCTGGAAAAAAATCCGCGCCTCTTTCGGCTCGGCATCCAGATTCAGATTCCGGGCGTCAACCTGAGGAAGCGGTGTATCGATCCATCGTTGGGCCTTCGCCAACTTCACCTCCGTGTCCCGCACCGCGTCGAGATAATGCTGCAGCGTCTCCTGATCCCGGCTGGAGAGCTGGCGTCGAAGGGACCGCGAATTTTCAATCAAAAGATCCAGAGCGCTCTTGCTGCGTGATAGCCGCTCTGCAGCGTCCCTACCGCTCGTGACAAAAAGCATTTCAAAAATTTGACGCGGCTTGTTCATCGCGGGAATCGGGCGTCCTTCACGGTTGAAGGACTGCGTTTGTGCACCGCGCGGGGCTCCAACTCCCCCGTTGGTCGACAGCACAAGTGAGGCATGCCGCGTGAGATCTCCGATGCGCTCCACGTAAACTTGATCAAGCGAGATGGTGTTTTGATACGTCCCCTGTCCCCCGATTGCCGCGCCGGTTAAATACTGATCCGCATTTGAATGCCCGTGAACCTGCCGGGCCGCCGGATGGGAGAGGCCGGAGTAAATAGTGATGTCGTTCCGCAACGGCTCCAGCACATCGAGCACCTTAGTGAGCGTAAAGTCCTTCTCGCCACCACGTGGAAACCAGCTCCAATCCTCCCATGCAGGGTCGGACTTCAGCGGCAAACCCACGCCGTCGGGATGATAGACACTCAGGAACCGCCTGGGAGCGTCGTTTTTGGAGAAGGCTCCTGCCGAGAAAGTCTCCATCCAGGGCAAAGCCAACGCCAGTCCAGTGCCTCGCAGGAATGCTCGCCGACTGAGTGACCGTGTTTTTGCGTTCATAAGATGTTTTTGTGTATGGGGGGTGAGAGCGGCTTCTCGCGACGGTTGTCCTACTCCTTGGAGTTAAAAATATCGCTGCTAACGATGCGTTGTATCAGGTCACTGAGGCGGTCGTTTTGCCGTCTCATTTCAGCGGTTAGCTTTTCGAGGTCCACACGGTCACCCAGCGAGAGCGGTCTGCCAAGAGCGTAAGCCGTCAATTTGTGCACCATCGCCTCGGCAAACTGGTCCTGGCGCTCCATAAGCAGGTAGCGTTTTAAACCATCTATCCCAGCCAGCCTCTGATGGCTGAAAAGCTCGGACGTCGCATCCACGGGACGGTCCTTAATACTCGTCCGGAAAACCCCCAAGGCATCGTAGTTTTCAAACGCGACGCCCCACGGATCAATCCGCGAATGACACGAAGCGCAGGCAGGTTGGTTTCGATGATTTTCTATTCTCTCCTTCAACGTCATCTTTAGGATTTCCGGGTCGGTAAGGTCAACCTGAGGAACATTCGGCGGGGGCGGGGGCGGCGGATCATGAAGAATGCGTTGCAGCAACCACACGCCCCGTTTGACGGGATGGGAATCCTTGCCATCGGAATTGATCGTCAGCATCGCAGCACATGTAAGCAGCCCGCCCCGATTTGTTTGCCGCGTGATGGAAACTTTTCGGAAGTCGGGTCCGTAGATATTCGGAATCTGGTAATGCGCCGCCAACCGCTCGTTCAGCATGGCGTAGTTGCAATCAATGAAGTCCATGACGCTGCCGCCGCTCTTCAACACTTCTTCAAAAAGTGCGACAGGCTCCGCCAGCATTGCTTCTCGCAAAGCACCGTCATTGAGGTGCGCCACGCTGTTGATCCTCTCCAACCCCAGCCATTGGTCCACGAATAGCCGGGAGAAACGTTTCGAGCGCGGATCTTCCAGCATCCGACTCACCTGCGCGGTCAAAATTGCCGGCTCTCTCAGCTTACCCACCTCGGCAAGTTGCATGAGTTCTTCGTCTGGAAGGCTGGCCCACAAAAACACCGCCAACCGGCTGGCAAATGCCAGTTCATCGATCCGTGACTGGCCTGCATTGCCTCCCTCAAGAGATCGCCGGGGGGTCAAATATAAAAACTCGGGGGAGGCTAGGGCGGTTGCCAACACCTCCGCCATAGCCTCCTCAAAGTTTGGAAAGCCGGGGCGGTACCGCTCAAAGAGCACCATGTACGGATCCACTTCCTCCGCACTGACGGGACGCCTCCACGCCCGCCTCAAAAAACTGCCGAGCACCTCCCTACCGTAAAGTCGTTCATCCCCTTTGTGTTCGCTCTCGAAAAAAATATTCTGGTGCGACCTCGGAGGCCATTGCTCGTAAAACGGCGCACAGATTTCCACATCATTGATGAGCACGCTAAGGCGTTCCTCCCCACCATGGGCGTTGGAGATGTTTTTGATGTGCAGAAATTCATCCCGACGCGGAAATTGCGTCGCAAGCTTTCGAAACGGATTCCGCTGGATGTCATTCAACGGAATATCAAACTGAATGAACTCTGGGGCCTCGGCCGAAGCCGTCACAGGGATGTCACGCGAACTAATGGTCTGCGAGAAACTAGCATTGTTACTAGTGTGAGCGCTGAAAACCAAACGGAGGCTCGCGTATTCATTCGAATTCATGCTGGAACGACCCGCTCGAATCCTCACGCGCATGATCCCTTCATCGGGCAAAAAACGGTCCAGATTAAGTTTCAATTCGCCGGCTTGAGGAAGCGCCCAGACAACGGAGGAGAGGGGCAGAGGCGGTTCGATGGAGATGTTTTGTTGAGGAGGGGTGCTTAAGCTGGGGTTGTGAACAGCCAAGCCAGTCTCGCGGTCAAGCAAGTGCGGTTCGTTTCTTAATTTTTTGTAGTTCGCGTGATCTTTGTCGAAGGTTTTGGCGCCTTTCGCGGACGCTGCAACCTTCATCTGCTCCTTCATTAAAATGCGGTAGGTAACCGTCTGCGGTTGCGCTCCCCGAACCACGGCCCGATTGAGCGCATTGAGTCCGATTTCTCTGTAAGCCTGGAACTGCGTTGCGGACATCTGCAACAAATCCGACCGGTTCTTAAAGCCATCCTCAGACGCAGTTTCCGGCGGCAGCTTGTTTGCAAACTCAACCTCGACGCCAAGTAGATCCTGCAATGCATAGTTGTACTCGTCCTTGGTGAGCCGACGAAACGAAGACTCCGCCTTGCTGGAGCGGCGAATCACAGACGCCTTGTGAAGTTCCTCGCCCAGCCAGAGTACGATCTTTCCACGCTCCTCCTCGCTGAGTTTGGCTTCCTTGGAGTCGTCTGGCGGCATTTCGGCCTTGGTGAGGACGTTGTAGACCTCGCGCCACCGCTCGATGTCCGGACCCGACGGCACGTCAGCGTTGAGTTGGTCGACACGCAATCGGCCTTCCGCCTTTTTAGGACCGTGACAGCCAAGACAACTCTTCGTGAGGACCGGCCCCACGATCCTCTCGAAGTCTTCGACATTCGCTGCAGCGATGGCATCACCGGCCTGAGCCGTCAACTTGGCCTCCTTCAAGAACCGCGATTTATGACGCCCCTGTTCCTTTGCAGCTCCCAAGGAGATGGGAACTTCCTGTCCCGCAGAAGCTGTAATCTGAGAAAGGTTTCCGATGAGGAGCACCATCGCGAGCCGCAAAACCTTCACCGCCAAGTTTTGACCAGCGGTACTTCTTAAGCGGACTTTGTTGCCTTGCGCCCCATCTCGGCAGATCACGCACCCAGAGTTCCTCTCGCGGAGCGCGCTCGAGCGAGAATTACATTTTGGGGGGCGGGTCATGGGATGGCGGTACCGAGGTCACGTCGTTTGACACGTAAACGGCTGTTGAAAAGTGCGGCGGTGCCGGTTGAAAAGTGAGATACCTGTGCACTGAAGTAGCTGAGCAGTTTCCTTGGGTCAAGTGTCTCACGATGCACTTAACGCCTTTGGATAAGCCAGAGCGGCGCACAGGCCTTTCCAAAGGTGCGCCGCCCGCCATGGGGGGCCGGACCCTATCCTCCCCCAGCCCTTGGGAGTCGCCGTCTGGTGCCACCGGGAAACGCACCCCAGCGCCGCTAGCAAGCCGGTTACGACTTAAAACTCGCGACGCACTCCGGCGCTCCACATCCGCGGGGCGCCTATTGCGATGGTCCCGTTGGCGTCTCGGCGGGTCTGGATTTCGGCGTTGGCAAGGTTTTCTACGGCAGCAAAAACCTCGGTTTTAGAGCCGAAACGCCGCGTCAACCTCAGGTCGGTGCTGCAATAAGAGGCGAGCCCGTTTTGGTTGGCATCATCGTCAAACTGGCGGCTCACCCAGCGCATCCCAATGTCCCAGCGCCAAAAGTCAGCCTCTCCTCGCAGTTGCAGGCTCGCCTGTTGGGAAGGGACTTGCGGCAGTTCACGGCCTTCAAGGGAGCGCTGCACCGCGCAATGGCGCACCTCGCTTTGGGTCCCAAGCCAACCAGCGGCAACGGTGAGGCGGCGGTCCAGCTTCCACTCCACCCGCGCTTCCAAGCCTCGGATGTCCACGCGATCGACGTTTTCCCTTCGCGCCCCAATCCCTCCGGCAGGAAGAAAGCCCCAGTCCCCCATGACCCCCGGACCGCGAACCTCGTTGATGTTTGCAATCGCGTCCTGGATGCGGTTTTCAAAGGCACGCACGTGCAGCGCCAGAACGTCAGTCGGGTTGATTTTCACGCCAACCTCCCCGCCCACGGTGGACTCCTTGCGGAGAGAAGGGTTGGCAAGGGTCACAACGTCCCCGGCACGATAGGGGCGGTACAGCTCGTTGAGGGTCGGGTTGCGCGCCCCCGCGTACGCGATCGCGGACCATTCCACACGCTTGGAGGGCGTCCATTGAGAGCCCAGACTGAAGTGCGGCGTCACGGTTTCGCTGTTTTCGTACTGGAGGTTGCGCAACGATGCCCGAGACTGGATGTCCCATTCCTGAAGGTGTCCGTCGCGGTCCGCATGCCATTCCAAGCGCGCGCCTCCATGAACCTGTAAGCCCGAGGAGACCGTCCAAGTGTCCTGCAAATAGACTCCCGCGTCGTCCTGTCGGCCGCCCGCCTCCCGCTCTTGGGTAAACGCAGTGCCGACGTATTTAAAGCGCTCCTTGGTGACTCCATCGGTCGTGCGCAAATCCAGACCGGCGCCGAGGGAGTGTCTGTCCCCCATGGGAAAACGCAGGCGCTGGATAAAACCCAGCGAATCGGAAGGGACCGCGTACTGATCGAGGCTAGGTTTTTCGGTGGTGCGGTCTGAGGAAATGCTGGAAAAGAGGCTTTTAAAACGGCGTTGCTGCGTGAAAAGGATGCTTTCTAGCGCCCAATCCTTTGGGCCGGCATCGCGGTTGAGGCGGGCGGAGAAGTCCAGCGCGTTGCCGGCGTTCGTAGTGAGCGGGGTGGCGTTATTGCGCTGCTCCTGCCAGCCTTGGGCACGGAGAGTGAGGTGCCAGTCGCCGCCGGGGGCAAAGCCTTGGCGCACCCCGGCATCAAAGGATTGGGCACGGGAGGAGGCGAGGCCGTCCACGGGGCCGCGCTGATCGCGCCGGATCACTGGGTACCCCGCAAAGTCGGTTTCCTGAACGCTCCCGAAGACGCGGGTGAGCCCCGACTGCGTATCCTGGGCAAAGGCGAAGGCGCCCTGCTGGCGGAGGCGATCCCCTGCAGATGCTTCAAAAAAAGCGAAGGGCGCTTCATTCAGAAAACGGGAGTCGAGCGCGATGACACCGCCGAGGGAGGCCGTCCCCCAGGGGCTCACTCCGGCTTGAGGGACGAGGCGCACGCCCGAAAGGGTGCTTGGGAGGAAACGATTCCACGCCACCCAGCCGCCGAAGGGGTCGTTCATGGGGATCCCGTCAAGGAGAACGAGGGAGCGACTGGCCCCGTTGGGACCGACATTGCCCAAGCTCACCCCCTGGGTGGTGGGGTGTGCGGTGGTGCTATCCGTGCGCCGAAACAGGCGGAAGCCCGGCACCGATCTGAGAATTCCGTCCAAGGAAGAGGCAGGGGCGTGCCGGAGGGTTTCGCCCTCCAAAAATATCTCTATGGCGGGAGTGCTCAGCGCCGTATTGGAAAAGGGGGATGCCTGGATCTCAACTTCCGCGAGTCGGACGGTTTCGGCGGCATGATTGAGAGTAGCCACGGCAAAGGTAGCAACTCGAAGCCAGCCTCTGAGAGTCGCCCATGGGGAGCCGCCTGTTCGTGGAATGGGTGCGTTCAAGGAATTTTAGGAGTAGCTGGGGAGAAGAGGCAGCCCGGGTTTTTCATGCCGGCCTCCAATCTCAGGGCGGTGAGACACAGCGCACGACCCTAGTGGCCCCAAAATATTAAAGTAAAACGTCAAAGTTTGGACCGAACCTTGATGCAGATCTCTGGCGCCGGAGGGAGAGGTGCGTTACAGAGGCTTTACTCTGGACTTGCGAATCGGCTTGGCAGGACGCCCCGCCGCGTGTTGAATGAATCTTTTATGGGACACAACAAAGGCAAAGATAACGTCAAGAAGCGCGCCGTACGCCGCAAGAAGAACGACCGTCTCCAGGCGGCCAAAGACGCGGCGAAGTCTGCCACGGTCTCGTAGGTCCCACGGGCAGTGCTCCGCTCCGGTCAAGCAGCGCGCCGATTTCGGTGCGAATCAGCCTGCCGCTCGTTTTAATCCTTCAGTTTTTGAAATCCCCCACGGTGCAAACCGGGGGGATTTTTGCTGCCTGTGAGCGGCCTTTTTCAGTGCGTCTGCACCCAAGCTAGGCCCACCGCGCCCGAGACAGCCAGAATGCCGCCCAAAATCGCCCGCCGGCTGGGCCGGGTTCCTTCCAGAAGCCAGACCAAGCCCATGGTGACAAGCGGCGAGGTTGCGACAATGGGAAGCACCTTTGCGCTGGGGGTGGTAAGTAGCGCCCACTGAAAACAAGCGACGCCAAACGTCGGTCCGGACAAGGCATTGCCTGTCACCAGAGGGATCGCTTTTTTCCAGACGCCCGCTGGGTGGCGGGTTTCCTTGGACTTGCCCAGCAGCGTCAGGACGCCCCAGAACACCAGCGTCGTGAGAACACCCGCCGTGATGCGCTGGTAGGCGGCAGTGCCTCCGTCCACCACGGAATCCGCGAGCAGAGCAGCAGCGTTGCCTCTGCGCGAAAAAACGGCACCCAAAGCCTGGCCCGTGGCAGAACCGATCCCAAACAGAATACCGATTTTGAAGGATTTTGCATCCCCCTCCCACTGCGTGTCCGGGGCGAGCGCGAGGGCGACGCCGGCGAGAATCACGGCGCCAAATCCCATTTCCACCAGGGTCGGGCGGGTGCCCAAAAGCAGGTACTCGGCGACACCAGCGATGGGGGCAGCCAGACACTGGGTGAGCAAAATCGCCAGACGCGGCCCGATCCTTGGCAGTGCGCCGAAAAGTGCGATGTCTCCCATCCCGAAGCCGATGACGCCGCTCAGGAGAAACCAGGGCAGCCCCGCCCCGCCGAGTCCTCCCCCCCAACCGTGCGCCCAAATGCCCAGAAGGAGCATCGCCAGAAGGAGCCTGGAGACGTTGGCCTGCATCGAGCCCACGACCTTCGAGGAGCGGGAGGCGAACAGGACCGAAAAAGAAAACAGAAAAGTCGTGAGAAGGGCGGGAAACATCGGCGCGCAGCGATTCCGCGCTAGTGCTTGATAAACGCCTCGAAACCGCCGCCCAAAAGCTGGTGGACATCGCGCTCAATTTCGGCCCGGGTCACGTGCCAGCCGGTGTCGGAGAGGTCAGAGTACTTTTCCGAAAGCACCTTGGCCAGAATCGGGCGCGAGTGGCTCCATTTGTAGGCGAGTTGGTCCATGACGCGGCAGTCGCTGTGTTGAGGAGTCACCCCAAGTCCCAAAAGCTCGATCCGCATCCGCGTGATCTCCTCAATGAGGGAGGGATTGTTCAAAAACCACCAGCAGCCGAAAATGTGCAGGTTGCGGAATTTCCGTGCGGCGACGCACAGGGCGTGCTGGTTTTCACGCGCCAACATCGTGCAGATGAACTTGTTCTTCGGATACGCTGCACACAGAGCCTCCACCGAGGGAACATCCGCCGGAGCGAGGCTGTCCCCCGCCATGCGCAGCTCGGGGTTCACGCCGCGGCGCACGCCGATCATCATGGCGAAGGCCTGCCCGTGGTCGCGGCCAAAGGGGAGGATGGCTTCCTGCAGCAGGCGGTTGGTCACCGTGTTTTCGGGAAAACGCCACTCCGGGGGCAGGGAGACCATACAGTACTGGGAATCCATTTTGAGCGCCCAGTCTCCCAGAAAACGGCGCACCTCCCCGAGCGTCTGTCCCGAAAGGTCCGCCCGGACGTCATACCCCCAGCCGTGGAGTTGTCCGGCGGTTTTCTCCCATTCCAGCAGGAGGGGGTCCAACCGCAGCGCAGCGACAAAGGAGGGGTGGCGCGTGAAGCCCTTTTCCCAGTAAGGCCTTTCCTGATCGTCAAAGGGCAGGTTGGTCATGCAGACCTTGCGGACGTTGGCAATTTGGAGAATGTGGTCCGTGTAGGATTCAGGCGTCCATTTCGCAAAGTGTTTGCGCAAGGTCGGCAGGTCGCGTTTGCGCGCGTCGATGCCCAGCAGGCGCAGGGTCGTAAGGACCCCCCGGCAGGCCTCGGAAATGGGAGACCGCTCCAGGAAGAGATGCTGCCAGATCCAGTCGGCCTGCTGGGATTTGTCGAGGCTCCAAAAAACTTCCGCGGGCTCTGTAGAACAGCGGAATGCCTCGGCGATCAGATAGTGGTACGTCAACAGATCGTCGATACCCCAAGACACAAGCGAGCCAAAGGCAGGGTCAAAAAGATGAGTATGGATGTCAAAAACAGAGGTGGTTTCAACCACTTCGTTGACAACCTGGCAAAGAGTTGGATGGCTTTGAGCGCTCATACCCATACAGAAAAGAGCCCGCCCCGAGTAAGGGAAGCCCCTTTTTGCTCTGGCCCTTAAAAAAGCCCCCGGCGCGTGCCCAAAAAGACGCCGCCAAAGCGGGCTTTTCGCGAGCCCGCACGTGCGGCGGCCCCCTTTTTCTCGGATTTTGATATTATGGAGCGTCCCTTTCAAACGACGGGAATCGTCCTGGCGGCGGCGGTTTGCTCAGGGAAAGGGCAATGGGCGCAGTCGCTGGCATCGCAGCAGCAGAAGTCCTCGTAAAGCTGCAGCAAGCCCTGCTGGCAGACCGCCTCGGACAGAAGTTTTTTCGCGTCCGGACGGAGCGCGAGCAGGCGCGTGGCGGCAATGCGACTGCGCCGGTTGTGGTCCCGGGTGCGGAGGGTGGAGAGTTTCTCCCAATCGCCTGCAAAAGGCAGCAGACTGTTTGCGAGCAGTTCCTCTAGGCGCTCCCGGCCAATCAACGCGATGGGGCGTGGGGAGGCTGGCGAGCCAAACGTATAGTGGTGGCTCCAGAAAGCATGGGTCATACCGCACAATATTTTCGCAAGTCGCTTCCAATCTTTTGCTCCAACAAGGCGCCTCAGCGCCCGCCAGTGGCGCACCAAAACAGAAAGCGCGCCCACCCGCCGCGCGGGGTGATTGGCCGGCCGCTGCCCCCCGAGCCGCCACACCGACTGCGGCACCTGAAGGCTTTGGTAGGCGACTCTGTGAGGCCACCAGCGCTGCCAGAGTCCGCGCACGTGCACCCGCGCTTCAAGCGGAAGGACAGACAAATCCGGGGCCGGCAAAAAGCCGGAGACGCCGTAAAGCAGCGCCTCCGCGCCGTCTGGATCTTGAGAAAGACGCCGCAATGGCAGTCGCTGGGCGAGCAAACGAAACGGAAGCTGGTTATTGGGATACCCCATCCCCATGGCAAGCGCTTGGTACAAAGCTTCATTTTCGCCATGGGCATCCCCTGTGCGATGAAGGGCCGTCGCTTTCCGTTGGAACCGAAATAGGGCAGCCTCGCTCAGGGTGAGGCGGATTTGCTCCAGAGACTGAGCCGCAAGCAGCGGGGCGCAACGGCCCGCCCGCGCGAGTGCTCCATCGGCGAGGCCGCGGTTTTCCACGGGGGAAAGCTGCACCTGAACGATCAGCCGGTGCATTTTTGTCCGTGAAAACACTCGGTCGCCCCCCCTGTGTTCAAAGACGTGCAGGACCACCCCCTCATAGTCCGTATTTTGGGAGTGCCCGTGCCGCTCCCAATCTTTCACATCCGGATCAATCTCGATTGCCCCGCGTTTCGGCTCCGCGCCGTCGATGCTCACAGCTGCTTCTACAAAATCAGGGCCCGCAGTACGGTTCCAGATCCCAAACTGGACGATGCGCACCCGTTCCCCCTCCGTTCCACAGAAGTCCCGCCCGAACTCTCCCGCAAACCAGCGAGCCTGCAGTTCCAACTCTCCCGAAAGGGCCCCCTTCACAAACGGTCTCCGCACCTTCATAAAGACGCTTCGTTTGGATACCGCCCCGCGGATTCATCCCCAGCGTACAGAATGACAAAAAACACGCGCGGATCCCCGCTGCTTTTGCGCATTCCCCCCTTCCCTGCTTGCCGCCACGCGGAACCTCCTTTTCAATCTCCAATCCTATGTTTTCACACGTTGTTATCTTTTGGACCCGTCCTGAAGTGGCTGATGCCACCGAACAACTCCTCGCCGGAGCCGAGAAATACCTGCGTCCCATCGAGGGCGTGCTCGGGTTTCACATCGGCAAAATGTCCCCCAGCGAACGGGCCGTCGTTGACCAGAGCTATCAGGTTGCCCTGAACCTGCAGTTTCCGAGCAAAGAGGCGGAACACGCCTACCAAATCCACCCGCTTCACATCGAGTTTGTGGAAAAGGTATTCAAACCCTGCTGCCAAAAAGCCGTCATTTACGACTTCGAATAAGACCGCACACCCGCCCGCTTTTCCAGCCCTCGCCGCCCCATTCCAACTATGTCCACTCAGACTTCAGTCAACCGCATGGAGAAGATCGTCAGCCTCTGTAAAAGGCGCGGTTTCATCTTCCAATCCAGTGAAATCTACGGAGGCCTCAACGGGTTCTGGGATTACGGTCCGCTGGGGGCTGAACTCAAACGCAACGTCAAGGAACTGTGGTGGAAAAGCATGACCCGTCTGCGGGACGACATCGTCGGCCTCGAGGCGACCATCATCATGCACCCCAACATCTGGAAGGCTTCCGGGCACGTGGACACCTTCAGCGATCCCATGAGCACCTGCCGCGCTTGTAAAAAGCTCGTCCGCTCCGACCAAGTCTGGGAAATGCTCGAAACCGTTCCCTGGGCAGAAGCCCTCCGCGCCACCGCCCCCGAGGGCAAGCTTGATTCCGAGGCCCTCCTCAAATGGGCCAAGGGCAAGGGCGCTCGGCTCGTCCCTAATCTGGGCCTCATCAAAGACCCGGAAGGCTTCCTCGCGCGCCTCGTGCAGCGCGCCTCCGAACTCGAACCCTCCGGCCACACGCTCCTGCAGATTCTCTGCACCGCTGATGCAGCCGCCCCGCTGAGCATGCCGTGCCCGCATTGCGGCGGCGAACTCACCGAACCCCGCCCCTTTAACCTGATGTTCAAAACCTACGTCGGCCCGGCTGCCACGGAGGAAGACATGGCCTACCTGCGCCCGGAAACGGCCCAGGCGATTTTCGTCCAGTTCAAAAACGTCGTGGACTCCACCCGCGTCAAAGTGCCCTTCGGCATCTGCCAAATCGGAAAAGCGTTCCGCAACGAAGTCACCCCGCGCAACTTCACCTTCCGCTCCCGCGAATTCGAACAAATGGAGCTGGAGTTTTTCATCAAACCCGACGAAGTCGTCCAGGCCCAAACCGGAAGCATCGCCACCCTCGACGGCGGCCCCGTCCCCACCGAACCCCAACCCAACTGGGGCTGGGAAGTCTGGCACAAATACTGGGTGGAAGAACGCTTCCGCTGGTACGAATCCATCGGACTCAAACGCTCCTCCCTCGAGGAGTATTGGCAGAAGCCCGACGAACTCGCCCACTACGCCCGCGCCACCGTCGACATCCTTTACAAATTCCCCTTCGGCACCCAGGAACTCGAAGGAATCGCAGCCCGCAGCAATTTCGACCTCACCCAACACCAGACGCACTCCGGCAAGTCCATGGAGTACTTCGACCAGGAGGCCAACCTGCGCTACGTGCCACACGTCATCGAACCCTCCGCCGGAGTGGACCGACTGATCCTCGCGCTCCTGAGCGAGGCTTATGAGGAGGAGGAAGTCACCGATGAAAAGGGCAACAAGGAGGTGCGCACCGTCCTGCGGTTTCATCCCCGGGTGGCTCCCATCAAGGCCGGGATCTTCCCGCTGCTGAAAAACAAACCCGACCTGGTCAGCAAGGCTCTCGAAGTGCGCGACCTGCTCCGCCCCCTCATGCACGTCTTCTACGACGACGGAGGCGCCATCGGCCGCCGTTACCGCCGCCAGGACGAGGCTGGCACGCCGTTTTGCATTACCATCGATTTCGATACCATCGGTGAAAACGGCCCGGAAAAGGAAGGGACAGTCACCCTCCGCCATAGAGATTCCATGACCCAGGAGCGCATCCGAATCGCGGATCTCCCTGCCTTCCTCATGGCTCAGATCTCCTAGAACCCCTCTTCCCCCGGAACGCTTCCCCCGCTGGGCGGGATTCAAGAGAGGAGCACCGCTCCCCGCTTAATCCCGCCAGCCCCCTTTCTTTAAGGTATCCGCGATCGCCTCCTCTAACTCAGGGTGCTTTTCGCAAAACCTCTGGAATTCCCCGCACTCGAGGAAAAGCACCTCGCAGTTTTCCAGCGCCCGCAGTTGCACGGGACGGGTTCTTCCAAAAACGAGTTCCCGCTCACCATACCGCTGTCCCGCCCCCAGGCGCTCTAGGCGCTCCTCACCGAGGAGCACTTCCAGCGACCCCTGGACGACACAATACAGTCCCTCCGCCTCTCCGCCAGCCGGCCTGACCCACTCGCCCTCGGTAAACGCAAGGGGCTCCAAAAGCCGGGCTAACTCCCGGATGACCACTCCGGAGGAATTTTTGAAAAATGCGACCCCCCGGAGCATCTCCGAGTCGCGGGCATGCCTGCGGATGTTTTCCAGCAACGCCAGCACGCATGTCTCCACAAAAGGCGCGTCCTCGCTGGTCGTCTTCACACGCAGAACGCGCACGCCCTTACGCAAATGGCTCTCGAGCGTCTCAAATAAAATGCGATCCGCTTTCTGATCTTGGAAGGGCTGTCCAGCCCCGCTCAAACCGCTCACCCCGCGCGTCGGCAGGCACACCGTCACCGGCCCTAGATAGCGGTTAATCCGAGCCGCCATCAAAAGTCCAATTTCCCGGCACTCCGAGGGACTGCTGCGCATCAGTAGCGTTTTCCCACCCTGATCCAACATCAGGCGCCCCTCGAAGTCAGACGGAATGTTGCCCCGCTCCAGGGACACGGCGTCCACCCCCCCCGGCGCCACAACCGCTGCGATCCCGCACCGGCCCGCCGCCTCCAAACGGAGTGCCCCCGCCTCCAAAAAGCCGCCCACCACCGCATCGGCCACGTCCGCCGTCGAAAGGTCCAGCACTCCTGTCACCAACCCACTCGCAATCACCGACTCCATGACGCGTCCACCCGCCCTTTTGCCTGTAAACAAAACCACGTCATAACCGGCCCGCTCCAAAATCCGCTGCGCCCGCTCGAAGCCAAACTGGGAATGCCCAAAGCGGCTCGCCACAATCAAGGGCCGGTCCGCCATCCATCGAGCCACGGCTCCAAACTCCACCATCCCGCACAACGCACTGGCAGCGCGCGCCAAAACGGGACGCACGATGCGGTTCAATCCCGCGGGCTCAACCAAACAGGAAAACAGCGCGACATCCTTTCCCGACTGAACCAGCCCCGCTACAGCATCCGGAACCTGCGTCGCAAGGACACAAGGCACTCCAAAGGGCAAACCGCTAAGAGCCTCCACAGCCACCTGCATCCCCAAACGCCCGCCCGCTGAAATCACGCCATCCAGCCGTTTCTCCAAAAAAAGCTGAAGCAAAACCACCCCCAACGCCTTTCCCATTAAAGCGGCGGCCTGTTTCGGATCCCCTGCGAACTCCCCCTCCTCCCTCCCAGCCCGCCGCAAAACCTCGCCGCGGTCGAGATCCGCCACCACCTGCGCCCGCCCCCGCAAACCCGCGTCCACAAGCAACACCTCATGCCCCTGCCTTCGAATGCGTTCCGCAAGAAACTGGTGAACGGCTCCCTTGGTATCCAAGGTTCCGAACACTACAATTTTTGCCATGACTTTAGGGGAATGGGTTGGGGTAAAAACGGTTCCGGCGCGGGCAAACTCTGGATCAAATACCGTCTGCCTTGCTTTGTATAACAGAGGGTTCTTGATTTGCGGCAGAAAACACACCCAATGTCCCCGTGAAGCGCGATTTCTACCCCCCCCGCTGAGCACCGCCGCTCCCGAGGCCGCTCCCCTTTCCATGCCCGCTGCACCCTCCTTCCCGCCCACCAACCCTCCCGTCTTCAGGGCCCGCGGCCTCACCAAAACCTACGGAAGCGGCGACACTCTCGTTCAGGCCTTGTCCGGCGTGGACCTCGACCTGTTTGCAGGGGAGATGGTCGTGCTGCTCGGCCCCTCCGGAAGCGGCAAATCTACGCTGCTTAATCACCTGGGCGCCCTGGACCTTCCCAGCTCCGGCTCCCTCCTGTTTGAAAACACCGACCTCGCCACCGCCAGCGACTCGGTCCTTACCCAGTTCAGACGGGACCACGTCGGCTTCGTTTTCCAACTCTACAACCTCATCCCCAGTCTCACCGCCCGCGAAAACGTCGAACTCATCACCAGTATCGCTCACCATCCCATGGCTCCAGAAAAGGCCCTCGCCCTCGTCGGCCTGGGCGACCGCATGAACCACTTCCCCAGCCAACTCTCCGGCGGCCAGCAGCAACGCGTCGCCATCGCTCGTGCCATCGCCAAACGCCCCGATATTCTCCTGTGCGACGAACCCACCGGCGCCCTCGACGTCAACACCGGCATCACCGTCCTCGACGCCATCGCCCGCATCAACCGCGAACTCGGCACCCTCACCATTATCATCACGCACAACGCCGTCATCGGCGCCATGGCCGACCGGGTGCTGCACCTTTTTGATGGAAAAATCGTCCGCGAAGAACGGCCAGCCACCCGTTGCGAAGCCTCGGCCCTCCAGTGGTAAGGGCGGGCCGCACAAAAGCGGCGAAAACGCCCTTTTTTGAAACCTTTTGCACCCCGCCTCCGTAGCGAAGGGTGTCAACCATCCGCGCCACTCTGTCCCACAACAGGCGCTTTTAGGATGCGCCAATCCAAACCCGAGTGTGCCATTTTGCGCCCCTTTTCAAAAACTCCAGCCGCTTCCAGGCCGTCTTCTTCCGTTTTCCACAGTGTCCCCTCCGCGAAGAGCGGCCAAAAGCGAGTTGGCAGGCTTCCTGCATAGTCTCTGGCAGGCTTCCTGCATTTGTCTC
>QQND01000060.1 GCA_003402745.1 Verrucomicrobiota bacterium
AGCATCCGTTGGCCTGCAATGTGGCGGCCGTAAGTGTCGCGGATTTTGGCGGGTTCAGCCGCGAGATTGAAGGCTTCGCGGGCGGAGGGCGAACTGATCATCGCGTAGGCGGCTTCGTAGAACGAATCCATGGCCTTGAGTGAATCAGACTGTTCGAGGTAGCGGAAGTGGGAGTCTACCGTGTCCAAAATGGAGCGGCGGCGATCGAAACGTTCCGGTGAAACGGAGGTTGGAAGGGAAAGATCGCGCACCTTGAAGGCGTCCGAGGAGGGTTCGCTTCCAAGGGCAAAAGGACCGAAGGCCGTGGAGAGGTAGCCCGTGCCCGCAAACTCATTAGGCACGTTGGGGACGCAGACGTAGGGGGGCAGCTGGTTGCGCGATCCCAATTCATGCGAGACGACCGACCCGAAGGAGGGGTAGGACAAAGCCGGGGAGGGGCGGTAGCCAGTGAACATGTTGTGGGTGCCACGCTCGTGGGCGGCTTCCCCGTGGGTCATGGAACGCACGACGGTCAGTTTGTCTGCGATCTTGGCCGTGTTCTTGAGGTACTGGGAAAACTTGATGCCGGGAATGGAGGTATCCACTGTGCTTAGAGGCCCGCGGTACTCGGAGGGCGCCAAGGGCTTGGGATCCCAGAGTTCCTGGGCAGCAGCGCCGCCGGGCAGGTAGATGTGGATGAGCGAATCCGCCTTGGCGATCAAGGGGTTTTCGGCGCCGGCCTCCGCGGCGCGCAATTTGAGGAGATCTCCCATCGTGAGGCCGAGACCGCCTGCGAGCCCTGCGTACAGGAATTCACGGCGGGAGGGCTTTGCGAAAGGCATCGAATGGGGTGACGGGTTCGAGTCCATAGAGGTATTTTTGGTAGGATTGGGTTTAAGGAGAGCTTGTCTAATGGGGTAATCGCCCTGCTAGCTCGAATCTTAGCAAATTAAACAAAAATGACTAGATTTTCGGATTATTGACGAACTGAATCCGCATCAGCTTGTTGCCTACCCTCCTTGGGAGGCTTATCTATCGAGTATGGAACCCTTGTCCGGCCCTTTGAATCTATTGTGTGAATTTTTGCGCTTTCCCAGCGTTTCCACCGATCCCTCCCGAGCTGGCGCCGTATCGGCTTGCGCCCAGTGGTTGGCTGGGCATTTGGCGGAGATCGGGCTTTTAAGCGAAGTGCACCCCACGCCGGGCCATCCGGTGGTTGTGGCCCGCAACCTGCACAAACTGGGACGGCCCACAGTGCTAATTTATGGCCATTACGACGTGCAACCGGAGGATCCGGTCGAGTTATGGCAGTCGGCGCCCTTTGAGCCTGAAATTCGGAATGGCGTCCTGTTTGCGCGCGGGTCGGCCGACAACAAGGGGCAGATTTTTGCGCACATTCAGGGTGTCGCCCAAGCGTTGAAGAACAAAGGGGAGATTCCGGTGAATTTGATTTTCCTGGTGGAGGGTGAAGAGGAAATCGGCAGCCCTCATTTGGAGGGTTTTTTGAAGGCGCACCGGGAGGCGCTGCGGTGTGACATCATCGCCGTATCCGACACCAGCATGGTGGCTGCCGGCGTGCCCACCCTCACTTATGGGCTGCGTGGGATCGCTGCGATGGAGATTCGCGTCAAGGGCCCTTCGATGGATCTACACTCGGGAATTTACGGAGGGGCGGTGCGCAATCCCGCCGTGGTGCTGGCGCACTTGCTAGCTTCCTTGCACCGATCGGACGGCCGGGTTGCGGTGGAGGGCTTTTACGACGCGGTTCTGCCGCTTGAGGACTGGGAGCGGGAGGCTTGGGCGGGGATCCCCTTTGGTGAAAGGCAGATTGAGGCCAATACCGGGGCTCCGGCTTTGGGGGGCGAGGTGGAGTTTACGGCCCTGGAGCGGATTTGGGGGCGTCCGACGGCGGAGGTCAACGGCATCGGGGGAGGCTTTCAGGGGGAAGGCACAAAGACGATCATCCCGAAGGAAGTCTTCGCCAAACTCACTTTCAGGTTGGTGCCGGATCAGGCTCCGGAGTTTGTGCTGGCTGCTGTGGAGCGCCACCTGAGGGCGGTTTGCCCTGCCGGGGTAACTTTGGAGGTCCTGCCCGGGCATAGTGGGGAAACGTACGTGACGGACCCGCACTCCCCCTGCGGAAGGGCGGCCCAGGAAGCGCTGCGCCGGGTTTTCCCGGGTCGTCAGGTTGCGCTGACGCGGGAAGGGGGGAGCATCCCGATCGTGAACACTTTTCAAAGAGTGCTGGGGGTGGAAACGCTTCTTCTGGGGTTGGCGCTGCCCGACTGCCGTGCGCACGCGCCGAATGAGAACTTTCCCGTCGCCAACTTCGAGGCGGGGATTCTGCTGAATCAGACGCTATTGGAGGAGCTTTCCCGGGTGAATCTTTTTTGAGAAAGGAGGGATAAGTCTCTGCGCCGGCGTTTTATGCCCCGGGCGCCAGAGCGTCAGCCGCCCTTCCTGCATCTTCTATAACTTTGTTCTCAGCAAGACGTAACAATCTGAAATAAAAAGTTTTATTGAGAGGGCAGCGGGCAGGTCTGTGCCCCAAGTCGGGGTTCGAATGAGGGTATGGGGACCGGTTGCGCGGGGGCTAGGGGGCCGTTTTTTTGATCCCGGGCGGTTTTGGGGCCTTGAGAGTTTGCTTCACGGGCTTTGGGCGTTTGGGGAGGGGGGCGCGGCTGAGGCCGATTTTCTGCCGGGCCTGCTGGCGCACCGCACGTTTGCGCGTGGTGGAGGAGGCCAGTTCCATAAATTCCATTTGGGAATTGCGCTTGGGGTCTTCCGTGGTCGGCACTTTTTTGTAGGAGGCGTCTTTTTGCAAGAGCCAGGCCTTTGTGTTGTCTTCGAGTTGGCGCTGGAGAACCTCTTCGATGAGCCGGTTCTTCAGTGCGGGATCCTCCACGGGGAAGACAACCTCGACCCTGGAATACAGATTGCGCGGCATCCAATCGGCGCTTCCCACATAAACAAAGGGCTGTCCGTTGTTGGCGAAATAGTAGATGCGGCTGTGCTCTAAAAAGCGCCCAACGAGGGAGCGAACCCGGATGCGTTCGCTCACTCCGGGAAGGCCCGGACGGAGGCAGCAGATACCGCGGATGATGAGGTCGATCTCAACTCCGGCGGTGGAGGCTGCGTAGAGGGCTTCGATGATTTCACGGTCCACGAGGCCGTTCATTTTGGCGATGATTCTTGCGGGCTTGCCGGCGCGGGCGTTCTCGGTTTCGGCGTGGATGAGGGTCATGAGCTTCTCGTGAAGCGTAAATGGGGCGATGAGCAGTTTGCTGGCCCCTTGAAAGTGGCCGATTCCGGTGAGGAGGTTAAAGAGGTTCGTGGCGTCTTCTCCGAATTCCGGTCGCGCGGTGAAGAGGGAGATGTCGGTGTAGATTTTGGCGGTGGAGGGGTTGTAGTTTCCTGTTCCAAGGTGCAGATAGCGGCGGATCCGGTCTTCGTCTCGGCGCACGACGAGGGCCATTTTAGAATGCACTTTGTGGTGGGCCATGCCATAGACGACATGCACTCCGGCTTCTTCGAGGCGGCGTGCCCAGAGAATATTGTTGGCTTCGTCGAACCTGGCTTTGAGTTCGGTGACGGCGGTGACCTGCTTGCCGTTGCGCACGGCGCTCATGAGCGCGCCCACGATACGTGCGTCCCCGCCCGTGCGGTAGAGGGTCTGTTTGATAGCGAGGACGTGGGGATCCCGGGCGGCCTGCTCTAGAAAATCGACCACGGAGCCGAAGTTTTCGTAGGGGTGGTGGAGGAGGATGTCTTTTTGGCGGATCGCAGCGAACAGGTCTGGGACGTCCCGCATGGGGGCGGCCACGGGGGCCACGTAAGCGGCGTCGCGCAGTTCGGGGGAGTGGTCCCCGGCGCAGATCGCCATGAGTCTGGAGGGGTTGAGGGGGCCGTCGACGCGGTAAAGGTCCGCCTCACTCAGGTCCAGATTTTCGAGCAGGTACTGGCAGATTTCCTCGGGGGTGCCCAGGTCCACTTCCAGTCGGACGGCGGCTCCTTTACGCCGGTTGTGGAGTTCCTGCTCAACGGCGCTTAGCAGGTTGCGCACGTCGTCTTCGTCGATGTAAAGTTCGCTGTTACGCGTTACCCGGAAATGCCAGGAGCCCAGGATTTTTGTGCCTGGAAAGATGTCTGCGAGGTAGTGGCTGATGAGGTGCCCCAGGAAGACGTAGTCGTGGTGCTCCTCTGGGCAGGGCAGGCGCACGAGCCGGGGCAGGACCTGTGGGACTTGAACCACGGCCAACCGGTTGGAGACTTCGCCGTCCTGTACCATCTCCAGTTGGAGAATGATGTTTAAGGACTTGTTGAGAAGCTGGGGGAAGGGGTGGACGGGGTCGATTCCAAGGGGGGTCAAAACGGGGCGGACCTGCTGCTGGTAATATTCGTGGAGCCAGGCGAGGCGCTCGGCGCTGAGTTCTTTTGGGCGCAAAAAACGAATGTCGTGTTTTGCCAGTTTGGGAATGAGGTCCTCGCGCCAGCATCGGAACTGGCGGGAAACCATTTCGGCAACTTGCTGGCGAACGGCCCGGAAGGTTTCCGTTGCGGTGCGTCCGTCGAGGGAGCGTTCGACGATATCGCTCTCTATTTGCTGCTTGAGACCCGCCACACGGACTTCGAAAAATTCGTCCAAGTTGGAGCTGACGATGCTAAAGAACTTGACCCGCTCGAGGAGGGGGTTGTTTGGATCGGTCGCTTCGGAAAGCACGCGCTGGTTGAACTCGAGCCAGCTAAGTTCCCGGGAAATGAAGTGAGAGGCGGGATGCGCTTTCATGGGTGGTATATTCCTAAGGCTTTACCTTAAGCCGCGCCAGCGTGGTTTCAAAAGCAACAATCTTGTGACCTTGGCTCATTTGCAAACGAGCTTCTAAGAATACGGACAATCTGGCATCTCTTTGTAAGACATGAAAATACTCACCACATTGATTTCCCTTCTTGGGCTGACTTTGTTTGCCAAGGGCGAACCCCTCGCTCCCGGCGCTGCAGCCCCCGAGGTGGCGGCCCACGATCAAAATGGCCAACCGCTCGTTCTGAAGGACGTTTACGCGAAGGGGCCGACGCTGGTGTATTTTTACCCAAAAGCCGACACGCCCGGGTGCACAAAGCAGGCCTGCAGTCTACGCGACGACTGGACAGCGTTGCAGGGCAAGGGCATCCAAGTGCTGGGGGTGAGTGGCGACAAACCGGAAGCACTCAAGGGCTTTGAGGCGAAATACAAGCTGCCTTTTATGCTGGTGTCGGATCCTGAGGGGAAGGTGGCTGCGGCGTTCGGCGTGCCTTTTATGGGGGGGATGGCTAAGCGGATGTCCTTTTTGGTCAAGGGGGGCAAGGTCGTATGGAGCATGCCTAGTGCCTCAACGTCCGACCATGCGAAAGACGTTTTGAAGGCTTTTGAAGCTTTGCCAAAATAAATTCGGCATCCTAGGGACGAATCGGGCCGGCCTTTTTTGAGGGCCGGCCCTTTTTTTATAACGGCGTTGTTTCCGTCGCTCCCAACCGGAGAACGCTTGCAAGGCAAGGGAGGCTGGTGGATAGTCAGGAGTTCACGCTTGAACCACGAAGAACGGGTTGTTCTTCGGAGGACGGCTGATTCGTCCGGTTCTTGTTTCTACGTTTCCTCCTCCCCAGATTTAATCCTACTTTCAATCATTTTTTATCATGGCAGCCGCTAACGACCTCCGCAAAGGAATGTGCATTCGCTACAATGGCAACCCGGCGATTGTCCTGGAAGTGCAGCACCGCACCCCGGGTAATCTTCGCGCCTTTGTGCAGGCCATTATCCGTTACATCGGGACGGGAAAATCCGCCGACGTCCGGTTTGGTTCTACGGACAAGGTCGAATCGGTGGAAGTGCACCGCCAGACTTTAGAATATTCGTATAAGGATCAGGGGAGCTACAATTTCATGGACCCCGAGTCTTATGAAACAGTCACCTTCGAGGAGGCTTTCATTGGAGACACCAAGGAGTATTTGACGGAGAATCTTCAGGTTGAAGTCCTGTACGTGGAGGGAAAGGCTGCCAGCATCGAACTGCCCGCTTCGGTGAATTTGCGTGTGGCGGAATCGGCAGAAGGCGTCCGCGGGGACAGCGCGAACAACGTTCAAAAACCGGCGACGCTTGAAACTGGGAAAGTGGTGACGGTGCCCCTCTTTATCAAGGAGGGGGAGTTGGTGAAAATCGACACGCGAACCGGCCAGTACATGGGCCGGTCCTAGGAGGGAACGGATCGGGGAAGAATCGTCCGACTACTGCCTGACTACTGCCTGGTCGAGCTTAAGCCGCCGCGAGCTGAATCCGCTGTCTGAATGAACCGCCCCGAGCCTATTTTTCGAGGCGGTCCCGGCCAGCGTGCGGTGCAGGAAAAGGAAGCGAAGTTGCGCGCAGCCGCGGTGGTTTCGTCCTCCGAAGGCTTGAAGGGGCCTGCCTCGCGCGCGGGCGCAGCCCCGGCAGCGAGTCGGCAGGCAAAGGGAGGGAGGCGCGAGGTTAGGACCTCCGCATCTTCTGCGGCGACTGCAGGTTCGAGAGAAGGGGGGAGCGGGGTTTCTCCGGGTCGGCCGCCTGCTTCGGGTACGCGGGTGCGGCTGACGGTGCTCAAAAACATCACTGGGGTATTTTTATTGCCCGTGGCTTGGGTGTGGACGGTGAGTTTTGTGGGAGCCTTCAGCAGGGCAGCGGTGCACCAGCGGTACTGGATGACCGAGGACTTCTGGTTTTTCATGCTGGGGGTGGTGATTTGGCTGCTGGCCTTTACTGGGGGCCTTTACCTCCGGGGCGAGCCGCCGTTGCTGAAGATGTACGTGCGAATCCACGAGTATACGCATGCGATCTGGACGTGGCAGAGCAACGGGGCGGTCGGCGAAATTACGGTCAACGATGACCACGGGCACATTCTCACCAACAAGCCGACGGTGCTTGTCACGCTTGCCCCGTATTTTTATCCCCTGCCCTGTGTGGTTCTGATTGGTTTGTTTTTGCTCGTCCAGCTGGTGTATCCTCTGGAACAGGCGCCGCCGCTTGAGTTGCTGGGCGGGAGTGTTTCGGCCGTGGCGATTTTTGTGTTACTGATGGGAATGGGCTGGGGGTTTCATTTCTCCTATACGGCATGGATGATTCGGAAGGGGCAGAGCGATTTGCGGATGCACGGAAACTTTTTTTCCTTGGTTGTGATTTATCTCGTGAATCTAGCCGCGGTCACCTTGTTTCTCATCCTGACGGCGGCGGGCGTCGACTGGGCGGGGTTCGGGCGAGCGCTGCAGGGGAATGCCGAAGATTTCAGCGAGGTGGTCTGGGCCTTGTTTTGGAAGGCTTGGGAGGCCGCAAAAAGCGGGGCGGCGCCGGTTGTGAATTGAGGCAGCATGCAAGGCGGCAGTTTTTGAAGGATGAATCCCTGGTGTCCCGGGGGCGTCTTGTCTTCAAAAAAGAGGAGTGCTTGCGGGGCTTTGAGAGAGGGGGGGGCAGCTATATGAATCTTATTTCTTTTTGACGCTAGTGAGGCGGTACACCTAACTGTAGTATTACCACGAATGGATCCCTTGGACAGAGGTTGGCTTTGGCTTGATGCCACGGCGCTGCAACTTTGAGCTGGCGGGGGGGCTTTTTTAGACTGTTTTCAATTTCAGGGATTTAACCATGATTAACGGAGTTTTAGGACTTTTCTCCAACGATATTGGCATCGACTTGGGGACTGCCAACACGCTGGTGTACGTCAAGGATAGCGGCATTGTTTTGCGCGAACCTTCTGTCGTGGCCGTTCAGGCCGGTACCAACCGCGTCTTGGCGGTTGGTGACGAGGCCAAGCGGATGCTTGGGCGAACCCCCGGCAACATCGTGGCGATCCGCCCGCTCAAGGACGGGGTGATTGCGGATTTTGAAATCACCGAGGCCATGCTGCGTCATTTCATCCTCAAGGTGCATGGGCGGCGCACCTTTTTTCGCCCCCGCCCCCGGGTGGTTGTGGCGGTGCCCTCGGGGATCACCGAGGTGGAAAAGCGCGCTGTCAAGGATTCCGCATTGCGCGCGGGAGCGCGAGAGGTGCACCTGATCGAGGAACCGATGGCTGCTGCCATTGGATGCGGGTTGCCGGTGCAAGACGCTGCCGGTAACATGATCATCGACATCGGGGGCGGCACGACGGAGGTGGCCCTCATATCGCTTTCGGGCATTGTTTACTCTCGGTCCGTGCGCGTGGCAGGGGACGAACTGGACGAGGCAATCACCCAGTATATGAAGCGCGCCTACAATTTGATGATCGGGGAACGCACCGCAGAGGACATCAAAATCAAGATCGGCTCGGCTTATCCTTTGGAGCGGGAAGCGACAATGGAAGTCAAGGGCCGGGACTTGGTGGCGGGCCTGCCGAAGACGCTCACCATCACTTCGCAGGAGATCCGGGAAGCGCTGCTGGAGCCGATTTCTACGATTGTGGACTCCGTGCGGGTTGCTTTGGAGCGATGCCCTCCAGAATTGTCGGCCGACTTAGTGGACCGGGGCCTTGTTTTGGCGGGTGGAGGAGCTCTTCTGCGGGGGTTGGACAAGCTGCTCACCGAAGAGACAGGGCTGCCCGTTCATCTGGCCGAGGATCCCCTCAGTGCGGTGGCGGAGGGGACTGGGCGTGCTTTGCAGGAGCTGAATTTCCTGCGTCAAGTCTCGACCCAAACCGACACCCGTCACCATTAAAGTTAAAGGAGCGCCTGTGGTGTCGGAAGTTGGTTCGGGAAGTTGGTTCAGGCGGCTCCCTCCGGCTTCGGGCTTTTGTCAGGTTTTTCACAAAACTGTGTGTTTATGAGGTTGCGTTCCAAGCTGGTGGCGACGGCGGTGTTCATCGCCTGCTTCCTTGTGCTTATTCTTGGCGCAGGGAGCCCCTCGGCCCTCCGCAGTTTCCAGGCCTCTTTTTTAGGGATGCTCACCCCGTTCCTGAAGTCGGGATCCTCGTTGGAACGCAAGTTTTCGGCGTTCAGGGAGGGGCTGAAGTCCCTGGAAACGCTGGAAGAGGAGGTGCACACCCTGAGGGTCGCCACGCGGGAGTTGAGCGCCACCAACCAGACCTTGCGCGGCATGGAGAATGAAAACAACCGGCTTCGAAAAGCTTTGGGCTACCGGGAGCGGGCGGTTTTCAAGCTCCTGCCGGCCCAAATTATAGGACGCGATATTTCCACCTGGTTCAACCAAGTCATCATCGACCGCGGGACCGAAGACGGATTGCGCCGAGACATGCCGGTGCTCACCGAGGAGGGGCTTGTTGGCAAAACAACGGCGGTCTCCGAACACTCTTCGGTGGTGATCCTTATCTCGGATGAAAACTGCAAGGTGGCGGCCAGCGTAGAAAACTCCCGGGAGCAGGGGATCGTGCGCGGCGACCGAGCCTCGAGCGGGTCGGCGCCTATGGTTTCAATGTTTTTTCTTTCCAAGCAAGCGGGGTTGAAAAGCGGTCAAAAGGTGCTTACTTCGGGGGTGGGTGGCGTGTTCCCTTCGGGCATTTTGCTGGGGGTGGTTCAGGATTTCCGGGTCCGCGAGTTGGACGGCGCCGCCTCCGTGGTGCCTGCAGTGGATTTAACGACGATCCAAGACATTTTCGTGGTGGTGAGCGATCCAAAATGAGCTCCCTAGCCTCCAACGCCAGCGCTGCATTTCCCCCCCCCGGGGCCGACTTTGGGGGGGAGAGGCGGGTTGGTTAGACGTTTTTAACAGCCCACCAACTGACACTGAGACACATGTTTTTTGGGATCATTATCGCGGCCTTGTTTTTTTCGATGGTGGCTCAGCATTTTTTCGGGGCCGTACCACCGTGGGGGGCGCGCGTTTTTTTGATGCCCATTGTATTCCTCTACGGAGCGCTTTCTTTTTCCACCGGTGGCATGCTCTTTCTCGCGTTTCTCTCGGGGGTGATGTGGGATTTGCTGCATTCGCAATGGGTGGAGGAGACGGTGGAATTGGGCGTGGGTTGGTCTGTTTTGGTGTACGCCGTGCTGGGGGTTGTCATGAGCGGCCTCAGACCGCTGTTTCTGCGCCGGCGCTGGGAGGTGCATTGTCTCTTTAGCGGCCTTGCCACGTCCGTTCTGGTGGGTGCGGAGTACGTTATGATTTCCCTGCGGCGGGAGCCTCTGCAGTTTGAGTTTTCGCCGTTGATTTGGGGGCGCATTTTGGGCGCGGGTGTGGTGGCGTTGGTGCTCTCGCCGATTCTTTTTTTTGTGCTGGGATACTTGGCAAGACTCATCGGTCACCAGCACTACAGACCAGAGAGGGAGGTTGAGGAATGAGCTCCCCAGAAAACACCCGGCGCGGGATCAAGGGGCCCAACCCCGAATTCCGGCTCTACTTCATGGCGTTTGTGATGGTGGCAGGACTCTCCGTCCTGATAGGCCGTCTCTGGTGGTTGGAGGTCGCCCACGGAGAGCGCTGGGCGCGTAAAATTGCTTCGCGCTCGGAAGTGACCGTGCGGATTCCCTCCGTGCGGGGCGAGATCCGCGATCGCAACGGGCTGACGCTTGTGGGGAACAGGGCGAGTTACGAGGTGGATTTTTACCTGCCGGACATGGTGCGTGGCTACCGGCAAAACTACGGGAAACCGCCCGTCTCCACTTACACCGCCCCGGTGCGCCATATGCTTAAGGAAAAGCGTGAGGAGGACGTGGTGCAGATTGTCAACAGCACGATCATTCCGCGCTTGAGGGAGCTCGAGTTGGCCAAGGACTACAACTCTGTGCGCCTGCAGCGCCACTACCGCAACAACACGGAGGTGCCGTTTGCTTACATCGAGGAACTGGACTTTAAAACGATCGCCCGGTTTTCTGAAAACGACGTGGGCCTGCCTGGCGTGGAAATTGCCCTGCGCCCAGTGCGCCAGTACATTTACGGGGCGCTGGGTGCCCACATGCTCGGCTATGTTGGCGCCCCGGGGGACATCGACAAACTGCCTGATATTTCCAAATACACTTTCTACCAGCCTGATTCCGAGGGCAAATCCCAGATCGAATCGCACCTCGACAAATGGCTTCGGGGCACGCCCGGAGTGCGAGTTATGCAGCGAAACTTAAAGGGGGTTATCGAAGGAGAGGTTCGCCGCATCGAACCTAAGCAGGGGCACCACGTCTATCTTACCATCGACGCGCGGATCCAATATATCGTGGAGCGGGCGCTTCGGGATGCTGGAGTGGGGCGCGCTGCCGCCGTTGTTGTGGATACCACCAACGGAGAGGTGCTGGGCATGGCTTCGGTCCCCTCGTACGACCCCAACGTTTTTATTCCCAGCATTTCCAAGGAGGACTGGGACTGGATTCGCACGGACGAGACCAACCCGCTCACCAACCGGGCCATTCAGGGGTACGCTCCCGGGTCCACCTACAAGACCGTGTCGGCTCTGGCGGGCCTACGAAAGGGGCTGACGGTTAAAAACACCTTTTCCTGTTCGGGCGGTGTATCCTACGGAAACAAATATATGAAGTGCTGGGTGGTAGACAAACACCAGGCCCCGCACGGCGTGCTGTCGCTCCCTGACGCGTTGAAGTACTCCTGCAATGCTTTTTTCTACCAATGGGGAAATGCCGCCGGAATCGACCAGATTGTGGAGGTGGGCAAGGCGCTGGGCCTTGGCCAGCGGAGCGGGGTGCCCCTGACGGGAGAGGACCCTGGCATCCTGCCCAGTCCGGATTGGCTCAAGGCGATCAATCCCCAGGAACGCTGGTCCAACGGTTATACGGCCAACGTCGCGATCGGGCAGGGGTCTGTGGAAGCGTCACCGCTTCAGATGTGTATGGTGGCAGCCACGGTCGCCAACCGGGGGCGCTGCTTCACGCCGAAGCTGGTTGCGCGTGTCACCGACGGAGAAGGCAGGGATGCGGTAGATCCCGATACGGGGCAACTGGTGGCGCCCGCGGGCCCGCTCATGAGGACGGACTTGCACGAATCGGGCATCACGGACGAGGAAATTGAGATGGTGCGCCGGGGCATGTGGAAGGTCGTCAACGAACCGGGGGGCACGGGTAAACGGGCGCAGGTCAAGGGCGTTGAGGTTGCAGGAAAAA
This sequence comes from Verrucomicrobiota bacterium, assembly GCA_003402745.1. Classification (GTDB taxonomy): domain Bacteria; phylum Verrucomicrobiota; class Verrucomicrobiia; order Chthoniobacterales; family Chthoniobacteraceae; genus Chth-196. The sequence goes on from QQND01000060.1 coordinate 12,013, forward strand.
CAGGAACTGCTCAGTTTTGGCGGGATGTGAACGGCAAGAAAGAAAAGGACAACCACACGTGGTTCATCAGTTTCGCACCGTACGAAACGCCCAAGTTTGCAGTCTGTGTTTTTGTGCAGGGAGCGAAGTCGGGAGGGGGGGTATCAGCCCCGATTGCTCAGCGGATTTTGGAGCAGTCTCTTGCTTTGGAAAAAGGCTTTGACCCCGGCTTGTCCTGGTTGGAGCCTGCCCGCGGCAGCTTTGCCCAAATTGACGATGTCAATTACAAGACGGGGACGGTTCTGGCGGGGGAAGCGGACAAGGAAACGGCGGAGCATCACGCAGAGACGGCGGCCAAAGTTCCGAAGAAAAAAACAGCCCCCGAAGCCACTCCTGATATTAAAGCAGACGCTGACGAACGGGGCAGCGTCTCGAAAAAAGCGCATGTTGACGAAGCTCGCGAGAAAAGAAGCTTCTTTGAAAAGCTCTTCGGCCCTAGAAAGACAGACCCCATCCCAGTTACACCCCTTTCACCTGCGGGCAAATTGCCTCGCTGATATCCAGTGCTTTCAACCCTTTTCACTAAATTTTTATCCATGACCGAACGCGTCAAACGCCTGCTCGGGCTCACCCCCCGTCGTACCGGCAACACATTGATTATCAGCTCTGAAAAACTAGAACGCCGAGTCGCCCTTCTTGAAAATGGGGTGCTCGAGGAGTACTCCATCGAGAGGCAGACTGACCGCAATATCGTCGGTTCCATTTTCAAAGGCCGGGTGAAAAATATCGAGCACGGCCTCAAGGCGATGTTTGTGGATATTGGCTTTGAGAAGAATGCCTTCCTTCATTTTTGGGACGCACTCCCTGCCGCCCTGGACAGCGGAGTTGAGCAGGTGGACCGCGGTGCCGGAGGCGGCGGCGGAAACGATAAGAAACGCATTACCGCCAAGGACATACCAGACATCTATCCCATAGGCAGCGAGGTTCTTGTGCAGGTGACCAAGGGGCCGATCTCGACCAAGGGGCCTCGGATCACGACAAATGTTTCACTTCCAGGGCGTTACTTGGTTCTCATGCCCTACAGCGACCAGAGCGGGATTTCCCGTAAAATTGAGTCTCCGAAGGAACGTGAACGACTCCGCAAAATTCTCCGCGAGTTGGACGTGCCCCCGGGGATGGGCGTGATTATCCGGACCGTGGGAGAAGGCCAGAGGGCCAGGTACTTCGTGCGCGATTTGGGCCTGCTTTTGGAGCAATGGCGCAAGATCGAAGACACCGTTAACAGGCGGCCCGCCCCGGTCTGTGCCTTCGAGGAACCCGACCTTGTGGAACGCACCGTGCGAGATTTTTTGACGGACGAGATCGACGAAGTGCATTGCGACGACGAATCGGCCGTAAAACGCATGGGAGAGCTGGTGGGCCAGATTTCCAAGCGTTCCAAGAGCCGGATCCAGCATTACGCAGGCACGCAGCCTATTTTCGAACATTTCGGCGTGCAAAAACAAATTGACGACGCCTTCCATCGCCAGGTTTGGCTGCCATGCGGCGGGTACATCGTGATTGACGAGACAGAGGCGCTTATCGCTGTTGACGTTAATACGGGCCGCAACAAGGGAGGTAAGGATGTGGAAAAAACGATCCTGCAAACCAATATGGAGGCGGCCGATGAAATGGCGAGGCAGATGCGCCTGCGCAACATCGGGGGGTTGATCATCGGGGACTTCATCGACATGAAGAGCCGCAAGGACCAGCAGACCGTCTACCAGCGCATGAAGGAGCGCCTCAAGCGGGACAAGGCCAAGACCCACGTGCTGCCGATCTCGCCGCTGGGCCTGATGGAGATGACCCGCCAGCGAGCCCAGGAATCCATTTCCGGGGCCGTTTACGAGGCCTGTCCGTATTGCAATGGCAGGGGCAAGGTGAAGAGTTCCATGACCATGAGCGTCGAACTGCAGCGTGCGTTGCATCTCGTGCTTCGGAAATGGCCGGATATTCACGAACTAAAGGTGACGGTCAATCCTCACGTGCTGCAGCGGTTGCGGGCGGAGGACGAGGAATTGCTGATTGAAATTGAGCGGAAGTACGCCGGGCGTCTTACCTTCCGTTCGGACCCCACCTTCCATCACGAGCAGTTTATGATCGTTGATGTGCAGACCGGAGGAGAGTTGAAGCCTTAGAGCAGTTTGGTATCCGTCGCCCGTTCTGTCCTCCTCGCGTTTCTGCAAATGGGGCGCGAGGGCTTTTTTTTTCAAACAGTGCGTCTCTGATATGGAGCACTTTTATCTGCACCGGCTGAGCCCGTTTGTCGTTGAGTTTTCCAAGGGTTTTGGAATCCGCTGGTACGGGCTCGCCTACGTGCTGAGTTTCGTGGTCGCCTACCGGTTGTTGCTGTGGCTGGCCCAGCGGCTTCTTGTTCCGCTGAGGCCCGAGGCCGTCAGTGACTTCATCACTTGGTCCGCGCTATTCGGGGTCTTGATTGGAGGGCGTCTGGGCTTTGTGCTGCTCTACGACTTTCCGAAGTTACTGGCCGAGCCCCTTACGCTATTTCGGGTTTGGGAGGGTGGGATGGCCAGCCATGGCGGAATTTTGGGATTGGTCGTGTTCACTTTTTATTACGCGCGCAGGCACGGGATTTCGTGGACCGGGGTGGGGGACGGCCTGGTGACGGTGGCCCCTCCGGGTCTGTTTCTCGTGCGCCTGGCGAACTTCATTAATGGGGAGTTGTACGGCCGGATTTCGACGGTTCCCTGGGCCGTGCAGTTTCCTACCGAGTTGCGGGAGCGCCCTGACTTGCTGGAGAAGACAGCTTTTGCCCAGTTGTCTTCTGAAAACGCTTTGGAGCTGATTCGACACGGGGGTGAGGGGGCTGTTGATTTGGAGCGGGCTCTAAGGGAGGTTCTGCCTGCGCGCCATCCCTCCCAAATTTACGAGGCGCTCTTGGAAGGCGTTGTGTTATTTGCCACGCTTTGGCTCATGCGTACCAGGCTTCGGGTGCCTCGGGGTGTTTTGACGGGCACGTTTTTCATCCTGTACGCCCTGTTGCGCATCTTGGGAGAACAGTTCCGGCAGCCTGAGGATTTCAATTTCGGGATGCCTAGGGGGGTTTTTTTATCCCTGTTCCTGATTCTGATCGGAGCTGTCTTTATCCGTGGGGCTTTCAGGCGTCCCAGTTATGAATCTGGGGTCGCTTGAGGAGCTGGAAAACGATCCGTTGATTTTGCAATTGTATTTTCGGGTGTGACGCCTAGATTCCTACCCCCTTTTCACCATGTTTCGCGTATCTACTGAGATGAAAGTTTTGACTGGGTCGGCGCACCGCGTGCTGGCCGAGCGGATCTGCGCGTACATCGGTGTCCCGCTTGGGGATGCAACGGTGACTTCGTTTCCGGACGGGGAGACCTACGTTAAAATTAATGAGAACATCCGAGGCCGAGATGTCTTCATAGTACAGCCCACTTGTCCTCCCACAAACCAGAACCTCATGGAGCTTCTGATCATGGTGGATGCGGTGAGGCGCGCCAGCGCGGCCCGAATCACTGCGGTGATTCCGTTTTTTGGCTACGCGCGCCAGGACCGCAAGGATCAGCCCCGCGTTCCAATCACAGCAAAGCTGATTGCAAATCTGCTCACGGCAGCAGGAGTGAACCGTGTCCTGACAATGGACTTGCACGCGCAGCAGGTGGCCGGCTTCTTTGACATCCCCGTGGATCATTTGTACGCGGCACCTGTGATTGTGCGCAACCTTCACTCGCGGGACTTTGTGAACCCGGTGGTGGTTTCCCCTGACGTGGGGGGGCTCAAAATGGCTTCCTCCTATGCCGAGAATCTCGGTTCGAGTTTGGCGATCGTCGCCAAGCGCCGCAAAAGCGCGACCGAAACTGAGGCCATGAATGTGATTGGCGAAGTGGACGGCCGCGACGTGATTCTTGTGGATGACTTGACTGAAACGGCTGGCACGCTGGTGAGCGCGGCCAAGGCGCTCAAGGATCGAGGGGCGCGCAGGGTGATTGCCTGCGTGAGCCACGCCGTGATTTCAGATCTTGGTGTGGAACGTTTTCAGAAAAGCGCGATCAGCGAATTGATCACGACAAACAGCGTCCCGGTGCGTTCGGTGCCGGATTTTCAGATTACGACGCTCTGTATTTCGGAACTTTTAGGGGAGGGGATCAAACGGATTCACGACGATGAATCGGTGAGTTCCCTCTTCGAAATCAGCAAAAAAGAGAAGGTGTAAACAGATTATGGCAAAGCAAATTAAACTCTCGGCCCAGACTCGCTCTGGGGCAGGTCGTACAGAAGTTAAGAAACTCCGCGCTCAGGGAAAAGTCCCCGCAGTGATTTACGGCGCAAAACAGGCCTCCATCAACCTCCAGCTTGGAGCACGCGAGGTGGTCGAAGTCCTCAAGCACTCCACGGGAGAACAGATGCTCGTGGAACTGGAGATCCATGAAAATGGCAAGACCTCCAGCAAGCTCGCCCTCATTCAGCACGTACAGCATCACGCCGTGCGTCAGACTATTTTGCATGTTGATTTTCATGCCGTCTCCGCCGACGAAAAACTTCACGCGCACGTCACCGTGGAAACCCACGGCGAATCCGTCGGTGTCAAGACCTACGGCGGCCGTCTCGAACTTCTCCTGCACAGCATCGAAGTGGAGTGTCTGCCTAAGGATCTTCCTGAGATTATCAGCATCGACGTGAGCGCGCTTAACGTCGGGGATGCCATTCACATCCGTGACCTGCACCTCCCCGCGGGCGTCGCCTTCCGCGGTGAAGGCGAACTCACCGTTCTGCGCATTGCAGGTGCTCCAGGTGCGGAAGAACCCGCCGCAACCGAAGGGCCCACACAGCCCGAAGTCATCCGGGAGAAGAAGCCGGTTGAGGGAGCGGATAAAAAGTAGTTTTTTCTTGTTTTACAAACGCCGTCCGCCGCATCCGGGGGACGGCGTTTGTTGTTTGTATCGTTCTCCTTGCCACGGCCTTTTCAGCCCAAAACCAGCCTCCTTCATGTCTTCCCTACGTCTTGTCGTCGGTTTGGGAAATCCGGGTGCAGAATATGAAAACACGCGCCACAACGTAGGTTTCATGACGCTGGACCGGTTGGCGCAGGGCGTGGCGGAATGGAAGCGCGAACAGGCTTGGCAGGCGCAGATTGCTCGGGTTGATGGGGTTGTTTTGTGCAAGCCCGAAACTTTTATGAACCTCAGCGGCCGCGCCTTGTTGGCCGTGGCCCGCTTTTATCAGATTCCCACGGAAGGGATCCTGGTTGTGCTGGACGAGATGGCGCTCCCCCTCGGGCGGTTACGACTGCGAGTTGGGGGCTCTGCTGCGGGGCACAATGGGATGAAGTCGATTATTGAAACGCTTGGTACCCAAGAAGTCGCGCGCCTGCGCTTGGGCATCGGAGGCGCCGCCCCGGGAGAGGCTGTGGGACACGTTTTGGGCAGGTTTAGAAAGGACGAACGTCCCGCCCTAGAGGAAATGCTTGCGCGCAGCGAGGACGCCATCCGCATGGTCCAACGGGAAGGACTTCAGGTGGCGATGAACGCTTTTAATTGACCACGGCGAATTCTATCCCCAAACTGTCCGACCAACTTTTATACGAGATGAAGAACCGATACGAAGGACTGTTGATTTTAAACGTGAAGGGCAGCGAAGACGGCGCCAAGGAAGTCATTGAGCGGCTGGAGGCTGATTTCAAGAAGGAAGGCGCTCCCATCGAGCAGGTGCAAAAGATGGGCAACCGGCAGTTCTCCTACAGCGCAGGGGATTTGGGCAGCGGTTTCTACGTGAACTTTGTTTTCCATGCGGAACCGGTTTCCCTCGCGAGGCTTCATGCCAAGTTGACATTGGATGAAAGCGTCTACCGTCAGCATTACCTCCGTATTGGCGCGGCAAAGCCCGTGAAAGTCAGGACCCCAAGGGCTGCCTGATCCGATTTGAATGGGGGGGCGGCGATGATTTTGTACCGCTGCTCCGCCGTTCCTGATCTGAAGCGAACCAAATCGACTTATGGCAAATCTAAACAAGGTAATGGTGATTGGGAATTTGACCCGAGATCCTGAAATCAAGTATACCCCCAAGGGTAGTGCGATTGCCGACATCGCTTTGGCGATCAACCGGAATTACACTACGGATTCCGGAGAAAAACGCGAGGAGACGACCTATGTCGACATCGTTCTATACGGACGCCTTGCCGAGATCGCAGGAGAATATTTGAAGAAGGGTCGCCCAGTATACATCGAAGGGCGGCTCAAGCTCGATACGTGGGACGACAAGCAAACGGGCCAGAAGCGCTCCAAAATGCGCGTAGTGGGCGAGGGCCTGCAGTTGCTGGGGTCGCGTGATGGCGTCCGCGAAGGCTCGTCCTCTGGAGGCGGTGGCGAATATGACGAGGCGGACCGAGCCGTGGGAGCCCGTCGTCCCCAGCCTCGTCCCGAGTCGGGAAGACCCGCTACCTCCCGGCCGCCGGCGGATCCTGATCTGGACGTAGAGCACGACGACATACCCTTCTAAAAAAGGGGGGGTGGAATTTGAGAAGACTGGGCACTCCGAGGTCGGGGTGCCTTTTTTCTGTTTGAGATACGCCATCAGAGGCGCACAATCTCCGCGAATCCGGTGGAGAAGCCCTGTATTTTTGAGGTATCGGGGCGGACGGTGAAAAATTCTTGGAACCGTCCCTTTGTTCTTGGGCGCCTTGTAGTATGTTCTAGACAGCAGCTGCTGACCATGAACTTCCGCAATTTCTTCCGTGATTCCTTCCGTGATTCCTTCC
>QQND01000061.1 GCA_003402745.1 Verrucomicrobiota bacterium
CGCCGCACCAGGATATTGCTGGGCAAGCACCTTCTCCGCCAGCTCTGCGCAGGCTGGCGAATCGTCGATTACGAGTACTTTCTGGAACATGACCGGGGTGGGCGGCCGACGCAAAATAGCGCGTCGACGCTCGTGGACATTAAACCTCCATGGAACAGGGTCAAGGTTGCTCCGCTCTCCCACAGACCAATTTAGGGCGCAAAACTCAAACTAAAGGCCGCCCGTGCCTGCCCCGAGGCGCTTTGAGAGCTTTTCAGGAGACAACCAGGCCGAGTCTCCAGAAGATGTTACAATAACACTCCGGGCGACTACTTTTCAGTCTTAACCCTGCCAGCCTATGGCATCTTTTCCAAAAACCAAGGCCGTGCTCCCACGCCTCCCTCGCGCACCCCTCTCTTCGGCCCGATTTCCCACACCCGCCCCGACACTGGCTTGCCTCCTGCGGCGAGCGCGGCATTTTTGAACCGTTGAAATAAAAACACCCCTCATGCTACGCCTCCTCTCCAGCTTCACCAACCTCTATCCCCTTTGGCTGCTGGGCTACACGCTATTCGCCTTCGTGACGACGCCTCTTTGGTGCCATTTGCTCGCCGGCCACTACGTGCCTGTGGACGCCTTGGGACTTTGCCTTTCCACGCTCAAAGCGGTGGTGGCGCCCGTGCTTCTGGGCATTTTTTGCAACTGGAAGCTGCCAGGTTTTGTCGCAAAAGCTGCTCCCTTTGTACTATTTATATCCGTCATCGCAGCCTGGTGTAGACAGCACCCGGTGGGAGAAGCCGCTTCCGCCGAGTCAGCCCTCCTCAAATCATGAGCCGCAGCAACGTGTATTATTGGAAATGCGACCGGCCCGCCGCCTTCCACGGCACCCAGCACAGGGGAGAACCGGACGCCGCCCTTGAGGCCCAACTCCTGCGGGCCCTCGAACACCGCTTCCAGAGCGCCGTCCAACTCACTCCAGCGCACGGACAAGGAAACCACCTCACATGGAAGGCACAAGTCGGTGGGCAGAAACTTTTTATCCGGGTCGAAAACGGCCCCGAAAGAGACAACCATCTGCAGATGGAGTCGCGGGTCATGGCGCTCGTGAAAAAAGCGGGGCTCCCCCTGCCGGAGGTCGTCGCGACCGACGCCACCCACAGCTCCGTTGCTTTTGCCTGGCAAGCCCTCGAATACATCCCATGGCCCGACCTCAATTGTTTTTACAAGGCGGGGACGCTGCACCTTCCAAAAATCGCGCTCGAGATCGGCGCTTCCGTAGCCCAGTGGCAGGACATCCAACCCCTCGGATTCGGGCCCTTTGACGCCCGGACTTCGCAGAAAGAACAGCCCCTGTGCGGCTTTCACGCACTTTACGAAAACTACTTCCTCCTCCGTTTGGAAGAACACCTCGGGTTCCTTGTGCGGCGCGGCTTTTTGAGCGCACCCCAAAGCGATCGTATCCACCGCAGCCTGCTCGAACACAGGAGCCTGCTCGCCTTGGGGACGGGCTGCCTGGTCCACAAGGACCTTGCGCTTTGGAACATCCTTGGAACGGAAACCGCTGTGAAAGCCTTCATCGATTTTGACGATGCGATTTCCGGGGACCCGCTGGATGACCTCTCTCTCCTGGCTTGTTTTCATGACGCGAGTTTCCTCGATAAAGCCCTGGAGGGTTACCAGAGCGTTCGCCCGCTGCCCTCTGAACATCGGCGGCGCTTTTGGATGCACCTGCTTCGAAACATGATTGTGAAGGCCGTCATCCGCGTCGGCGCCGGCTATTTTGAAAGGGACTCGGGTTTCTTCCTCATTGGCGGCGGCGCTAGCGGCGCGACCCTCAAAGAGTTCACCGAGACCCGACTCTTTCGCGCGCTCGATGGACTGCAGTCCGACGCAGATATTTCCCTGTTATGAACCTATCCACACCACGTCTGGGAACCTGGCTCTCCAGCGGTTCCCCGGTTATCGCAGAGCTTGCCGCACTTTGCGGTTTTGACTGGGTCCTCATTGACCTCGAGCACGGCAACGGCACCGAGGCCGACCTACCCCACCAGCTCCGCGCCCTCAGGGGCTGCGGGACCCGGGCCATTGTCCGCGTGAGCGGGCACGGACCCGACGCCATCGCGCGGGTTCTGGACTGGGGGGCGCACGGGATCATGGTTCCCCACGTTCACTCCGCGGCAGAGGCCGAACAAATCGTCCGGGCGGCACACTATCCGCCGCGCGGGACGCGCGGATTTTCACGCTCCGTGCGGGCCTTTGAATACGGCTTGCAGGCTCCCCCGGAGCATGGCACACGGCCACTGCTCATCGCCCAGATCGAGACGGGCGAAAGCGTCACCGCCTCTGCAGACATTGCGAAAGTTGACGGAATCGACGTCCTTTTCATCGGGCCGGCAGATTTGCAACTCGATCTCAACACGCACCCGGCGAAAGCCCCAGCGAGCTTCGAGGACTGCCTCCAGCAGGTCGCCACAGCGGCCCGAGCCGGGGGCAAAGCGGCAGGCATTCTCCTGCGCGACCTCTCCCAACTCCAAAGGCATATTGACCTCGGCTTTCATTGCATCGCCGTGGACTCCGACCTTTCACTCCTTCGCAAAGGCTTCCAGCAAATCCGAAAATCCCTCCCCTGCATCACCCCATAAAAACGTCCCTCGCTTTTGTTTGCCGAATGAAGGCGACTGGCGGCTTCGCGTCACTCTGTGGCCGCGGGACGGGAGCGGGCCGGGGTCCGGAGCCGCCCTCAAAGCCACCCGGCAATTAACCGGTCGTCCGCAAGCCGCTGGCAATGGCGTTGATGGAAAGCAGCAGCTCGGGCAAGAGCGCATCTGCCCCATTGCCGTCACCCTTTTGCAGGCGGCTGCGCCAGGACCGCAGCAGTCCCACCTGCTGGCGGTGCAACACCCCAAGAGCCTGACTGCGCAGTTCGAGGGTCTTTAACATTCGAGGGCGGCTCCGGCCCACGGCCTTTCCGCGCAGGAGTTCCAGCATGGCGTGGGTGCGGCTCCATTCCTCGCGAATCTGCGCGGAGAATCTCCCGCGCACTTCAGGATCCTCCACGAGCTCCTCGTAGAGGGACATCAGCTCGACATCGGCGCTGGCGAGGGAGGATTCGACGTTGGTGAAAACGTAACTCCAGAACGGCCACCTGCGCAGGTTTTTGGCGAGGAACGCCCGCTCCTCGCCGGAGAGCGATTCCAACGCACTGCCCATCCCGTACCAGCCGGGCACGTAATACCGCGCCTGACTCCAGGAAAACACCCAGGGAATGGCGCGCAGGTCCCCAAGGCTGGGCTTGCCGGTGCGCCGCGAAGGCCGGGACCCGATCCGGCTGTTCTCGAGGGCGTCGATCGGCGTCGCCTGCCGGTAGAAGGTTAGGAAATCGGGCGCATCCAAAAGCTTGCGGTAAGCGACGCGGCTGGCGGAGGCCAGTTTTTGCATGATCGGCGCAAACGCGGCGTCCTGCTCCGCGGGGATTCCATGCCGGACGGTTGTCGCGGTAACGCCGGCGAGCAGCATCTCGAGGTTGTACGTGGCGGTGGAGGGGTTGGCGTACTTCTGGGCGATGGTCTCGCCCTGTTCTGTCAGCCGCAACTGGCCCGAGAGGGAGCCGTGAGGGAGCGCTTCGAGGAAACGGTGCGTCGGTCCGGCGCCGCGGCTGACGGTCCCGCCCCGCCCGTGGAAGAAGCGCAGCGAGACTCCCTCGTTTTGAGCCACCCGCGCCAGCCTGTCCTGCGACTGCTGCAAGGCCCACTGGCTTGCCATGATACCGCCGTCCTTGTTGCTGTCGCTGTAGCCGACCATCACCTGCTGAATCAATTCGCCGGGACGCGACGCCACCTTTGCATGGTACACCAAACTCACCCGCGTAACGGGCTGTTCGAGAAAGGCCCCCAGCATTTCAGACGCGCCTTCCAAGTCTTCGATGGTTTCAAAAAGCGGGACCACTGGCAGCAAACAAACAATCCCCTCCGGGAAAGAGCGCAAGAGCCCGGCCTCGCGCGCAAGCACGTAAACCACCAGCAAATCAGAGAGGCGCCGCGTCATGCTCACGATCAGCGCCCCCACTCCGTTCGTGCCGAACTTACTAATGTGCGCCGCCAAAACCCGGTAGCAACCCAACACCGCATCCGCCTCCGGACCCGCCGAGGCGGACGGATGCAAAAACGGGCGAGGCGAGCGGAGTTCCTTTTCCAAAAAACGCAACCGTTCCCGCTCAGACCACTCCTCCCAGTCGTCGGAGGAAACACCGGCCGCTCCAAGCAGTTGGGAAAGCGCCTTCGCGTGGAAAAGCGAGTTCTGCCGGATGTCGAGTTTGGCGAGATGGAAACCGAAAACCTCCCCGGCCCTGCGCACGGGCAGGACGTCGGACTCCGCGAGCCGCCGGGCACCGATTTCCACAAGCGAGCGGTACAGCCGGTCGATGTCCCCAAGCAGTTCTTCGGCGTACCGGTAACACCCCTCCGCCTCCCGCAATTGCGCCAATTGCCCCGGCGTCTCTTCGATGGGCAGCCGCGCTGCGAGCAGCTCCACATACCAACGCCACGGCTCGTCCCTGCGGGAAATTCCGGGCAAATGCCCCTGAAGCGCGGCTTCCTGGCGCTCGATGCCTTCCTGCAAGCTCGCTGAAGGCGCCTGCATCCACGAGGATAGCGACAGCCTTTCGGCCAGACCGTGTAACTGCTGGCGCAGCACCAGCAACGCGTTTACGCGCAGACGCTCAAGTGTTTCCGCCGTCACCTCCGCCGTCACTCCAGGGTGACCGTCCCGGTCCCCGCCCACCCAGGTTCCCAGCCGGATCCTCGGCAAAACGCCCGGTTCCCGCAAAAGCGCCGGGTCGTACCCAGCCTCCAACCAGGCCTGGTGCAGCCGTTCGTCCAGAGCCGGAAGCACGGCGGGAAATACATCCCGCAAATAGTGGAGAACATTGCGGCGCTCGTCGGTAAGAGTCGGTTTTTCCAACAAGATCTCCCCGGTCCGCCAGAGCCTTTCCAGAGCGGCTTTCACAGCCTCTCGCACGGTGCGGGCTTCGGCCGAAGGCAGCTCGCCCCCGGTGAGCCGCTCCAACAGCCCAAACAACACCCGGTGCTGGTCAAGCACCGAGAGTCTTTTTGCCTCCGTCGGGTGCGCCGTGAGCACCGGTTCCACGCGCACTTTGCGCAACGCGGCGGCCAGCACCGGACCGTCCACACCCTGGGCGCGCAATCGGGCAAGGTGCGCTCCCCAAGCGCCAGGCTCGGCGCACAAACCCTCCACCTGCTCCCGAAGCGCGCGCGTGCGGGCGGCGGCGTTTTCCTCGACCATGTTCAGAAGCTGAAAGGCGACGGAAAGCGCCAGACCCATGCGGGGCGGGGCATCCCCAACAGGCGGAGGGGTCTGCCGCCAGGGGAGGTGAGCGGCAAGGTCGGGATGACCCATCTCGATGAGAACTTCCGCGAAACACTCGATTAAATAAGCGAGGTCGCGCTCCATTCGGGCAAAGCCCAACTGCACATAATCCGGCGTCTGAGCGGTCATAGGCATTCCTTAGAAAAACACCCAACGCCCCCCCTTAAGGAAGCCGCAAATGAGCTCCACAGGCGTTTTAGCGCTCTTTTTTTCAGTCCCCTCCCGCAACCCCCGCCATTCCCAGCTTGGGCGGACTCAGCCCACCAGCAAGCGGCCGCCCGTTTCCGGCGACGGGGCGCATAACAGCTCCAGAGCGGCGCCCCCACTAGACTCCAGCCTCGTGCGCACGGTGCGCAGTGCCAGATCCGGCGTGTTGCAATCTTCGCTCAAATGCCCGAGGACCACCCGGCGCAGGTTTCCGCCTGCGATCTCGGCCAGAACTTCCGCAGCGGCGGCGTTCGACAAATGGCCGTGCCGCGAAAAGATCCGCTGTTTGATGGCCCACGGCCGGCGGGTGTCGTCCTGGAGCAATTTCTCATCGTGATTAGCCTCCAGCAAAAGCGTGTGGACGGTGCGCACCCGCTCGAGGACCATTTTTGTCGCCACGCCCAAGTCCGTGAGGAAGCCGACGGACTGTTCCTGATGTTTGAGCACGAAGCCCACCGGTTCGGCGGCATCGTGCGGGATTGCGAAGCTTTGTACCTTCAGGGCTCCCAGCTGAAATTCTGCGCCGGTGGAAAAGAGGCGCCATTCGACGCCTTTGGAGACGTCCTTCAAAGCTTCTGCGGTGAGGCGGTTGGCGTAGACTGGAGTTTTGTAACGCCGGGCCCACACCCCCACGGCAGAAGCGTGATCGGCATGTTCGTGGGTGAGCAGAATGGCGTCCAAAGTTTCAGGTTTTACGCCGAGAGCTTCCAGGTGTCCGGCAATTTTGCGCGTGCTCAGGCCCGCATCCACAAGCACCCTTGTGGTTGGGGTTTCAAGCAGGGAACAGTTGCCGGAGCTGCCGCTGGCGAGGACGGTGAGGTGAAACATGGGACCGTCCGATAATGGCGCCTCCCGGGTGGAGGAGCAATCCGCGAGAGCGGCCGATTCCGAGCTTGTGCTCGGGCAGCTAGTCCACAAAAGCGAGTTCGTTGGTGAGCAGCAACACTTGGCTCAGAGCGCTCCACGACTTCTCGGGCTGACCCGCAAAACCGGCCACCAGTCGCAACGCCGCCTCCATCTCCTCCGGCCGCGGTTCCCGTTTCAGGACCCGCTCAAACAGAGCCTTCACCCGCTCCGGGCCCGGTGCAGATGCCGCGATGGCGGGAAGCTTTGCGGCAGAATCCGCCAGGTTCTTGAGGAACCCGTTGTTCATGAGGAAAAGCGCCTGCTGCGGCACCGTCGTTTCAAAACGCTGGCCTGTGCTGATGTCCGGATTGGCAAAATCAAAGATCCGGAACATGGACGGCAAATCCTGCCGGTCGATGTACCCGTAAACGCTGCGCCTCCCGGAGAAAGGCTCTTTCGTGAGCTCCACGGGCCGGCCGCCATACGTTTCATCGAGCGCGCCCGCGGTTTGCAGCAGCGTGTCGCGCAGCGATTCAAAGTCGAGCCGGCGCCGGTGCATGGCGTGCACCAAGTCGTTGTTGGGATCCACGGCGAGCGCTTCAGGCCGTGCCGCGCTGGACTGCCGATAGGCGCTGGATACGACCAATTCGCGAACAATGGTTTTCGTCGACCAGCCCGCCTCCACAAACCGCGTCGCCAAATGGTCGAGCACCCCGGGAATCGCCGGCGCGGAAGTGCGCACCCCAAAATCGTTGGGCGTTTCAACCAGTCCCTTGCCAAAAAGGTGCAACCAAATCCGGTTCACCGCCACACGCGCCGTCAGCGGATTAGAAGGATCCGCGATGGCGCGGGCCAATTCCAAACGGCCGCTGCCCTGCGTGAAGGGCTTGCGCTCCGGCCCGGAAAGAATCGACAGAAACTGGCGGGGCACGTTGGCGCCGCGGTTTCCCGAATTGCCTCTAATGAAAACCACGGGCTGCACGGCCTGTGGCTTGTCGTAAAGAACCATGGCGCGGTCCGGCGCGCTCAAGTCGGTGGAATCCAGAACGTCCAGTTCGTCCTGCGCCTTTGACCTCGCCTCAAATACATTGCGACTGTATGCCTTTTCCGTCTCCGCCTTGTTAAGGACTCCCGGCCCGCCCGGTTGAAACACGCGTGTCCGCAGTGTTTCCTGGAGCAAATCGCTCAGGGCCGCAGTGTCTTCCAAAGCTCGTTTTTCCAGCACCGCCTGCGTGTCGGCGCAGAGTTTTCCGTAAACCGCTGCAGCATCGGCGAGCGTTTTCAGGGGCTTTTCCGAAAGAGCCCCCAGGACCGCCGCGTTCCAACCGGCAGGAGGTTCGCTTTTCCAGCGCGACAAAAGCGCGTCGGACTCGGCGGCAAACTGCTCCGAATTAAGCGCAGCAAGCGCCGACCACGGCCCGAAGACGGAATCCTCCGCGGAGTTCGTGAGCAGCTTCATCCAGCGCCCCAGCGCGAGTCCGAGGAGATTGCGCTGCCCCGCCATGGTCTCCAACGCCTTGTCATCGGTGGCCGCTGGAATATCCTTGGTGGCCACAAGATAGAGAGGAATTTTTTTGACCAATTCGATGTTGGCTTTTTTTATCTCACCTTCAACGGCGCCCTCTTTTTTTTCAAGAAAGACGGCGCGTTTTTCAAGGTACTTTTGGTATTCGGGCGTCTCCTTGGGAGTGCTAATGACGGGGCGCTCCTTGGGCTCTTCCGTACTCATGAAAACCCCGTGCAGCGAGTAATAGTCAGCCGTCGGAATCGGGTCGTATTTGTGATCGTGGCAACGCGCGCATGATACGGTCAGGCCGACCAGACCCCGGGTCACGACATCAATGCGGTCGTCGATGATGTCGTGCAGGCTGTTTTGAAAACACCGGCCCACGGTCAGGTATCCCAACGCAGCAAGAGATTCGGGGCTCTTGGGTTCGGCCAGCAGGTCGGCTGCCAGCTGCTCTTTGATGAACTGGTCAAAGGGTTTATCCGAATTGAACGCGTTGATGACGTAGTCTCTGTAACTGTAGGCAAAATGAAAACGACGGTCGGCGTTGATCGGTGAGGGAAGCCCCTTCGTGTCCGAATACCGGGCAACATCCAGCCAGTGACGCCCCCAGCGTTCCCCGAACCGGGGGGAGGCCAGCATCCGGTCGACGGCTTTCTCATAGGCCTCCGGCGCCGGGTCCGTTGCAAAAACCGTGAGCTCCTCCGCCGTCGGCGGCAAACCCTGCAGGTCGTAGGAAAGGCGTTTGAGAAGCGTGCGGCGGTCCGCCTCCTTGGCAGGAGCGATCCCCTTGGCTTCCAACGCCGCCAAGACAAAACGGTCCGTATCAGTACGCGCCCACTTGGGCTCGCGCACACCGGGAACGGTTGGCTTCTGCACGGGCTGGAAGGCCCAGTGCTTTTTCGCCGCCTCCGGATCCACCCCAAGCGTCTTTCCCTCCCGCGGGTCGTAGGCGCCGGAACGCACCCATTCCTGCAAAATGGCCACCTGGTCCGAGGGCATCCGCTTGTTGTCAGGCGGCATTTTC
This sequence comes from Verrucomicrobiota bacterium, assembly GCA_003402745.1. Taxonomy (GTDB): domain Bacteria; phylum Verrucomicrobiota; class Verrucomicrobiia; order Chthoniobacterales; family Chthoniobacteraceae; genus Chth-196. The sequence goes on from QQND01000061.1 coordinate 8,952, forward strand.
AAGTCCGGATCCGCATACGTGACCGCTTTGACGAGGAGACTCTTTTCAGGCGCACCCGGCACAAGGGCGGGCCCGGTGTCGCCCCCCTTCCGAACGGCGGCCGCGTTATCCAACGCCAAGCCGCCCTTGGTTTTCCCCTTCGCCGCACTGTGGCATTCCACGCAATGCTCTTCCAAAAGCGGGCGCACGGACTTTTCAAAAAACTCCACCTGCGCCGGGTTCGCCGCGGCCACGGGCGAGCCCTCGCTAGAGGCACCTTGGGCGAGCAGCACCGCAGCAAGTCCTGCAACGGTCCCTCCCTTTGCGTGGAAAAAGCGCAGGCTCACGCGACCACCTCCCGGACGACCTTCCCGGAAACATCCGTGAGCCGGAAATCCCGGCCCGAATGGCGGAAGGTGAGTTTTTCGTGGTCCATCCCCAGCAGATGAAGAATCGTGGCGTGCAGATCGTGGACGTGGACGGGATTTTCCGCTGCCTTGAAACCGAACTCGTCCGTGGAGCCAAAAACGGTCCCGGCCTTCACACCGCCCCCGGCCATCCAAGTGGAGAACCCCCAGTGGTTGTGGTCGCGGCCGTTGACCTTGCCGGCGTTGGAGCCGGGCGTGGGCAATTCGACGGTGGGCGTACGGCCGAATTCTCCGGCCCACACCACCAGGGTGTCATCCAGCAACCCGCGCTGTTTGAGGTCGATAAGGAGTGCCGCAGTGCCCTGGTCGCTTTCACGGGCGAGCTTTTTGTGCTGGATCTCCAGGTCGTCGTGACTGTCCCAAGGCTGCCCCGGCCCGTGCCAGATCTGCACAAAACGCACCCCGCGTTCAGCGAGTCGCCGCGCAATCAGACATTGCCGGCCGTAGACGGTGTCCCCGTAGAGCGCGCGAATGTGCGGCGGCTCCTTCGAAAGGTCAAACGCGTCGGCCGCATCCATCTGCATCCGGTAGGCCAGTTCAAAGGAGCGGATCCGCGAATCTATCTGGGAGTCCTCCTGCCGGCTCTCCTGATGCAGCCGGTTGAGCGTCGACAACAAGTCTAGCTGGGCGCGTTGTTCCGTCGGGCTCCACGTTTTGTTGCGGATGTTTTCAATCAGCTTTTCGACATCCGTGTGTTTGGTGTCGATGTAAGTGCCCTGCAGAGAGCCTGGTAGGAAGGCAGACTGCCAGTTGGGCGCGCCGCCAGTCGGGTAGCCCCCGGGACAGAGCGTCACAAAGCCGGGCAGGTTCTGGTTCTCGGTGCCAAGGCCGTAATTGATCCAGGAGCCAAGGCTGGGACGGGGCAAGCGCGCCTCGCCGCAGTTCATGAGCATCATCGACGGCTCGTGGTTGGGCACGTTCGCGTGCATCGAGCGGATGACGACCATGTCGTCCACGCACTTGGCCACGTTGGGGAAAAGCTCGCTGACTTCCGTCCCGCACTGTCCGTGTTTCGCAAACTTAAAGGGCGAACCAAACGCCGCGCCGGTGGGTCGCTCTGTCTTGAGGTGACCAGTCCCCAGAGGCTTCCCGTGGAGCCGGGTGAGTTCGGGCTTGGGGTCGAAAGTGTCGATGTGGGAGGGCCCACCGTTGGCAAACAAGTGAATCACGCGTTTGGCGCGCCCAGCGTACTGGGGGGGATGTGCCGCCAGCGGGGAGGCGCCGGACAGGGAACCGGAACCGGAAGGGACCAGTCCCGCGAGCCCCAGCAGACCGAAACCCATGCCGCATTGGCCCAGAAAAGAACGCCTCGAAAACGGGGCGGCAGCGGAAATGGTGGAAGCGTTCATGACGGGTATAATAGCGATGCTACTCTATGGTGACCCCGCTGCACGCTTAGGCTTTGAAAAAAAAGCCGGTAAGAGCCCTTGCAAGGGCCTCTGGAGGGCCGCGCCCTCGGGCAGGCAAGCGCGCGTGCTGCGCGGATTACCGACCGAGCGTTTTCATCCTCTGCAAAATCGGCGCAGGAACCTCCAGGGCTGCCGCTGTGGGCGTGCTGAAAACGTATTCCCTCAGCGTCTCGCCCAGTTGCAAGAAGCGCGGCTGGCGGGTTTCTGCATTCACCGCGACTACCTTGATGTCCGGCCGCAGCGGCAGCCCGCCAATCGGCCCCACAGGCCACTTCGTCGCTGGCCGCGCAGACACTGCGGGCCGGCCGCCCACCGCTCCGGGGCGCGGTGCACCAGCCGCCTGGCGCCCGGGTACCATGTCGGCAGGCATCTCCGCATACACGTGCAAGATCTCCGTCCCCTGCTTGATCGCGCCTCTAAAAAGCTCGGACTTGACCCAGTCAAATTCCTTCAGCCCCACCCAGTCTTGATATTCCGCCGAGGGCGGGGGAAGAGCCAGCACCGGGCCGTCCTTCTGAAAGTCAACAGACTGGGAAGGATCCAAGCGGATCCCGATCCGGCCGGTTTCCCCTTCAACCAAGAAAACAAAGCCGTCCAGCGTCCAAACATCGTACCCTGCTTTTGGGAAAGTGATGTTTTCAAGCGTCCTTGAACCGATGGCGGAAACCGTGATTTTGACAGGCCGCGTTTCCCGTGCGGGATCCTTTTCCAAGGACCCTAGATATTTGAAATTGATGGCCCAGCTCATCGGCGGTTTCGGCCGGACCCAGGCGGGCCCTGTGGGGGGGATGATTTCATTCGCGTTTTGCTCCGCGGCCATCAACTGCAGGCTCCCTGGAGCAGCGCCCCCCAGAATGAGAATACCCAGAAAAGCCAGGCAACCATACGAGGCAAGTCGATTGACTAAACGGCTTCGTTTTCTTGAGTTCATATAAGTGTACTATATCCCTCCAATCATGTAGTAAAAGACCGGTCCTTGTGAAGGTTGCTGTTTGGACATTTTAAGAGTTCACCCTCCCTTGCAATTCCTCCTAACCCCCTAAATTTATGAACCGGTTTAGTCGAAAAAAGGTTTCCCAGAGTGGCGTTGCCTTGATCCTGATTCTGGGCATTGTGGCACTCCTGACCGTCATGGTCGTCGCCTTCTTGGGCGTCTCCTCCCGGCAGATCAACGACGCAAAAGGCGCAACCGCGGTGACCGAAAAAGGCCAACTCGCAGAATTCGCCACCTCCCAGTTCCTAACGGACATCAAAAACGAAATCCTGGCTGGCTCTATCTCCCCGGCCTCCCCGGGCGCTTCCGGCACCACCACCCTCTACCCTGCCACCGCCTTGAGCGCTGTGCCGGACCGCTTTACCACATCCCGCGTCACAGCCAGCACCTCCACGCCCAGTCAGCCAGTGGCCGCCCCGCCAAACCTCCTCAAACAAAGCGCCTACCAGCGTGATTTCTACGACAAAAACCTAGGCGTTGAAAAAATCTCCGGCCTGGATATCCAGTCCGCTTTCCCCAAAGCAACCGCTTATCCCCCCTCCTCGCGGGCCAGCAGTGTCTCCAGCGCCTCCGGCGCCGCAGATACCGTGCCAGCCGCTCGCTGGAACCGGCCCCTTTTGCTGCCCCGCGACGACCCCGCCAAAGGAGACGAATTTCCAGCGGGTTATGAACCGAAAACCGAAGGCGTCGTCACCTCCGTCGTCGCGGGCGCACCCAACAGCGCCAAATGGACGTGGCAGCCTCCCGATTGGGTCTACGTCGCCAAGGACGGCTCCAACCCCGTCACTTTCAATGCCCAACAGGCCTATGACGGGCCAAACCCGGTGGTAGGCCGTTACGCTTTTCAGGCTTACGACGTAGGCGGACTGCTCGACTTGAACGTCGCAGGCTACGTCTCTGGCGATACAGCCGGCGTCACCGCCAGAGACGCGGGCAAAAAGGGTAGCACCGGGCTTGCGGACCTCACTGTGCTGGGACTGACCGCCGACCAAATCAAGGGCCTCCTGAAATTCCGCAACCCGGCCACCCCTGGAGGCTCAAGCGGCGGCCCCTACAAAAACAGCTACCTCAACTTCCTACTCCGCACCCCCGACCCCAAAGCCAATACGGTGTGGCCTGCAAACAACGCCTTCCTGCGCGTGGGCGACCCGAGCAACAGCGCCTTCTCCAGCAGGCGGGCTCTCAAATCCTTTCTCCTCAGCGGAATGGGCACCGGCTCCACCCCGGCCAGTGACAGCACTGACACAGCCAAACTCATGGAGGCGCTCCAGTATTTGACCCATTATTCCCGCGGTCTCGAACAACCCTCCTACAGGCCCGGCTTCTTCCTCAACGACCCCGCCGGTGCCCGCACCCTTTCCAACGCGACCCCCTCCGGTTCCACCACAAGCGGCCCCGTCTCCACCGCGGAGTCGCCAGTCTTCATCCGGCCCAGCATCGTGCCGCCCAAGGGCAAGATCGACGACATCCTCTATCCTATCGATGTCGCCAACGGCGCGAGCTTTCCCCTCGCTTGGAACACGCCCCAAAAACTCTACAAGCTGCCCTACGAAATGGCTCTGGGCAACAATCGCGGCGGCAACGACGCCTGGGGCACCTTGGACGAACGCAGTTACGGAGCCAATCCCCTGGCCATTCGCACCAGCAGCGTCCTCCCCTCTCAACGCGCCAGAACCACCCCTTTGCAGGATGTCATCAACCCCGCCTTTCTCGAAGTCCGCGTCAGAACCACTTTCATACGCCTCGACAACACCAAGGCGCTCCCAGGCGAACCCCTGGTCAAAAAGCGCTTTCCCTTGGAACGCCTCGCCTGGGTCACATGCAAAGGCCCCAGCGCCCAACTCACTCCCGGCGACCCGCAGTTCAACAGTCTCGGCACGGTTGATAACATCAAAAAGGCCTTCGGCCTCACCTGGAGAGCCCCCGAGTCCGCGGATCCTGAAAAAGGGTATTTCTGGGCTTACGACCACGGCAAAACCGGAGAAATCCTGACGCTGGATGAAGTTGCAGATGCCCAGGGCCGGGAGCCGGATTTTATCGAACTCCTCTACGCCACCATCGCCGTCGGTTCTGTGGGCAAGTCAGCCATGGCCGACCACAATGAAGGCCAATCCTGGGATCCAGCCACCTACCAGCAGGTCCGAGACAGAACGAGCCGTTTCCAAATCCTCGAAATTGCCGCCAATCTTATCGATCAAGCCGATATCGATGGCTTTCCCACCGTCATCAAGCTCCCAAATCCCAAGCCCGATCCCGATTCTAGGACCGCAGCCCCCTATTACCCCGCCTTGTTTACCGCACGCGGCATGGAAGATCTGCCCTACTTCTACCGCCTCCACTGGCGGGCAATTAAAAACAAAAACACAGGGCAAAGGGCGGATCCAGACATGGACCGCCTAGGAAACGCGGGGGTCATGGAGATCTCCAGACAAATGAAGGAAATCCCCGGCTATATCTCGAACTACGCGTGCGGCACCACCTCTCTCTTGATGTTCCCCGAAGTCTGGAACCCCCACGCCCAACCCCTTCCAAGGCTCCCGTCCGAAATGGATCTGGACCCGACCGAATTCCGGATCCTCGCAGCCTCCCAAACCCCGAGTGATGTTCTCGTGGGCTCATCCCCCCTCGCTTTCGGGTCCTCGACCACCGACCGCGGCCTCCTGACCAACCCGAAACTTTATGATCTGACGGGCACACCCACCGAAAACAGCCAAGCCGCCTGGTGCGACCCCAACATTTCAAAACTTTTTTCCTCCCGTGCCATCGGTAACTTTTTGTTTACCTATAAAAACTCCAACAACATTTGGAGCCAAAATCTTTGGGGCTGGCTGCTGGGAAGTGCTTACCCAAGAAATCCGGGCGCCAGAATGGACACCTTTGACACGGACGGGAGTCTTTTCTGGACGAACCCTTTGAACGCCCCGTTGAACACGGATAATAACTTCGCGTCGATCTTACCAGATACGATCATCAAGGGAGCCGGCGCCTATGAATATCCGATCTACAAGTTTCCTCCCTCCATGTCCGTGGCCTTCGGCGATCCCGACCGGGACTTCAGGGATGCTGTGCATAACCGGGCGACTCTCGGCTCCGGCACGCTGGTCACGAGCGGCACCCTGGCGGATGGCTCACCCAACACCTTGCAGCAGTATGATTTTTTGACTGAATCGGACCTCGCCAACGACTGGTCGCTGAGCAATGGCCTCGATCCCGCTCGCTGGTACACTCTGACCGACAACACGAATAGCAACTTTCCTCTGAACAGAGGCCAGCATTTTACGGCATTTAACACCATACGAATCGCACTTAGCCACGCAAACGCCGGCAGGGGAACCCCCGTCTTCCGCCACCAGACCAACCCCTCGCCAAGGAACTGGGTCGATTTCCGCGGCACGGAGCTTCTCTTCAATAACAAGGTCTCCCTCTTCCGCGAACCCACCCCGCTCTGCATCGCAAACCAGCCCTCGGGCAGCAACCTCAAAGCGGGCGACGACAATTTCTTCGCCGGCTTCCCCTACAAAAACGACGGCGGGGTCGTGAATGCCTACGACAATAGCGTCTGGATTGGATTTTCCTTTGGCGAAAGCCCCAGCCAGTTTGTCAGCGCCATCCGGTTGGAGGCTGGAGAAAACAAGGTCATCGATAAAGACCCCGACACCGGCATTCCATTCGGGACCGATGATGCGGGACGGGTCCTCAAAAAAAGAGCGACCGCCTCCGGGTTGCTGGACCGGAAGAGGGACAACTTTATCCAGATGCTGCAACCCCTCGGAACCGGGACTGTCACGACAAGCACAGGGTTGGACGCCGGGCCCTACTTCCGTTTTTTCAACGTGCCGGTCAATATGGTCGGCCTTGAAAACGACCAGATGTTGACGGTGCAGGTCCAGTGCAAGGGACCCGACGGGAACTGGTCCACCTACGACGAGCGGTTCTTGCGGGTGAAAGGCGGAGATGCCTCTCAAACCCCTGTACTTGGAAAAAGTCAGCTCAGCCCCAGGTTCACTCCCGCCTCCGATGTTTTCTGGAATTCCCCGCCCGCAGATTACAGAGTCAACGGCACTTCGATAGGCGACCAAATGGGCTGGGGAAACCCTCTGGTCACCAGCTTTGATCCGCGCTCCTCCCGCTTCGGCCATCCAGGCCGGGGCGCAGACAAAAGCCAGGAGGCCGTTTACGGCTATCAAACGCAACAAGCAGCGCTCAATCCCATCTCAAAAAGCGACTATGGCATCTTGGGTCTTACCGACCACAATTTCACGGACCGCACCTCCAAAGAAATGATAGACAGTTACTCCGCCAGAGACCGTGCGAGCGTTCTAAGCCTCAGCGAGGGTGTGCCTGCCGGTTGGAACCAAATCGATGGGTTTACTTGGAAGGGTGCCAATGTGGACCTTTCGATTCGCCCTTGGCTGGTCACCCATCCCCTCCCGTTCCGTCTCCTGTATGATGCCCTGCAGGGCAAAACAAACGTCAGCGGTGTCCTGTTATCGCCCCCGGCTGGATTTTTCGCCCCAGGCAAGGTGCAGGGACGGGCCACCCAGCCGTTTTGGGCACAGTGGTGGGCCCAAGGCAAATACAACAACCAGGACCTTTGGCAATACCCCAGTGTCAACGCCTACGATTACGGCTGGTTCTCTCGGACTCTGGTCCCCGTTAAAACAACGACACCCTCCATCTTCAACTACTCCACGTCCATGAGTTTTACAAACCGGGGTACCTTTTCCAGCGACAGCAGCCTTCCTAATTTCAGACGCCAATGGTACTGGCACCTCGACCTTCCTCCACCGGACCCCGGCCTAGAGCACCCCGGTAATTTTGACTTCGCAGATTCTTTGCGGATCGGCTGCTTTAGCGAAAATATCCAGCCCAAATACGCCGATTCAAACGACCCGCTCTACGCCCCGGGCACCAGTCCAGAGTACCGCCAGGCATACGCCGACCCGGACGACGTCGTCCGGCGCGCCATGGGCGCCTTTGCCGCATACGGCGGCTACTCCTCCACTCCCGATGGCCTCCCCCAGGGCCAACTCGGCTCCAGCGTCACCAAGGACAACCGTCCCGTCGTGCTCAACCGGGCGTTCCAGTCCGTCGCAGAAATGGGGTACGCTTTCCGAGGTGCGCCCTGGAAAAACCTCAGCTTCTCCACCCCGGAGACTGGAGACGCAGCACTCTTGGATGTCTTTTGCCTCACCGAACCGCTGCCAACGATGTCGGACGCGCCCCTCCAAACGCCAACCCCACCTCTCGTTGCGGGCAAGGTGAATTTAAACACACGCCAGGAACCGGTGCTCACAGCAATGCTTAACGGCGCCCTCAAAGACGAGGTCTCCTCCGCGATCTCCACCGTCTCGACGGAGGCCATTCCCGTAGCAAGAACCCTGATTGGCCGGACCACCGCCAACAAGGCGTGGCTGGGTCCGCTCACCAACGTGTCCGACCTCGCTGGGAAACTGTTTGGAAAAGACATCCCGACCGAAAATTTCAACATGCGGACCGACCCAGTCTACACCTCCATCACCTACCAAACCGCCAGCGAACCCACCCGCAATTCCGACCTGAACCCCTCCCAGACCCAAGGTAAGCTCACCTGGCACTTCACCGGAGTGTCCGCCGACTTGGATTCCGTGTTCACCAACGCGCGGGACCGCAAAAACCTGCGGATGCGCGAGGCCGTGATCCGGGCCCTCGCCGATGGCGGCCAGACCCGAGTCTGGAATATCATGCTCGATCTCATCGTACAGACGGGAAGACTCAAGCCTCGGGCCAGAGACCTCACCCAGTTCACCAAAAGTGCAGAGCGCCGAGTGTGGGTGTTCTTGGCGATCGACCGGCTCACCGGCGAAGTCCTCGACCAGCAGGTCGAGGACGTCCCAGACTAAAAACCGCAAGGGAGAGGAGGGCGTTGGAGCTCGGCAATGCGGCAATGCGGCAATGCGACGATGTCCCGCGGCCTCCGCAGCCCGCGCCCCGCGCTTCACCGCAGCGCGGAATCCGAATGCCCCTTCGCGCCCACGCACTCCGCCAGCGCGTCAGCTGCCCTTGTCCAAGACCATTTTTCCAGAAAACGCTGCCGTTCAACAGCGCCGACGGTGTTTTGGCCCCGCTGCTTGATCGCCTGCCTGAGCTGCCTCACAAAAGCCAAATAGTCCGGCTCGACGGCCTTCCCAGCAGCCGGGTTTCCCGGCTCGAAGTCGGTCGCCGGGCCCGCCTGAATGGGGAAACAAACCCCGGGCAGCATCAAGGCATCTGCACTCCCGCCCCCTGTGATCAAAACATTAAGACCACAAGACATCGCTTCAAGCGCTGGAAGATGGAAGGCCGCAGCGCGGAAGGGTGCTACATACAGATCGGAAACTCCGTAAAAGAACTGCGCATACCCCAGGGAAACAGCGCTCGGCAGCAAAATCAGCGCCCCGATAATTTCCGGCGTCAAAAGGCCGGGATGCGACTGGTTCACACTATCGATGGCCCGCTGAACAAACCCTCCTTCGGGGGAGTAATCTTCCCGCAAGAGCAACCTGAGTTTTGGATTCTCCCCGCGCAACTCTGCAAAGGCCCGCAAAAGAAGGTCCCCACCATTGGCTCTGGAGAGGCAGCCGACGTGAATCAAAACGAACGCATCCTGAGCCAGCCCCATCTGGGAGCGCACCTGGGCGCGGCCTTCGGGCGTC
>QQND01000062.1 GCA_003402745.1 Verrucomicrobiota bacterium
GTTCATCGAGGTGCTGCGGAATAATCCGCCCAACAGCGGGATCTTACCCAATACGGGGATGCCGCCGGTCTTCTTGTTGCGCCGGTCCTTGATGAGGCCCCCCAAGACGAGGGTGCCCTCGTTAGGAACCATCACGGCCGTCTGCAATTGCCGGTTGGAAATGATCGGATAATCGTCGGTGCCGATCTTGGAACTTCCCGTGACCTCGGCCAGCGTCTGGGCGACTTCAAGGTAGACTTCCTTGTCGCTATTAATCAGCGGCACCACCTGAAGATCCAGATTTACGTCAATATAGCTGACCGAATTCTGCTGCACGAGGCTGGAACCCGTCCCCAAGCCGGACTGGGTTCCCTGAATAACGGCAATGCGTTCCCCACTAATAATTTGCGCCTTCTTGTTATTGCTGGCGAACAGACTTGGCCGCGAGGTCACCTTGAACTTGCTGGTGGATTCCAGCGCCGTCACCAGGGCTCCCAGCGAGTCGCCCGCAGCCACAAACCCGCCCAGTCCCCCCGCCCCGCCCGACAGAGCGCGCGTTACAGCCGTGTTGCTCAGGAGTTGCGCCAAATTAAGAGTCATGGCGTTGTTGCCGATATTCACGATACTCCCGTTTGCCGTCGCAAATGTTCCGCTATTTAGCACACTACGGTTGCCGTTGTGCAAAATGTAAGTTGCGCCGAACTCCTCGCCTTCCGAGAGCGTCAGTTCGCCGATTACCGTCGTCAGCATCACCTGCGGCGTGCGCACATCCAACTGCTGGAGGATGTTGCTCACTTTTTCCTTCATGTCCGTGCTCCCGATCACAAGAATCGCATTGCGCCGCTTGTCCGCCATGATCCTCGCGTTCCCGACCAACACCGTCTGCGGGATGATCTCACGCGGTTCGGTCTGCAAGCTCAGCGACTGCGCACTCGACTGGGAACCGCCCAACCCGCCGCGCCCGCCCTGGTTTCCGAAGGGAGACGCATTTTGAGTTGGCGTCGGCGATTGCGGCCGCTGGCCCTGCGCACCCGAGGCGCCCGTGGCCCCAGCGTCTTTCGTGCCGGGATCGGAAACGGCCTTGACGAGGGCGTCAAGAATGTCGCCCGCTGAAACGAACTTCAGCGGCCGCACCATCGGCTCGCTGAAAGGAACGTCCAAGTCGAACTCCTGAATGAGTTTGCGAATGATGGGCAGGTTCACTGGCCGGGTGACCACGTAGATCCGGTTCGTGCGCTCGTCTGCCGTAAGCCGCACCTTGCCGGAGAGCATCGAGTCCTCGGTCATACCGCCGATTTCCACGGTGGTGAGCTGGGAGGCTGGGGCCGCAGGAGCGCCGGGCTGGCCGGCGGGGGCCGCCGCCTGAGGCACCGGCCGGGGCGCAGTGACGCCGGGGGCCGACTGAGGCTTTTCAAAAAGTTTTTCCAACATCTGCACCACATCCTTGGCGGAAGCACGCTGCAGCGTGAGGAACTCCCCCTCCACCCGGGTCGGCTCTAAATCGGCAGCTCGCACAATGCGCATCAATCCGCGCAAAATGGCCGTGTTTTCAGTAATGATGATGGATTGCGCCTTCGGCAACGCGACGATGTTCGGAGCGTATTCCTGCCGCGAAGCGGGCATCGCCTGCTGCAAAACCTGGGCGAGCTCCGTGGGGTCCGCGTACTGGAGCTTGACCAAATACATGATGACCTGTTCGCCCTCGGGAATAGGCTCCGGCTCTGCCAAAATCGGAACACCCACCTGGCGCGGAGAGCGGCCTATCCCCGTGGCCTTGATCAGGTTCGGATCTGAATCGGACGGCACCAAGTGATACCCGTTCATCAAAAGCGTGATTTCAATAATCCGGATCGCCTCCTCCTTCGGCACCTCCGGTACATTGATGTTCACCTGCCCCTGAACCGTATTGTCATAAATGATGTGTTTGCCCACCAACAGTTCGTACTGCGTCAGCACATCGCGGACATCCGCATTAGGAAAGGTGAGCTTGATCATCTCCCCCTGCGCCCGATCAACCTGCGCTTGCAGGAGCTGCGGCACGGCAAAGGGCGCGGCAACCAGGGCGGCCAGAGGAAGCAGAAAACAGGAAGATCGCATTGGGAGGGGCATCACGGGGTTATCACTCTCGAGTGCTGGACGCTTTAAGGCAACTTCCAACTCGCAGCATTAAATGAACATAGTTGAGCGCAAAAAACAAATTTCCACTAGAAACAAACAAATTCCTGCTAGCAAATCTTCCAAGCCTCTGTATCCATAAGGACGCTATGAACATCACCAAACTCCTCACCATCGCCTCCCTAGCCTTCTCCCTCTTCGCAGCCCCCGTGTTTGCGGAATCCTGCTGCGAAAAGGCAAAAGCCGCCGGCAAGGACTGCGCGCATCCCTGCTGCGTGGAAGCCAAGGGCAAAGGCGAAGTCTGCAAAAAATGCAACAAGTAGTTTGTTTGAACTAGCCTCCCGCTAGTTCAAATTCAAGAAGCCGCTCCCGGGTCCGCTTGGGAGCGGCTTTTTTATTCCCGCCATTTATTCCCTGCCCGCCACTCTGCGCCCCAACAAACGACCGGAAACAAAAAGGCCGGACAGGAATTTAAATCCCGGTCCGGCCGAGGCTCGGCCTGCGGAAAAATCCGCCTGCACCCGAGCCCGCTTTATGCGTGCTTCACACTATGCCACTGGCCGGTCTTGGCCGAATCCAGCACCGCATCGCACACGTACTGGGTTTCCAACGCGTCCCGGAAAGTCGGCGCCGCGGGTTGTCCGGAGGCCACGCCTTCAAAGAAGTCTGCCACCTGATGCACAAAGGTGTGCTCGTAGCCGATTTGCAAGCCGGGCACCCACCACTTGCTCATATAGGGATGGTCGCCGTCGGTGACGTGGATGGAGCGCCACCCGCGGAGGTTGCCCCGGTCACGGTGGTCGAAGTACTGGAGGCGGTGGAGGTCGTGCAGATCCCAAGCGATGGAGGCGTTTTCACCGTTGATTTCAAAGGTGTAAAGCGCCTTGTGCCCGCGGGCGTAGCGGGTGGACTCAAAGGTGGCGAGCGACCCATTGTCAAAACGAGCCAGGAAGGCGCAGGCGTCATCGATTTTGACCGCCTGCTTTTCACCGGTGAGACTGTGCGTGCGCTCCTTGATGAAAGTCTCCGTCATCGCACTCACCGTGTTGATGTTGCCGTTGAGCCAGAGGGCCGTGTCGATGCAATGGGCGAGCAGATCGCCCGTCACGCCGGAACCGGCGGCGGCGGCGTCCAAGCGCCAGAGCCCGGCCCCTCCCTGGGGAAGGTCGGCGCTGATGGTCCAGTCCTGGAGAAACTTCGCCCGATAGTGGAAAACGCGGCCCAGACGGCCTTCGTCGATGAGTTGTTTGGCGAAGGTGACGGCAGGAACGCGGCGATAATTGTACCAAACCATGTTGGCGACGCCGGCCTTCTCAATTTCACGCACCATTTCCTCGCCTTGAGGACCGTCCATGGCGAGGGGTTTCTCGCACATGACCATCTTGCCGGCGCGGGCGGCGGCGATGGCGATTTCAGCGTGGGAGTCGTTCGGAGTGCAGATGTCGATGACGTCGATATCCTTGCGATCAATCAGCTTGCGCCAGTCCGTTTCGGCCGTCTCCCAACCCCAGCGCTCGCAGTAGGATTTGAGCTTGGCTTCGTCCCGGCCGCAGGCCGCCTTGAGCACCGGGGTGATGGGGAGGTCGAAAAAATTGACCACCTTCCGGAAGGCGTTGGCGTGGGTGCGGCCCATGAAGCCGTACCCGACGATCCCAACATTCAGTGTTTTTTTTGCCATAAATCTTTGTTTTTAAACCATTTCCGCTTCTAAAATCCAGCCCGTCAACTACAAGCTGTAGCCTTGTGCGGCGCGCACCTTCACCATCGCCGCCAGAATCGTGTTCCACGTCTCCTGTTTTTCGAGCAACTCGTTGGAAAACATGCACCCGTCCCAGCAGATGTGCTTCAGACCGCGTTCCGCCGCCCCCTTCAGCCAGTACCCGGAGCACTCCGCGATATCTAGCTTCCCGTTGGGGTCGTCCGCCAAACAGTGCCGGCCAGTTTTGTCGTGTGACCCGGTCCCGTGGACCGAACCGTCGTTTTGCGCGACATGGAAATCAAGCGTCCAGGGCCGCAGCGCGTCGGTCATCTGGGTATAGGCTGCTGTGAATTCCGCATGGCTGTGCCCGGGTTTGAGCAAGCCGTGTTCGGGCGCGTTGTACCCGAGCAGGTACAGGTAGGTGTGGGCGAGGTCGGCTTGGAAACCCACGGTGCCGGGCATCCCCACTTCTTCCAAAAGCTGGACGATGTATTTCCAGGAATGCATCCCGGCCCAGCAGATTTCCCCTTCCGCAGCAAGGCGTTCGCCATGGGCGGCCGCAACCGCTCCCGCCTCCCGGAATGTCTCGGCGATCTTGTGCGTGTTCCCCACCGGATCCGCCGCCCAGTGCGCGGGCGAATCGGCCGAGTCGATGCGGATGACTCCGTATTTCCTGACGCCATGGTTGTTGAGGATTCCCGCGATACGGCAGGCCTTTTTGACGGCGAGCACGAATTTCTCGCGCTGTTCTGGGGAGCCCATGGAGGAATCCCCCACAGTGCCCGGCCAGACGGGCGCCACCAGCGAACCCACGGCAAGGCCCTTGGACGCGATCAAATCCGCCATGTGCTTGATGGAATCGTCGCTCGCATCGGGATCCGTATGCGGGTGGAAGAGGAAGAGATCGACGCCTTCAAACTTGTGGCCGTCGACTTCCGCGCGCGCGGTGAGGTCAAGCATCCGCTCGAGACTGATGGGTGGGTGGTCGGTGCCTGGCTCTTTGCCAACCAAGCCGGGCCACATGGCGTTGTGAAGTTTGGGGAACGTATTCTGGGTGCTCATATTCAAGGTTAGTGTGCCGCAGCATGCCAAACGCGGGGCGCAGGGCAGTCCGGAAAAGCTTCTTGTTATACAAAGACTCAGGGCGGCGGCAACAGCTTCTATCTTTCCTTGCGCATTTGTCCCTTTACGACGAGAGGTCTCGAACTCAAAGTGAAACCCTTGCACCGAATGGGAAAAACCTCGCAGCAACTCTTTCTCCACCCCCTTTCTCTAAGGTCGGCGAGCATCGGCTTTTTGTTCCTTCTCACGGGCGCCCGCTCGGAAGCCCAGATCGAATCCCCCTTCTCCGAGAGGGCCGAATTTGTGCGGTACGCGGAAAAACTGCGGGAAAGCGTCCTGCAGTCCCTGGAACCGGAGGTGAGGGTGCCCTCCTCGGGCAGCCTGTCCTCGCTGGCGGCGAGGCAGGGTCCCGGCACGGGAACCACCTCCCTGGGACGCTACCCCTGGAAGAACAAGATCGTCACCACCATCTTCTGGGTCGGAGAGGCAGCCACCGTCAACAACCCCGTCCACAACCGTTCCTCAAGCTGGGATCTGAACTGGAAGGACTCCTTTGGGGGCTTTGACAACCCGGATCCCACGCGCCGGCGGGGATTCACCCCGGCGACCTTCACCCCAAAACTAAACCCGTTTTACTTCGCCCTTCCCTACAACGACCTCAAGGGCAGCACCCATAAATCAGAAGCGCGCGCCGTCATCCCCTGGTTCCGCGCCGCGTTTGTGCGCGACGGTCAAAGTGTTTGCCGGGACCGCTGGATCGCCATCCGCAACAACCAGGGACGCGTCTGTTACGCCCAATGGGGGGACTGCGGCCCCTTCCGCACCGACCACTGGGAATACGTCTTCGGCAAGGAACGCCCCCTCCCCAATCTCAACAGCGGCGCCGGCTTGGACGTCTCCCCCGCCGTGCGCGATTATCTCCGCCTCAACTCCATCGACGTGACCGACTGGAAATTCGTCGAAGTCAGCGAAGTCCCGCGCGGCCCCTGGTCGGAATACGGCGAGAACAACGACTTTGTCCAGCAGGCTCCCCGCTCCAGAGACAGGATGGCCACGTCTCCCCCAGACGGCCCGCGCGTTTTTGTGCGTTAAAGCCCGTGGGAGAACCCCCGAAGTGGGGGACGTCCTGCCCCTGCGTGCCCAGCACACACAGACCGGCCCCTTCCCGCTTTGCGCCGGCGCTCGTGTTTGCTTACAGTGAGCGGATGTCCCTAGCCGCCCCTGACGCCCTAGCCCTCCTCCTCCAGGCCCATGCCCACAACCGGCTGGCGCACGCCTATTTGGTGACAGGCGCGCAGGGGAGCGGAAAACGCGAGCTCGTTCTTGAGCTCTGCGCCAAGGTCCTGGGCTGCGAACCCGGGGCGGTCCTTGCCCATCCCGACGTCCACTCCATCGCTCCAGAATCCAAGTCCCGCAAGCTCCTCATCGAACAGTTGCGCGGCCTGGAGGGAGAACTTCGCATGCGCTCCTCCCTCGGCGGGAGCAAATTCGGGATCATCTTCGAGGCCGACCGGCTCGTGCCGCAGGCCGCCAACGCGTTCTTGAAAACCCTGGAAGAGCCGCCGCCTAAAACACACCTGCTCCTCCTCAGCGAATTGCCCGAGCAGCTCCTGGAAACCATCCTCTCGCGGTGCGTGGAAATCCCCCTGAGGGCGCCTCTGAACAAAGGCCTTTCCCCTTCGGCAACCGCCGCCGCAGAGGTTGTCTGCAACTTCTTTTCCACCCGCAAACCCGACTTGCAGGGAGGCCTCTGGCTGGCGCAACAACTGCAGGCGCTTCTGGCCCAAACCAAGGAAAGCATCCACGATTCAGCGGCCCAAGCTTTCAAGGCGGAGGAAAAACAGTACAAACAAACCGTCGACCCGAAATGGCTGGACCAACTCGAGGAGTCCCATGCCGCGCGCACCGAAGCTCTTTACATCGGCGAACGCACCCGTCTGCTGGAAGTTCTCGAAGCCTTCTGGACCGACGTGCTCCTTCTCCAAAACGGACAGCCCGCCAGACACCTTCCCCTGTGCTCTGAGCACGCACAGAACGCCGCCAGCGCGCTCCGCACCGACGAGGCGATTGCCCGCGTGCAGGCCGTCACCCGCATGCGCGAACACCTCGGCATGACCGGGGTCAACGAGGCCCTCGCCCTAGAGCACGGGATCCTGAGCGGCTTCGCCCCCTAAAAGCGGCGGACAGCCTAAACAGTCGTATTTCACGGGGGCATCAACACCGCCTATGGACTGGACCAGGTCCAGTTCGTTTCATTGGGCTTGCTATAATCCATCGCGCCGCCGTCGTCGGTGCCTTTCCAACCGGTAGAGTAGAGAGTGAACCCTTGGTTAGCACCTTTGAGCAGGTAGTGCAGGGGCGCACCGTCGAAGACCTCCGTGGGAATCGAGGGCAGGAAGTCCGGCGCGAGTGCGTCCAGCGTGGGAGGGAAGCTCCCGTGACGAAGTCGGTGGCGCTCCAGCGCGATCGCGACGCGGGCGATGTTAAGGAGCGTTTGTCCGCGGGCGCTCGCCTTGATGATTCCAGAAAATGCGGTCGTGCCCCTGAGCGCCAGCCCGTTGAGGGGTCCCCATTGAGGAGCGGGAAGATCGACGCGGGATCGCAAGTTGTGGTGCACCTCCCTGTCGAGGACGTTCCCGAGCTGCAACAGCGAGTCTAAATTTGCGGAGCCAATAATATTTAAAATGCTTTTCGCGAAAACTTTGATCAGGAACGGGCCTTTGGGCAGGAGTCTCTCTTGGCTGCCGTCATTTTTGTATACGAGCGAGCCAAGAAACGGGATCGCTTTTTCCCCCCCGGTCCTCACCACCGGCTGTATGTGTGCGTTCATCGAACGACAGAAAAGGCTTTCTGAAGCGACGTTTTTTGTGAGTGAACCCAAGAGACCGTAGCGGGCCAAATTTTCCTCAAGAACAGCCAGCTGTGAATCATTCCATACGCGAGCCGAAACTCCCTCGTACAGCACTGGCATCACAATGCCTATTTGCGTGGTGCGAACAAGATGCTCGATGAGGGTCGGAAAGGCTTCGAGATCGGCCAACTTAAATGCGAGGAGACATTCTTCCAGCGCTTCATTGCCGCGTGAGGCGCTGATATGCGCCCTCGCTTTGATCTGCGCGATGTTTGTAAGAGAAAGCATCGGGTTGATCAGACGATTGACCATCAGTTCAACGCTCGGTCTCACCGTGTAAAACAGAACGGCGTGTTTGCGCTGTTTGGCTTCGTGCAGGCGTTTCCAGAGGGGATCCAGGTCTTCGAAAACCTTCAGGAGTGCTTCGGAATCTGAGAGACCGGAAGAGTCTTCTCCCAGCCTTTTGTCTGCGAGTGCCTTGCTGCGAAGGTCTGAGAGGCTTGCTGTCTGAAATGGCCCGGCTGATTTGAGGGATCCGCTGGAGATTTTGAGCGGCTTGATTCCCTTTAAGGCTTCCATTCCCTTTTCATCCAGTGAACGAACCGTTCTTCCAAAAGGTTCGGAGGGGCTAATGGGGCGTTTGATCTCCTCGATGGCGAGAAAGGGTTTGAAATCCTCCAAGGCTCCAAAATTATCCGCTTCGGGAACAGGTTTTGGCATGATTTCGTCCCATGACTCGGGCATGCCTGCAGCCTTGGCTTTCGCGACGGAAGCCTCATACCGGTGTTTGCAGTAGGCGTCAAAAAGCGAGATCGCTAGAAACAGGACCGTCGCGCTCCAGAGAAGGGTCCAAACAATCCGACGCAGCCATTTGCGGGGTGCAGGCGGGGGGGAGGTGGTTTGCGGGAGACTGTCGGCGTGAGGGGCTTCCATAGGGTCAGGCGATGATGGCGGCTTTGTGCGCGGTGTAGCGACTATGTTTGGGGCCGGGTGGCAGCGAACGCGGTTCAGCAAGCAGCTCTTCCAGAAAGGCTTCCGGAGTGCGGAACGCGCTCAGACTCGGAATGTAAAAGCCTCCTGGCAGCGAGTCCGTCCCGGGGGAGTTCCCCCGGTTGGAGTCCCACTGCAGGAGGGCGATCAGGCTCCACGCGGCGGCGAGCGCCAGCCAGTTTGCGGAGATTCGCCGATCGGGGGACTGGGGACATGTCTCTGGCGCCGGGTGGGCTTTTTGGACAATGGTGTTTTTCCAATGCGCGGGCGCGCGACGCAGGGGCATTTGGGAAAGGCGGTTTTCGAGTGGGTCTTTCATGGTTTTGTGCTTACAGACGCTCCTCGTAGACTGGACGCAGCACGTCCCGAAGTTTGTCTAAGGCGTAGCGATAACGGCTGGCTGCGGTGTGCGGGGAGATGTCGAGAGCCTCGCCGATTTGGGCAAAGGTGAGGTTTTCCCAGAGCTTGAGGTGGAGCACGGCGCGTTGTTCCCGGGGAAGATTTCGGAGCGAAACCTCCACGGTATGTCGGAAGGCTTCGTCATCACCCGGAAAGGCCGGAAGAAGAAGCGTCGGCGCTTCCACGCCATGCTGCTCTTCGTAAGCGGTACGCGTTGTAGCGCGTCGGAGAAGATCGCGCAGGGCGTTGTGCGCCGTTCGAAGGAGGAAGGCCCGTGGCTCAAGCGCGTTCTCGAGCAGAAAGGGAAAGCGCGCGAGTTTGAGAAAAACCTCTTGCAACGCATCCTGGACAAGCGCGTGGTTGCGCGAGCAATTCAGAAGAAACGCATACAATGCATCCGCGTGGGCGTCGTAAATCTGTTCGAGGGAAGGAGGCATCCGAGGGGGAGACGCGCGTGGTTTGGGTATTTATTCAAAAAACAGCCGAGAGACTTCGCCTCTCTGAAGTCAAAACGCGAAACAGGCCACGATGGCAAGACGGTAAGGTGTGAATTTTGGTGTCCTAGTTTGGCCTCCATCAGTCGAATTTGCGGGCCTGTCGGCATAACCGGGGGCAACGAGGCCCTCGCCCTAGAGCACGGGATCCTGAGCGGCTTCGCCCCCTAAAAGCGGCGTCCCTCGGAACCACCGCGCCCCATCGGATTTGGCTTCGACACGGGAGCTCTTATCCCTGAACCTTGCAAGATGTCCTCCCGAATCCTTACCTCCTTCAGTATTCTTGGCACCATCGTATTTGCCGCATCCGGAACATGCGTTCACGCGATCGACTCTAAGAGCCCGGCAGCTTCCATGGACGGCTTTCGCTTCGAATTCCCGTGCAAGGACCCAATGCCAGACAACCCTAAAGAGGGCGCAGACGGGCCGTCAGGCTTGGTAACCGGTGACCCCAAGACGACCGACAATTTTACAGCCAAAAAGAAGTTCGGCGGAGAACCCGGAAAACGTTACAAAGTGACGCTTCGTTTTCGCGGAGTGGTGGAGCCCATGATGTACAAAGAGGGCCAGTCTGTGGGTGAATATTTTTACGTCGGAGGTGTCAAAAACAACGCCACTTACAACATCTATCAAATCAGCGTATCCTCGCCAAAGTCGCACTATTTCCTGAACCGTCAGGACAGTGTCGGACACCGCATCTTCACCCTTGATTACACCCAGACCATCGAGATCGATGGTGGCGCGGAGGTTGTGTTTTTTGGAGACGGGCAGAACGGTCGGATGATCACCAATTACAAAAAATTGGTCGTGCCAGAAATCGCCCCCGCGCCAGCGCCTTTCAACGGCCAGTTCATCCAAGTCGATGTACTGGACGTGAAAGAGTAGCAACAATTCCCACGTTCTGGATTCGCTCTCCCTTGAGGCGTTCGATGATCTCGATCGGGTTCTCGGGCTCCCCAAACCATCCCCCGTGGTTGTAAAGACCGAGCTTCATACCCTGCGCTTGCGCGGCCTGTGCTGCCGGCTTCAACGCGGCCACCTCCGTCGCGACGCGACGCTCCTGTTCCTCAGGGCTGTCCACCGCGACCGGGCTTCCGCCTTTGATCACCGATAGCTGCAGATTTAACTTCCACCACTCGAACATCTTGACGGAGTGGAGATGGCGGTTCTTCCTGGAATCTGTTTGGTGGATTTTTCAGCGGTTCGGTCCGCGCGCGTCAAGGAGTTCAGCCCAACGCGGGCTCGCCGGGAAAGTTGTAGTCCCACTTCCACGTTTGAGACATGTCCGGGTATTGCCTTTTGCATTCCAGATACTGGTCCATCATGGCGCGTAATGTCGGACTGAGAGTCTCCTTGTACGCGTCAGTGACCAAGTCCGAGTTGAGCAGATAAAAGTGCCACGTGGGAGGAAATGCGGCGCTGTGATAGCCCATATGGAGGGTCCGCCTTGGAACGGTCATTTTTTTCGTGAACCCCCTGTGCACAAGATTGTTGTTGTAAAGCACCGCCTGCCCGGCCTTCAGCGGCACAGGAATTCCCCCCGGCATTTCCGCGCCCACGGGGGCGTAATGCTTTGAACCGCGGAAGGCCGCGTTTTCCCCAGGTGTATTCGGCCTATGGTGGCTTCTTGGCACCACCCAAAGGGAATTTTCGTCCACAAGCGGCAGGTTAATCTGCACGCTGTTGTGGAACCGTTCTGGTGAAAAAAGCCAGTCTTCAATCTCGTTCTGGGGAATTTGAATGATGTCCCGGTGCCAGCCCAGGGAATACTCCGTCCCCACGTTTGCCGCTAAAATGGAGGCGTTGTTAATAATCAGGTTGGGCCCGAGCAATTCCTCGACCGTCTTCAAAATGACGGGATGATGGAAAGCGTGGAGAATCGGTTGGGTGTTCGGCTTGGTGAGTAGATGGAAATAATACTGCCGGGCTTCCTTTCCGAAATCCGCGATTTCGTCCCCCAGATGCTGGAAGGAGGAGGAGCGAATCTCGGTGTCGCTGGATCTGATTTCAGGCGAGATCAACGCATCCATGAGGACGCGGAAATCAGCCACTTCCTTTTCGGTGAGGACGTCTACGATGAGATAGCCTTCAGTATTGAATGTGTCTTTGTTGTTCGTGCTCATTGTTTGGTTGGTTTACAGGACGACTTGTTTTTGGGTGCGAGCTGACTACAGGCCGGCTTCGAGAACTTTGAGAATCTGCACACCGCTGGCAAAGTTCGGTTCGATCGCGGTCCCCGAATCGACGGCCCGGACGAAATCAACGGCCGCGTGCACAAAGGAATGCTCGTATCCGATGATATGCCCCGGAGGCCACCAGTGAGCGGCATAGGGGTGCGAGGCCTCGGTAGTCTGGATGGTGCGGAAACCCTGGCAGCCCTCCGGATCTTCAGCGGAATAAAACGAGAGCTCATTCATCCGCTCTAAATCAAACTTGAGACTGCCCTTGCTCCCGTAGAGCTCAAAGCTCAGTGCGTTTTTCCGCCCCGTCGCGAACCGTGTCGCCTCAAAGGAACCGACCGCGCCGTTCTCAAATTGCACGAGCATTAGAGCGGCGTCCTCGACGGTTACCTTGCCCTTGGCGTCGCCCAGCGCATCCGCCTGGAGATTTCCTGAGCTGCTCTCGTCCGCCAAAGGCCTCTCGGCCACAAACTGCGCGGTCAATCCAGAGACCGTGGCGATGGGCCCAACCAGATAGTGGGCGAGGTCCACGGCGTGCGAGTTGAGATCCCATTGCGGGCCTGCCTGAGCGGTTTCGGCCCGAAGTTGCCAGGTCAGCGGAAATTCCGGGTCCACGATCCAGTCCTGCTGGTAGGCGCACCGCCAGTGAAAAATCCTTCCGATTTTTCCCTCGTCGATCATCCTCCGGGCGAGGCTGATGGCGGGAGTGCGGCGATAGTTGTGATTAAGGTAGTGGACCACCCTGTGTTCCTCGCATACGCGCAACATCTCCTCTGCCTGCCTGCTGTTCATTGCCAGGGGCTTTTCGCAAAAGATGTGCTTACCCTCGCGCGCCGCGGCAAGCGCCACCTCGTAGTGCAAATGCTGAGGCAGAGCGATATCAACCACATCGACGAGAGGATTGCTCACCACCTTCTTCCAGTCGGTCTCCGTCTGCTGCCAACCCCACTGCTCCGCAAATTCATGCAGCGAATTTTCATGCCTGGCGCAGACCATTTGCAGCACTGGCTGCAAGGGAATATCAAAAAACAGCCCGGCTTTTTTCCAGGCGTTGCTGTGTGCGCGCCCCATGAACTTGGACCCGATGAGGCCGATGCGAAGCTTGTTTTTCATACCCTATAAATTGGCGGCTATGGCTTTGAGTGCGCGGATGCTCTCCCTCACGACCCAGTCTTCCCTGCCCTGGTAGTCAGGGTGTAAAAAATCGATTTCGACGGCCAAAAAACCCGTATACCGGTTTTCGCTCAAAATCCGCGCGAGCGCCTCGTTTTGGATCAGCCCGTCTCCGGTCGGGACGCAGGAGAAAAAATGCCACGCATCCGCCGGCACGCCCTTGACCGGACGAAGGTCCTTGATGTGAGTTGCAAGCACATGGGGGGCAAGCTTGCGCATCGCCTCTACGGGGTCGTCCAAGACGCGCAGAAAATTTCCCGAATCAAAATTCACGCCGAGGTGGGGTGAATCAACGTCTTTGAGCAGCTGGAGAATTTCGTTGGAATTGTAGTCGATGTGGTTTTCGAGCGCCAGTTTCACGCCCACTTTCGCCGCCAGTGCGGAGGCATCGGAGAACATGCGCGTAAGTTTTTCCAACTGCGGGCCGTGCGGTTCTGCACGGTAACGAAGACTGCTGCCCACAACTCGCATGACGCTGGCGCCAATCGCCTTGGCGTGCTCCATGTGCCCGATCATTTCCGCATAGGCAGACTCATTTTGGCCGGCCTCAAGTCCGTCCGGGTGCCCCCAGGCATAGACCCGATCCATCCCAAGCGCATCCAAATGCGCTTTGATACCCGCCAGATAGGACGCATCAAAGCGGGGGATAAAACAGGACTCTAACGAGACACCATCAATGCCGAGGCCCTCGAGCGAGAGCATGAAATTTTCAAAAGTGAGCGGCGCCTCTGGCGAGGCCTGGCCCGGGTAAACCTCGCCGAATTGTCTGTGGTAGCAGTAGCTGTCGATTCCAACTTTCATGGTGTTTGGGGTATGGAGGGGAAAGAAATAAAGAGGTTCGAGCGATAAACAAAAGCCAACCGGATGGGCAGGCGGCCGATGGCCAAAATAGAGGAGCGCCCAATCACACGCTCACTGTACGACGCAGGGAAGCTGCCAGGATAGACTCCCAGCGGCATCTTTTGGAATCAAAGCGGCGCAGCTTCCCCCGTGCAACGGTACCGAACACGGTAGGTTTTCGGGGTCATCTGCGTCTCCAAGCGGAATTCCCTCGTGAAATGACTTTGATCACAAAACCCATGGCGTAGAGCAACTTCACTCAGACTCCAGTGGGAAAAAATAAGGTCCTGGCAGGAAAGACGCACCCGAATCCGGCGCAGGTACTGCTGCGGGGTGAGGCGAAGCTCCCTCACAAAAAGCCGCTCCAGCGCACGCACCGATCGGCCGGAAACAGCGGCAAGGGACTGGTTGGATATGGGCGCCGCGTGGTGCTCTCGCACAAAAGTCAGGGCGCGACTCAGCCCCAAGTCAGGATGAGCATCA
Source organism: Verrucomicrobiota bacterium (assembly GCA_003402745.1). GTDB lineage: Bacteria > Verrucomicrobiota > Verrucomicrobiia > Chthoniobacterales > Chthoniobacteraceae > Chth-196. The sequence continues at coordinate 14,266 of QQND01000062.1, forward strand.
GCATTGAGTTCGTCCGCACTGGCCACTCGGGTGATTCCGGCGGTGCCTGCGATGGAGCCGTCCCCTTGCCTCACGGGAAGCTTAGTGGTGAGGCACCAGTGGGAGACGTGGTCGAAGCGGCCGACGAGTTCGAGACGATTGAGAATCTGATTACCCTCAAGCACTTGAGAATCATCTAAGCGGAACTGCTCGGCGAGATGTTTGGGAGAAAGATCGTAATCCGTCTTGCCAACAACAGCGTCCGGACTGACATCCAAAGAATAATTGAGGAGGAAGGCCCGGTTCACCCAACAATAGACTCCGGCCCGGTCCTTGACCCAACATTGAACCCCCTCCACAAAGTTTAGGAGTGCAAGCAACGTCGATCCTGCCTGTCCCACGACGGCAGAGGAGACTGAAACTGCATGGACGCGCCTTGCCACACTTCCCTCGACTCAGATCATGCCGAGCTTCATCTTGCCCACCTCGCTGATCATGGACTGGTTCCACGCGGGATCCCAGACCACCTCCACCTGCGCCTCGTCCACCCCCGGAAGCGCCATGATTTTTTGCTCCGCTTCCCGCGCAATCACCGGCCCCATTCCGCAACCGGGCGCAGTCAATGTCATCTTCACAAGCACCTTGGCTGCAGCGCCCTCCGGTTGCTCCACCACGCAGTCATAGACCAGTCCTAAATCCACGATATTTACGGGAATCTCAGGATCGTAACACGTCTTCAACTGCCCCCAAACCGCCGCCTCCTCCACCCGGACGTCCGCCACGGGCGCGCGGTCCTCCCGTTTACCCAGCGCGGACTCCAACCCCAGGGCGTCGGCGTTTTCGTCGGTGATCCGGGCGAGTCCCTCTGAGGTCGCCACCGTGTAGCTGCCCCCCAGCGCCTGGGTGATCATCACCGTGGAGCCCTTGGGCAAGCAAATGGCTTCGCCACTGGGAATCCGAATGGCTTCGCAGTCTCGAATGAGGACTTTTTCAGTATTTTCGTGCATGAACTGTTTGGGTTGGGCCGCCTTGCGCCTACTGGGCAGCCGGGTTTTTGAAAACGATCTGCACCTTCCGTCCAGCTTCGGCCGGAGGCTTGAAGCTGTCCCGAAGCGAGGGGCTTTGCACACCCGCAGGAGCCACTGGACCGAGCCGCCCCAGGGCAATGCCAGCTCCAAGCTCGGAAACCGCTCCGTCCGCCTGGCCCGCGCTTGCTGCAGGCGCGGGAGCAAGGGCGGAACGCAAAGCGCTCTCCACCAACTGTGCGCAGTGGATCTTCATGGGCGGCAACGCCCCAAGAGGAGCCGCCAGGTCGCCGCTGGACATTTCGAGGGCCTCTGCAACGGTTTTACCCGCCACCAACTCGGTTGCCACACTGGCGACGGCAATGGCGGTTTCGCATCCAAACGTTTGGAACGTCGCCCGGTCGATGACTTTGCGGCCCGTCGCGTCCTCCTTAAACTTCACCCACATCCGCAGCATATCCCCGCACCCAGCCGATCCGGCCGTGCCCACGGAATCGGCATCCACCATTTCGCCCAAGTTTTTCGGGTGAGAAACGGCTTCCTGAATGCGTTGTTGGAGATCGCTCATAAGAAACGGAAGTTTACGGCTCAGGCGAGCTCGTAGCGAGGCAAAGAGGTGTCCACCTCACAGCTCCAGGCGTCGATGCCCCCGCGCAAGCTCCGGACGTTTTCCAAACCGTGCCCCGCGAAATACGCAGCGGCGTCAAGACTGCGGACGCCGTGGTGACACACAAAAATGATCTCCTTTGCGCGGTCCCACCCTGGAAGCGCGTGCATGAGCTCTTCGGTAAACAAAACGGAGCCCGGGATCGAAACGGCATTAAACTCCTCCCCAGAGCGTATATCAACAATGACGGCCGCCCCCGACTCCACGAGTTCCCGGGCCTGGACTGGGGAAACTTCCAGGCGGACGTCCTCCTCCTGAGCCTGGCCGAGAAACCCGATGACATCGGCAACGGGAAGGTCCCCGTTTCGCGAGCACACCTGGGCCAGAGTTTCAGAGGGCTCAAATCCACAACTGGAGCAGCCGCCGATGTGGTAGCCGCGGAAGAGCGCACGCTGGGCGCCTGGAAAAAACGAGACGAGGTCCTGCATGGTCGTCTCAGCCGTGATGGAGGTCGTGTGTTGCGACATATTTGGAGAGCTTAACGGCTGCAGGGACGCTTGGGAAAGGGAGAATAGGGACCCTTCCTCACAAAAGGCCCGCTCCTCCACTGGCTCGCGCGCATGGCAGCCATAAAACACAGAAAGAGACAACGGCGGCGGAGCGCTTTTTCGATTTAAACAGCGCCGGCCCTGGAAAGAACCGCCCAATACATGCGCCAGAGCTCCTCGCCCACTGCAAGCCAAAGGAGCGCTCCAAACGCCAGATACGGACCAAAAGGGATCTTCGCGGACCAAGCGCGGCGTCCCACCAAAAGAGCCGCCAAACCAAACGCGGCTCCGGCACAGGAACCCGCCATCAGCGTGAAAAAAACCGCCTTCCATCCGTTAAACGCGCCGATGGCTGCTAGGAGCTTAACGTCCCCATACCCCATGACCTCGCGCGGCAACACAAGCGAGCGCAGGCGGCAAGCAAGCCTGCTCGCGGCATTCAAGTCCACCAGGCGCCCGGCCATCTCGAGAGACTCAAAGCTCCAAATTCCTCGGACCGCCTCGAATCGGGTTCCGTCGAGATCTCCGTCGGTGAAGTCCATTTCAACCACCTCCGTGCCTCTGGGGAAAAGACCGCTCCAGTCCAAAACTTCACCGTCCACAACCAACTCAGCGCTTTCTCCGGTGCGCGTCCATACGGCCTCCACCGGGGGATCAAAGGCGAAGCGGCTTTTTCCAAAAACCAGCCGTCCCCCTTCCGCCACAAGCCAGAGTGTTCCGTAACCCACCGAGGCCCCCAGTGCCGCCCACCCTAATGCTTCAAACCGGGAACCTGTTGCGTGAAGTTCTGGGAGCAGAAAGGCAAAGACGATACCCGCTCCAACGCCGCCCCAGGTCACCTCATCGGGGATAATCAAATGTTCAAGATCTACAAAAGTTGCCACCACCAAAAGACTCACAAAGCACACCCCAGGAACGATCAAGAGCGGAGTGCTGCCAACAAATCTCGCCGCCACCCCGGCAAACAGCAGAGCCGTTAGGATCTCCACCACCAGGTAGCGGGGCGAAATTTTGTTGCGACAACCCCCGCAGCGCCCCCCAAGCAGAAGCCACGAAAGAACAGGAATGTTCTGGTACCATGGAATCGTACGCTCGCACCCCGGGCAAAAGGAACGCACGGGATTTCCAACGGACAGGCCCAGAGGCAGCCGGTAAATGCAGACATTCAGAAAGGAGCCCACCATGGCGCCGAAAACCGCGGTGATAACGACAATCACCCCTTGAGAAAAAAACGGGCTCACAGATACTTAAAAAAACCCTATCGGCTTCCACGGTCAACTCCGCGCTCGATTCCCGTAAACAAAATTACCTAACCTGCGTCTATGAACCTCGCCCCCCTCCTTTTACTCACCTCTCTCCTGGCTGTCTCCCAAGCTTCAGCAAGAATCGACGTCGCAGCCGAATTCGTCAAACCAGGTGACAAAAAAGACCCTTCCGAGCCCGCAGCGGACTCCAAAAAAACGCCCGCCCCCGCCCCCGCGGCTGCCGGGGCAGCGCCAAAACCCGTCAACCAAGAAAAGGCGCTGTCCATTTCCTTGCACAACGCCTCCAGCAAAATGGAGACCGGGCTTTTAGTGCGTTACTGGCTCATTGGGAGGGATATGAAAACAATGAAGAACTCCCTCCTCGACGGCGGTGAAGTCACAACGGATATCAAACCCAATTTGATAGCGGTCGTGACTTCGGCACCGATCAAAAGCACTTACACGCAGAAACAGATCTTCATCCCTCCTGCCGCCGCCGCGGCCAAGCCCGGAATGGGCGGTGGAGCAAAGCCCCCTGCCGCAGGCGCTGCACCCACAAAACCTGTGGAGGCTAGCGGTACAAAAATCGCCGGTTATGGCGTTCAAGTGATTAACAAAGAAGGCAAAGTCATCGCAGAATCCTTCCTCGAGTCAGACTATAAGCGGCTTGTCGGTTCGGAGGGCACCAAGCCCGGTCCGTTGTTCAAGAAGCCCGAGGCAGAGCCCACCCCCTAGGCAGAGCCGACCCCCTAGGCA
>QQND01000063.1 GCA_003402745.1 Verrucomicrobiota bacterium
AGATCTTTGAATTCGAAGCTGCTTCGGGAAGAAAGTACTGTCGCCAGTTCCTCTGTCACTAAGTCAGGCAACCGACGTGAGAACGCTGTCCTTTTCTGGATCGCCATAGGGAGAAGACTGTAGCACAGGTGGGGAGTTTCTCGAAGAAAATTTTCCCAACCTTTTGCCGAGGTACGATTGGTCCCCCCGGCCAGGTTCAGGCTTATTCCTTGTCGTCCATAAGTTTAAGGCGCAATTCTTGTCCCGACATTCCCTCTACCCGGACCACTTTATCCCGGGACTTGGCCCCCGCCACCAAAACGGCGGCGCGCCCTGGGCTTCCCGCTTTCTGCGCCACAAACTCCAGAACTGCGGCGTTGGCCTTGCCCTCGAGCGCAGGGCTGGCGACTTTTAGCTTTACCGCGTCGCCGTGCAACCCCACCACCTCCGTTTTACGGGCGTTTGGAATCACTCGCAACCGCACCCCAGAGGGGTCCGCCGGCGGGCGGGAAGCACTCACGAACGGGGCTTGACGTACACCCCGAGCAGCGGCCTTGGAGAGGGCTTGGATGAAACAAAATCACTCACGAAACCCTCCTTGGAGCGCAATTCCACGTGCCCAGCGCCGGGGCCTCCGTAAACCAGGACCGATCCAGGAGGCGCCTTGTACGGGTCGGAAACGGCGAGTTTCCTGAAGCCGAAACTGGTCTGGAGCTCCACCCCCGCCTCTTTGGCGTAACGGGTTTTGGGGTAGGAATCGATGATTTGAGCGCGGAGCAGTGCTGTTTTGACGTACCGCCAGCAACTTGCTTGGGAGGAGGCCGAGGCACGTTCCGCCGCAATTTCGGCGGCCTCCATCATTCTTTTATCGTACCGAAAATTGGAAGACTGAGGGCCAAAAAGGCTGCGCAGTTCTGGTTTGAGGGCCTCCGCCTGGTCTGGATTGAACAAAGAATAGCTGCCGAACGCCGCCGGGGCGTTCGCTAACAAAATCAGAATGAGCGATTTAAGGATCAGGCGCATGTCGTTTTCTAAAAACAAGCCGTCCTAGGGCTGGCAGACGGATCCAGCAAAGTATCGTGCAGGCTTAGTAGGTCAACCGTTTTAGACGGCAGCAGGCTTTGCGGCCGGATCCGCGCGCCCCTGTAAAAGAAGGCGCAGGCTGTTGAGCACTACCAGAAGGGTGCTGCCCTCGTGGCCCATGACTCCCAAGGTGAGGGGAATATGGCCCGCCAGGGCAAAACCCACTAAAACCACGATGACCCCCAGAGAGATGGTGATGTTCTGCCGGATGATCCGCCGGGCGGCGACACTGATGTCGAAAGCCTTCAAAAAGTTCTCCAAACGGTCATGCATCAGGACGAGGTCCGCCTGCTCCAGGGCCGCATCTGAGCCCCGGGCACCCATGGCAACGCCCACATGGGCGGCCGCGAGGCTTGGGGAGTCGTTGATGCCATCTCCGATCATCGCAGCTCGTTTGCCCGCTTTGGCGAGCTCCATAATGTAGCCGAGTTTTTCCTCGGGACGAAGCCCTGCGCGCACCTCCTGCACGGCAAGAGCCTCTTTCAAATGGGCCGCAGCTTCCGGCCGGTCTCCCGTCAGGACGACGCTGCGCAGGCCCCGGGCGTGCAGCGCTTCGACGACGGCTCGGGCGGCTGGCCGGATGTCGTCCCTTAACTTGAGCCGGCCCATGAGCCCGTCGTAAGACAGCCAAACTTCTGAAAAACCGGGTTCCCCCGAAGCCTCGGCCTGCCCGACCTCGAGAGCCATCCCCTCGAGCACCCAGCTCCTTTTGCCCAAACGCACCCGCGGGCTGCCAGCGCTCGCCTCCAGACCGAAACCCGTCACCGAAATAAAGCCGGTGAGAACGCGTTCAGCGAGCGCCTGCTTTTTCCCATAGCGGGTGACCGCGCGGGCGAGCGGATGTGTGGAAAGCCGCTCCAAGGCATAGGCGAGCTCGGCGACTTCGCGCTCTCTCCCCGGTGGGAAGCTTTCCACCTCCTCTACGCGAAGTTCCCCAGTGGTGAGCGTGCCCGTTTTGTCCATGGCCACAATTTCAATCTCCGCCAGCTGCTCAACGGCCACGCCGCCCCTGAAAAGAATCCCGCGGCGCGCGCCGGCGGCGATGGCGGCCAAAATCGCCGAGGGAACCGAAAGCACGAGCGCGCAGGGGGAGGCGACAACGAGAAGGGTCATCGCTTTGTAAAAGGCGCTGGTGCCGGCCTCGCCTGATTCAAACGGAGGCCGTCCCAGCACCAGCCACCACACAAAAAACATGAGGGTGGTCAGCGTCAGCACCCCCAGCGTGTAAGCGCTCCCGAAACGGTCTGTGAACTGTTGGGAGGGGGCCTTTTGTCGTTGCGCCTCCTGAATCAGGCGGATGATCCGCTGCAACGCGCTTTCCTCCGCGGCGCGCGTCACACCGATATCCACGACGCCCCAAAGGTTCAAGGTCCCGGCCAGAACGGGGTCTCCGCAGCGCTTTTCCACAGGAACAGCCTCCCCGGTCAACGTGGACTCGTCCACAGCCGTCTCTCCGCTGCTGATTTCGCCGTCGACGGGGAAAAGGGACCCCGGCCGGATGCGGAGCTTCTGGCCCGGGCGCAAGTGTTCGACGGGCAGTTCGTGTTCTGAGCCGTCGGACTGCAGAAGGGTGGCCGTTTTCGGAGCGGTTTTGATCAGGGAACGGATTTCGCGCTGGGTGCGTTCCATGGCGAAGTGCTCGAGGGCACCTGCGAAGGAGAAAAGAAAAAGCAGAACAACGCCCTCGGTCCACTGCCCGATGGCGGCAGCGCCCAGGGCGACGGCGAGCATGAGAAAGTGGATGTCGATTTTGGCTTCCTGAAACTTCTCCCAGGTTTCCTCCGCTGCGAACCAACCCCCTGCGATGTAGGCGAGAAGATAGGCTCCCAAGGCCGCTTGGGGTTGTGGATCGGCGAGCAGCGCCGCCCCGACTCCGAGGCCGCCGCACAGACCCGCCGCACCCAACTGCCAGCGCCATTCGCCGTGGTGGTCGTGGTCCAACTCCACTTCGCGTTGCGTAAGGCGGAGCCAGCACGTCCGGCACTCCTGGGGATCAGCGGGAGATACGGGATGGTTCATAAGGAGTATTGTGGACTGCCGCGGCCCGGCTGCAATCGGAGTTTTAGGGAACGAACGGGGTTGAGAGGGAGCGGATTTTTTTCCCAGCGGCACTTTACGCTGGAATTCCGGCCTGCGTGGGTGACTTTACCGTGGAGAAACTGCCATGTCCGAAATCAGCACTCAGCGCCGTTTTTGGTCCTGCTTCCCGAGGGTTGCCTGTCTTGCCCTGCTTGCGGCGCTGGGGTTTAGCCTGCCCGTGGGCGCTGCCACAATCGTGCTGGATCCCGGGCACGGGGGGCACGATCCGGGGGGCATCCCGGGGCAAAGGGTGTCGGAGAAACAGGCGGCGCTGGATGTCGCGCTGCGTGTGCGTGCGAGGCTTCAGGCGGCGGGGCAAAAGGTGGTCATGACGCGGTCTTCAGATGTGTTCGTCGAACTTTCCCAGCGCGTGGCCGCCTCCAAGCGCGCCCCGGCAAAGGCGCTTTTTGTGAGTATTCACTTTAATTCGGCGCCCAACAGGCAGGCGCATGGGATCGAGACCTATCATTTTGACGCCCGCAGCAGGCGTCTGGCAGAGGCCATTCACCGGCGGGTTGTGGCTGCCACGGGCGAGGAGGATCGGGGGGTGCGGCGGGCCCGTTTTTACGTGCTGCGCACCAATCGCCGCACGGCGGTTCTTGCAGAACTTGGCTTTTTAACCAACCCCCAAGAGGGAGGAAGGGTTGCCCGCTCGAGCGCATACCGGCAGAAATTGGCTAACGCGGTGGCCAGCGGCGTGCTGAGTATGGTGCATTGAGGCCGCTGCATTCGAGGTGGCAGCCTCGGCCGCCCGTTGCCCCTCCCAACGGTTTTGCCTTTCTCCCGCGGGGCCTTTGCCTGTTTAGTACCCCTTCATAACGCCATGCCGGACCGCACTTTTTTCACCACTGCTATCGACTATACCAATGCGGCCCCACATATCGGGCACGCTTACGAGAAAGTTCTCACCGACGTGCTTGCTCGGTTTGAACGGCTGTGCCGTCGGCCCGTCTATTTTCTGACCGGCGTCGACCAGCATGGGCAAAAAGTCCAGCAGTCGGCTGAAAAGGAGGGGCTCAGCCCGCTGGAGTTTGCCGAACAATGCACCGCAAAATTTCTCGCTCTTTGGTCAACGCTAGGCGTCGAGTTCGACGGCTGGGCGGCGACCACGCACCCACTCCACAAACAGGCGGTCCAACGCATCTTGCAGCGCCTCTTTGAGGACGGGCAACTCTACAAACAAGGGCACCGCGGCTTTTACAGCGTCCGCCAGGAACAGTTCCTCACGGATAAAGAACGCAACGAGGCGGGGGAGTTCGGCCCTGAATGGGGGCAGGTCGTGGAACTGGAGGAGGAAAACTATTATTTCCGCCTCTCCGCCCACAAAGACTGGCTGCTTTCCTTCATCGACACGCACGAAAAATTCGTCCTGCCTGCGTTCCGGCGTTTGGAATTGCGCAACGCGGTGGAGCGTCTTTCTGGAGACCTGTGTATTTCACGGCCTAAAAAACGCCTTTCCTGGGGGATTGAACTGCCTTTCGACCCGGAGTTCGTGACCTACGTCTGGTTTGACGCCCTCATTAATTACATCTCCTTCGCCGGGTACCTTGCCGACCCGGGCAGCGGCCTTCCTGAATTCCGCTCCCTCTGGCCTGCCAAGGCCCACGTAATCGGGAAGGACATTCTCATCCCGGCTCACGGTGTCTACTGGCCCATTATGCTACACGCCATCGGGTTTTCAGACGACGAAATCCCCACCCTCCTGGTGCATGGTTGGTGGAATATTTCAGGCGCAAAAATGAGCAAAAGCCTTGGCAACGCCGTCGACCCGGTCGTGCTCGCGGAACGCTACGGGGTGAGCGCCCTGCGGTATTACCTCATGGCCGATATCTCCACCGGTCGCGACGCTGATTTCTCTGAAGAACGCCTCAGAATGCGCTTCAATGACGAGCTCGCCAACAACGTGGGCAACCTGCTCAACCGCTCCCTGAACATGGCGCACCGCTACCGTCAGGGCATCCTGCGCGCAGCCACCACGACGGACGCGGATCTCCTCGCGCTGTCCGAGGGGGAAGCGCCCAGGGCGGTTGCCGCCTACACGCAGGCCATGGAGCACTACCAGATCGATGCTTCCCTAGAAGCCGCCGTGGGTCTCGCCCGCACGTGTAACCAACTCATCGAGTCGTCCGCCCCCTGGAAACTTGCCAAGGACCCGGACCAGGCCGCGCGTCTAGACGCCGTTCTTTACCACCTCGCCGAAGCCTTGCGGTTGGTGGCGATTCTGCTCTCGCCGGTCCTGCCCGAGGCAGCTTTGGGCATCCTGGCCCAGCTCAACGTTGCCGCCCCACCCCACCTCGCCGACGCGGTTTGGGGCGGGTTGCCCGACGGTCATCTTCTGGGAACGCCCGTTCCCTTGTTCCCGCGGCTTGAAGCGCCACCCGCTGCGGCGGACTAGAATCCCCGGCCATGGTTGAAACGATTTTCAAGGGCGTTGGCTCGACCGTGATCCGCCTGTTGCGGTATGTCGGACAACTGGCGTTTTTGGTTGGAGAAACAGCCACCTCCATCCGCGTTGCCCCGCTGCGGTGGGCGCTTTTTTTCAAACAGGTCGCCGAAATCGGGTTTGGTTCGCAGTTGGTGGTCGTGGTGACGGGGGCCTTCACGGGGGCGGTCTTTTCTGCGCAGACGTTTTTTCAGTTTCACAGGCTTGGAATGGACTCCGCCGTCGGAGCCGTTGTCGCCGTTTCAATGTTCCGTGAACTGGGGCCCGTGCTCACTGCGCTGATGCTTTCGGGGCGGGTGGGTGCCTCCATCGCAGCGGAAATCGGCACGATGAAAGTAACCGAACAAATCGAGGCCCTGCGCTCCCTGGGGGTCCACCCGATCGACTATTTGATCGTCCCCCGGATTTTGGCGCTGCTCGTTTCCACGCCGCTTTTGGTGGCGGAATGTGTGGGGCTGGGCATTGGTGCGGGTTATCTGGTGGCGACCAAAGTGCTGGGGGTCTCAAAAGCCTACTACCTCACCAACATGCTTTCCTTCACGACCGGCCGAGACATCAAGATGGCGCTGATAAAGGGGATGGTTTTCGCAGGACTCATCGGTTTCATTGCCTGCGAGGAAGGTCTGAAGACGGCCAACGGCGCCGCGGGCGTCGGCAGGGCTCCGACACAGGCGGTGGTGATCGCCTCTTTGGTTATTCTCATTTCCAACTTCTTCCTTTCGTTTTTGCTGAACATCTTTTTCCCGGCGGGAGCCTATTGACGCATGATTGATGTGTTTGATTTGCACAAAACCCTTGGCACTCAGGAGGTACTCTGCGGGATTAACCTGAGGATCACCCGGGGCCACACCTATGTGATCCTCGGCCGGTCCGGATCGGGAAAAAGCGTGCTGCTTAAACATCTGGTCGGCCTTTTTCAGCCCGATGTCGGCAGAGTGCTCATCGACGGGGAAAACATCGCCGGCCTCAAGGAACGTCAACTGGGTCCCATTCGTAAAAAGGTGGGCATCCTTTTTCAAAGCGGCGCCCTTTTCGATTCAATGAACGTCGGCGAAAATATCGCGTTTCCGCTCCGGGAAGCCGGCCTCAAAGACGAAAATGCGATCCAAACTAGGGTCGCCGAGGCGCTAGAAATGGTCGATCTTACCGGCGAGGAGGAAAAGACCCCGGACAACCTCTCCGGCGGGATGCGCAAACGCGTCGGGCTTGCCCGCACCATCGTCTCGCGACCGGCCTGCATTTTGTACGATGAACCCACCACCGGGCTGGACCCTATCGCCACCGACTCCATCAATCACTTGATTCGCCGCTTGCAAAAACGCCTTAACGCTACTTCGGTCGTGGTAACACACGACATGAAGACGGCTTTCCACACCGCTGACCGCATCGCTTTTTTGCACGAAGGTCGCATTTATTTTGAAGGCACCACCGAGGAGTTACGCGCCTCGACAGACCCCATCCTGGTGAACTTTATTGAAGGCCGCTCAGGAGAATCCGATTAAGTTATGTCCAAAGAACGCAAAGGCAGGACCGAAACGCTGGTCGGACTGTTTCTATTGTTGGGGTTCGGGGTGCTGGGGGCCCTCGTCATTACCTTTGGCCGCGTGAACACGGCCTTTGGCAAACCTTACGAACTCACCGTCATTTTCCAAAACGTCAGCGGCCTGTCCTCCGGAGCAGACGTTCTTCTGGCCGGTGCAAAGGTCGGGTTCATCGCAAACACCCCCCAGTTGCTGGGCGACTCCTACAGAGTGGCGGTGAAACTTAAGGTCCAGGAGAGTGTCAAAATCCCGCGCAAAAGCCGATTCGTCGTCGGAAGCGCGAACCTTCTCGGGGACAAATATATCGATGTCCTCCCAGCCGCCGACATGGACGTCTCCGACGTCTGGCAGACCGGGGAAATTATTGAAGGCAGCCGCTCTGGAGGCTTTGAGGAACTGGCAACGCGCGGCGGGGAGGTCATGGACGAACTCGCCCTTAGTTTAAAACAAATTCAAAACCTGACTACATCGATCAACGAACGCCTGTTGAACGAAACCAACGTTCAAAACTTGTCGGAAACCTTCGCTAATCTGAAGGAAACCTCCGCTTCTTTCAAAAAAGCCTCTCTTTCCCTCGATACGGTCTTAGGGAAGGTCGGGGACGCCACCGACCGGGCCGGCAAAGCTGCGGATTCCTTGCAAAAAATCAGCAAAAGCGTTTCCGATGGCAAAGGCTCCCTCGGCGTTCTTTTGCACGACAAGGAGACCGGGGAAAATCTCAAATCCCTCATCTACAACATGAAAAAGTCTGGAATTTTGTTCTACAAAGACAAACCCCTGCCCGAGTCTGAATCGAGGTCGCGCTAACAGGCTCCCCGCCGGCCAAGGGGGCAGGGCCGTAAGGCGGCAAAGTGCCGCATTTCTCCTGCGATTCCGTAGGGGATGCAGAAGTCTTTTTCAGCGCCGCCTCACCCGCTTTTTTACGCAGCCCTCAGCGCAGTCGCTGGGGTCCTCTTTTTTGACCGCCTTCCGCTTTCCTTCGAGACGGCTCTCGGCTTGTTCTCTGGGGCAGCCATGTACGCGGTTTTCCGGCCGATACGGAATGCCGCTCTGACGGTGGTCTTCCTCGGCGCCGGCGGTTTGCATCTTTGTAGGCACCATCTCTGCCCCTCCCGGGAAAGCGTCTCCCGTCTGGCCCAAAACCAGGTCGAATCGGTCGAACTGCAGGGTGAAGTCGAGGATGTCCCCCAGGCCAGCGCCAACCCTTCCAAAAAAACCGTCCCGCAATCGACGTTTCACCTTCTTGTGCGTACCTCGTCGCCCGCGGAGGCTGTTCTGCCGGGCAGCCGTTTGCTCGTCCACTGGCGCGGCGCCCCGCCGGGTTGCGGGGATCAAGTTTGGCTCCGCGCGGCGCTCCAGCGTATCCCGCCTCCGCGCAACCCCGGGGAGCGGGATTACGCGGCTTTTCATAGCCGGCAGGACGTGTGGGCGGAGGTTTTTCTGAGGCATCCTTCTGAGGGGGGCGTCGCGAGTACCGGAGGGTGGCGACTACAAACTTGGGCGGCGCAAACCAGGGAGGTGTTGTCGGCGCAACTGCTCCGGGGGATTGAGGAGCGTCCGCAAATTCACGAACTCATCACGAGCATGGTGTTCGGCATTCAGGGCCACGCACTGCAGGAAGAGCGTCCCTGGTTTCGGGACTCGGGCACGCTGCATCTTTTTGCAGTCAGCGGACTCAATCTTTCGATGCTCGCGGGTTTTCTCGCCTTTTTGCTGCGTCTTGCAGGTGCGGGACCGCGCGTGGCGGCTGTGGTCGCTCTGCCGCTGCTGGTGGGATACGCCGTGGTGACGGGCCTTGGTACAAGCTGCGTGCGGGCGCTGTGCATGAGTGTGCTCTGGCTCGGGGTGGCTTGGATAAACAGGCCAGTCGTGGGGTTGAACAGCCTGGGCGCGGCTGCTCTTTTGCTGCTCCTTGTAGACGGCAATTTTCTCTTTGAAGTGGGCTTCCAGCTTTCTTTCGGTCTTGTCCTTGCGTTGAACCTTTTTTGCCACCCCCTGACCAAAACTTTTCGAAAAGCCCTCGAACCCGACGCGCTCCTGCCGCCAAAACTCTGGAGCTTGTGGCAGAGGCGGTGGATTTTTTGGGGAGGAAAAGGGGCAGAAGCAATCTCGACAGCGGCCGTTTGTTGGATCGCTGGCCTGCCTTGGGGCCTCTTTGTTTTTCACCAAATTGCCCCCGTCTCGATCCTTGCCAATCTGGTCGCCGTCCCGCTGGCTTTTTTGAACTTGGCGCTTGGCTTTCTCGGGTTGCTTTGTGCACCGCTGGGGCCCGTGACTCCGGCGCTGAACCGCTCCAACGCCGCCTGCGCCAAAGTGCTGCTGGATTGCGTGGCCTGGTCCAGCAGCTTGCCCGGAGGACACTGGCCGGTGGGTTCCCCGTGGCGGCGAACCCCTTCGCTGGTGGTGTTCGACGCTGGGGAGGGCGGCGCTATCCTCCTTGGCGAGCGGGGGTGCCACTGGTTGTTGGATTGCGGCTCCACAGCCCATGCCAGCCAGGTCCTCCTCCCCGCCCTCGCTTTGTACGGTATATGCAAGATTGACGGCCTCGTGCTCTCCCACGGGGACAGCGCGCATGTGGGCGGAGCGCTGCCGGTATTTGAAAAGATGTCCCCGCCTCTCGTTGTAAAAACCGCGGGCAAGGACCGTTCGCCTCAAGTCCAAAAAATAGAGCAAGGCCTGCTCGAGGCGGGTGCAGTGCTCCGCCGAGCCCATGCAGGCATGGCGCTTGAAACCCCCGCCCCTGTGATTTGTGAAATCCTCTATCCGCCTCCGGGCCTCGTCCCTCCGGTTGCGGATGACCATTGCTTGATCGTGCGCTGGTCGACCCCTCAGTGGACCATTTTGTACACCGCCGATTCCGGGTTTCCCTCGGAACGCTGGCTGCTCGAACACCACCCCGAAAAACTCAGGGTCGATCTTTGGATCAGAGGCTCCCACGGGCGCGAAACGACGGGGACGGATGATTTTGTCAGGGCGGTCAATCCCCGGCTGGCGATCGTTGCAGGGTCGCGTTTCCAGCAGAACCAGGGTGCGCTTGAAGCTTGGGCGCTGAAATGGCGGCGGCAGGGAATGGCGGTGTGGCTCCAAAAGGAATGCGGCGCCGTGGAAGCCTGGCCTGGAACTACAAACCGGCTGCGCTCGTTTCTGAGCGGGCAGGAATTTTCTTGGTGTGCTGCGCCTGTTCCTTAGCCCTCCACCAGCCAGAGCCGCGGCCAGTTTGGAGCGTATTTTGCCAGAGAGAAGCCTCCGCCCGCCCCACGCCGCCCCCCCACTCTTACCGCTTTCTTCCACGCCTTTTTTCTCCCATAGTAAAGGGATGCAGTCCGTCACTATCCGTGTTCCCGCTACGACGGCAAACCTTGGTCCCGGCTACGATTGCCTGGGAATTGCCCTAGGCCTTGCCAATCGCGTCACCGTGGTCAGTCAACCACAGAGCCCTTCCAACAAGGATGGGTTTCACCCGGGAGATGCGATGGCCCGGGAGGCGGCTGAGACGTTTTTCCTCAAGACCAGTCTGCCTGAATTTCCCTTTTCCTGGTTTATTGAAGGAGAGGTGCCACCTTCCAGAGGCATGGGCAGCTCGGTGACCGTTCGCCTCGGGCTCCTGAGCGGCTTGAATGTCTTGGCCGGGGAGCCGCTCACAAAACACGACCTCTTCGAACTCTGTGCCAAACTCGAGGGGCATCCGGACAACGCAGCGCCGGCGGCTTTCGGGGGCTTCACGGTCGCGGGCGGTGCGGTGACGGCGCGTTTTGAAGTCAGTAAGGCGCTGACCTTCGTACTGCTGATCCCTGATTTTGAAGTCAGCACACCCGCCGCGCGGCAGGTGTTGCCTGTCCAGCTCGAGCATGCCGCCGCCGTTCTCAGCTGCGCCAATGCCTGCAGGATCACCGCCGCTTTTGCTTCTCAAAACTATCAACTTCTGCGCGGTGCCTTTACCGATGGCTTGCATCAACCCTTCCGAAGGGCGCTCATCCCCTTTCTTCCCGAGGTCATCGCCGCTGGAGAACGCGCGGGTGCCCTGGGTGGGTTTCTTTCGGGTTCGGGCTCCACGATTTGCTGCGTGACACTGGACGGGGCGGAGGAGGTGGCCGCCGCCATGTCTGCAGCCGCGCAAGGCCTCCACAAAATAGTGCTGACCCACGCGGACAACACCGGCTCGACAGTACTCACGGCGCCCTAGGGGCTCCCCTCATGGCATCACAGCAACTGGACGAATTCGAGCAGTTCGCCATCGAGGTCATCCTTGAGCGGCGGAAGGGCAAACGCGCCTCCCTGCTGCGCTTTGTCCTCTGGATGCTCAGCGGCGTTTTCCGGCGCATCGTTGCCTTCCGGCTCTGGCTTTTCCGCAAACGAATCCTGAAGTCGCGCAGTCCGGGCGCTTTAGTCATCTCCATCGGGAACCTCACGGTGGGCGGCACCGGGAAAACACCAGTTGTTGAGAAACTCGCCCGGACACTTCAGGACTCCGGACGCCGCGTTGCCATTTTATCCCGAGGCTACAAGGCCAAGAAACCGCCTCTTTTCCGGCGCTTGCAACGCAAATGGTTGGGCTTGGAGCGGCGCAAAACTCGGGTCGTCCATGATGGAGAACGTTTGCTCCTGGACAGCCGATTTGCCGGGGACGAGCCCTTCATGCTGGCCAAGTCCCTGGGCGACGTGGTGGTCCTTGTGGACAAAGACCGTGTTCGCGCCGCGCTCGAAGCGGTTCAGCTTTTCGGCTGCGATACCCTATTGCTGGACGATGGCATGCAATACGCCCCGCTGCGGCGGCGGGTGGAGATCTGTCTCATCGACCGTCAGGCCCCCTTTGGGAACGAATATTTGCTCCCCCGGGGTACCCTGCGTGAACCGCCTGAAAACCTCGGTCGCGCCAACTATATTTTCATCACCAAAAGCGATGGCAAGGACAACACCGATCTGATCCAGCGGATACGCCTCTACAACCGCACGGCAGGGATCATCGAATGCAACCACAAAGCCCTCCATTTGAAAAACCTGTACACAGGGGAGGAGCTGCCTTTGGAGTGGCTGCTGGGCAAACACGTCGGCGCACTTTCCGGCATCGCGCGGCCGGAAAGTTTCGAGGAAAAACTCACGGCCTTGGGAGCGGCTCTCCACATCACGGCCCGTTTTGCCGACCACCACATGTTCTCGCAAAAAGAACTGACCGATTTCCTGGCCCGCTGCGAGCGAAGGGATTTGGACGCCCTCGTCACCACGGAAAAAGACAGCGTGCGTTTCCCCCACCGGCCGCCCGGGGCCGATGTCCCGGTTTTGTTTTTGCGGGTGGAAATTGATATTCTTTCGGGGCAGGACGTTTGGGAGGATTTGATCCGCCGCATTTGCGAACCGCCTCCCGTGCGTTTGCCCGAGCTGCTTCTGGCATAGGCCGCTGCGGCCCCCGGCCTGAAGCCAGCTGCCGGCCCTTGGATGAATCCCGCCCCGCCTGTTCTCGAAGGTGCTCTTGGAGCGCTTGTCCTGGGAGAAGGCCGCTTTTTCGGGCATCGCCAACGAGGCAAAAAGCGGCCTCGGGTCCGTATGAGGGTTAAAAAGAAGTGGTGGGAGGACGCTCGCCCCGCCGTACTTCTTCTCTTGCTGGTCGCAGGGGATAGGCCACCGGAGCCTCCAGCTTGGTTCGTTGCGGCGGGAGCCCTGGTGCCGGCGCTGGATTCCGGCTGGTATTCTGCTGGGTGAGCTCCTGCGTCCTGCGTTCCACCTCCCGCTCACGCTTGGCAAGCTCCTCCTCCGCCCGCTCCAGATCGCGCAACACAAGCTCCTTAGCCCGGCGCTCTACCTCTTTTTCCCTGCGAGCAAGGTCCTCCTCCTCCCGCTCCAGAGTCCGCACCTTCAGCAGACGCTCTCGGTTTGCGATCGCCTTCTCCCTCAACTCAAGCGCCTTTTCCCCCCACTCGATCTCCCACAGCTTCAGCATCTGCTTTTTGCGAGCGATTTCCTGTTCACGCCACGCAAGCTGCTGCTCCTTTAGCTCCAATTCTTGAAGGCGCAGGTCGTCCGCACGGCGCTTCAGGTCCCGCTCCCGAGTGGCAAGCAACTGTTCCTTGCGTTCTAGCTCCAGCAGCTTGAGCTCCTGAGCTTTCCTTTCTAGATCCTGTTCCCGCCTGGAAAGCTCCCTCTTTTTGAGCCCAACCTGTTTCTCCAGCAGCGCCGTTTCCGAGATTTTGTCCTTCCATTTGCGGCTTCCAATCTCGCGCTCCCTTTTCGCAAGCGTCACTTCTTTTGCTTCCAGCTCCTTCAACAAGCGCTCTTTCTGCCGAAGCCCCATTGCTTGCATCTTGTGTTCCTGCGCCTGCCGCGTGAGAAACTGTTCGCGTTTCGCAAGCTCCAAGTCCTTCTGGTCCGCCAGTCGTGTCTTCCGCGCGATGCTTTCTTCCAGTGCCAAGATCGCCTCCCGCTTCGCCACGTCTTCCAATTTTAGGGCTTCCTCCAGCCGCGCGCTGGTTTCCTCACGGCTCAGCGCTTGCGGTTTCGCGACTGCCTCCGCAACGACTGGCTGCTCCGCCTGCCTCGCCGCCTCGGCTTTTACCGCCATTTCCTTGTCAAAGCGTTCTTTCATTGTCGGAGTCGCAGCCACCTTCGGCTCCTCATTGCCCAAGACCCGGATCCGGTGGGTTCCGCTGTCCGCCACAAAAACCGAACCGTCTTTGTCCACAAAAAGTCCGTGCACTCGGGAGAGTTTGCATTCCAAGGGCGGTCCCTCCGGCCCGTCCCCGCGCTCCCCTGTCCCCGCCACGAGTTCCACGTTGCCCGTCTTCGCGTTGATCTTTCGAATCGCGTTGTTTTCGGTATCGGAAATCCAGACGTTCCCGTCCCCGTCCAGAGCCAGGCATTTGGGACCGCTAAACGCAGCCGCCCGGGCCGGTCCACCGTTTCCTGAGAACCCCCTGATGCCCGTGCCTGCCGCTATGAAAATTTTCCCCGCCGACAGGTCGATTTTGTAAATTTGATGGCCATCCAGAGTCGTTGCCCAGAGGTTGCCGTCCTTGTCGAAAGCAATGCAGCGCGGGGAACGCAGCGGCGCCTCCTTGAGCAGGCCGCCATCAGGCGTCACGCCAGGTTCGCCCGTCCCCGCAACCGTGGTGATCCGTCCCGTCTGAAGGTCCATCTTGCGGATGGCGTGGTTGCCCATGTCGCTAATGTATAAGTTGCCGTCCGGACCAAACTTGATGCTGCTGGGCTGCTTCAGGTGCGCAATGTTCGCCAGATCCCCGTCGCCCGAATAGCCGCCGAACCCCGTACCCGCGATCGTTTTGATCACCAGCGTCTTCATGTCCACCTTCCGGATGGCGTGGTTGCCCGTGTCTGCAATGTAAAGGTCCCCTTTGGCGTCAAACTGCACCTCGTAGGGGGAGCTCAGCGCCGCCTCGGCTGCCGGACCGAGATCGCCGCTAAAGTTTTTTTTCCCGTTACCGGCAAACGTGGAGATCACGCCGTCCGCTCGAATCAGCCGGATCCGGTGCGCCCCCGCCTCACAAATCCAGAGCGAATTGTCGGGCCCTCGCGTGATTCCCAAGGGATTGTCCAACTGGGCAGATTTCGCGCTCCCAAAGTCTCCCTTCAGTCCGGGGGCTCCGTTGCCTGCCAGGCTCCGGATCATCCAAGCCCCCTCAACGACTTCATTCAGAAGCAGTCCCCCGAGGATAATAAGACAGAGGATCCGTTTCATGATCGCCAAGGAAACGGTTCGAGGAACCACTCAAACCCCGGCAGCAATGCGGCGAGTACGACTTGCCTCGCAACGCAGGGAGACATCAACGAAGGCCCTGAAAAAAGCGTCGGGATCCTTGTATACATCAAAAGTTGGGCGGTGGACTTCGTTATGCGATTTTAAAGCAGACAAAGTCGAAAAATTGGGGGGATGAGAAAAAAGCCTAATGCCAGTTCACTGCAAAAGAATTACACTAATATTTACGAAGCCTTTAACCTAAAATGCCTTGGAAGCGCGCCTTATCTCAAGCAAAATAACTCTCCATCCAAAACGTCAGCAGCGTGCAGCAGATCGATGCTCGGCTGCGCACCCAAGGAAGAAAAGCCTCGCCAAAAACCGCTCTCACGGGGGACGGGCCGTGGCTCCCGAAGCCAGTATTTTTGCGCGATGCAATCCCCTTGGATTTTCACTCGGTATCGAACGCTTTCAAAATTCCATTTTTACGGAACCCGCTAGATTTCGTTCTTTTATCAGGAAAGGCTGAAAGAAGTGGATTTTTTCGCTTTTCTACGCGATTTGAATGCTCTGCCCTTCATGATCTCCCGTCCAAACCCATCCCATGTCTACCGCTGATACGCTCCTCAAAAAATATCAACTCGCCGCCCCCCCGGATAACGTCCTGCGCTTAGGTAAACTCGTGCAAGGCGCCTTCGACACCAACGCCCATGAAATCGCGACCATCATCAAGGCCGACCCCGCCATTGCGGACCGGGTGATTAAAATCGCCACGCGCGGGCGCGATATCGACATGGACATCGACTCTGCGGTGGTCCGCATCGGGGTGCACCAGATCACTTTGGTGGTCATGAGCGAGCTGTTGATGCACGCAGTGAACAAAACCTTCTCCACCATGCTACGGCTCAACCTCGAGGCGCAGGAAATGCTCAACCCTTATGGCGACCAGGTGGTCGGCTGCATTCATTTCAAAGGCAAGGCCACTGGACGCGTTTTCCTGCGCATTCCCTGCAAGGCTGCCGACTGGATGGTTCCCCGCTTTCTTGGAAAAGATCTTCCGATGAAACCCGCCGAGCTTCTTCCCGATGTCGTTGGAGAAGTCCTCAACATTGTCGGCGGAAACTTCAAATCCAACCTCGTCGACGCCGGCCTGTCCTGCTCGCTCAGTGTGCCGCAGGTCGAAACTAAGACCGGGTTCGCTGCGGGTGTAGAAGACGGTGAGGTCCACTTGTCCATTCCCTTCGCCGCAGAGGGCATGGGCCTTTTCCTTGATTTGATCATCTCCCCCGTCGCCGGATAATTTGATTTTTCACAGCTATGAGTAAAAAAATTCTGACGGTTGATGACAGCAAAATGGTGCGGATGATTGTCACCAGCACCTTTCTTCCTTTTGACTGTGTTATTGTGGGCGCGGCGGATGGCGCGGAGGGCGTCGAGGTTGCATTGAAGGAAAAACCGGACCTCATCTTCCTCGATATCACGATGCCGGTGCTTAATGGGATCGAGACGCTCGCAAAAATCCGGGCGACCCCTGAGATCGCGGCCATCCCTGTGGTCATGCTGACGGCGGAGTCCGATGGCCAGCGCCTGGGCATGGCGGACCAGCTTAAGGTCAGCGGGTACATCGCCAAACCCTTCAAGGGGGAACAGCTGATCGCCCTCACCAAGAAAATCATCCCACTGGCACCCAAGCCTCCGGAACCTAAGAAGCCTTAGGCATACCACAGTGCATTGGCCTCTCGTTGAGACTGCCATTCCTTCCTCTCTGTCCTCTCTGTTATGAATCACCCTTCAGAAATCAGTATCGCTTCCGTCACCGAATGGCTGAACCGCGCCGTTCAAGACGTTTCGGAAACCATGTTCAGCCAGGCTGCTTATCCGGCGCAGGGCCTTGAAAAAAGCGCGGCAACCGAGGACGTCCTCGTCGCCTGTATCGGCATCCGTGGGAATTTCCAGATGGAGGTCGCCTTGCATTTCCCAAAAAATCTTGCCGCCCATCTGGCCAGCCTGTCCTTGGAAACACCAGCGGCAGAGCTTGATGAAAAAATGGTCAACGACGTCGCCGGGGAATTCAGCAACATGGTCGTCGGTGCCGTCAAATCCCGCATCTCCGATATGGAGGTCGTCTGCGCCATGACCGTTCCGCGTGTTGTGAGGAATGCCACAGGAACGGCCGACCTCGAGCAAAAGATCAAGGCCGCCATGGCCGTGATCCGGGGCAGTGCCGGCCCTAGGGATCCCGCCTTGTCGGCCCCCAAGCATCTGGCGTTTCATGTGGGCGACGGCCTCCTGCACCTCGACGTCTACTTTTAGACGCTCAAAGACGCTCAAAGACGCTCAAAGACGCTCAAAGACGCTCAAA
>QQND01000064.1 GCA_003402745.1 Verrucomicrobiota bacterium
CTGAGGCCGCTCTGAAGATAGGTTTGCCGGCTGCTTGATTCTGCTTCAGAGAGGCCTTGAGTGGTTCCCAGTCCGATTTGGAGTTTTGGAGAGTACTGATAGTTTAGGTACTGCTGGGTTCTGTATTCTCGAGATTCAAGCAGGCTGCTGTAGCTAGCTTTGGTAATGTCGGCGCCCAGATCGGCGCTGGTCTTACCCCCGAGTCTGCAGGAAACGGTGGCGCCTGCGTAGGAGACGGTGCTTCCGACCCTGGCGCCGGCGTCGAGAGAGCCGTTGTGGTTACTTTGAAGGCCAAGGCGCAGGGCGGTTTTTAATCGGCTCCCCGTCCATTCGCCCCCCACGCTGAGGTTTTGCTCGAAGCTGCGTTGCTTGGGAGTGCTCATGAACCAGGAAGCAGTTCCAGAGTAATTGGCTCCAAGGCGGAGTTTTGAGTCGTCCGAGCCGAGTTGGAATCTTGCCGAGGGCCCGATACCAATTTGGATGTCACTTTTCTTGTCGCTCTGCCTGAGAGAGACATTGTCATCGAAGACGGCAGAACTGTTCAGGTTGAAGCTGAACAGAAAAGGGCCCTTGCGCCTGAGCTGATAGAGGTCTTGGGGCTCGGAGAGACGACTAAAAAGAAAGGGCGATGAGTCTGACGGAAAGTTCTGCGGCAACCCGGGAGGAATGGGGGCGCTTAACAATTCTGCCGAGTTCGGAGCAAGGACACCGGTCAGGACGGGGTGATTGGATGCTTCCTCGGGGGGGGATGGAATCGTTTCTGGGAGCATCTCCCCGCGTTGGGGCAGGGTGGTTCTAAAAATGAGGGCTGCGGGGGGTTCCACGCCGTTGGAGTCGAGGGACTGCGGCGGGTCGGACTCCTGCTGCGCCTCGGTTGTTTGTTTGGCTGGTGTGTCCACCGCGAGGCGGATGAAAGGCGGCGCAGCATCGTCTTGCGCCGTTCCTACGGGCGGCAGCGATAGGGTTAAAGTGCCCAGCAGGAGGGGGATTCCGAGCAGAGGAAGAATGTTTTTTTTCAAAGCTCAAGGCGTTGATTTTTTGCTCGGGCGGTAAAAGGAGGATCTGTCCTTCGGAGAGTCGCAGGATGAGGGAAATGAAGGGAGACACTCGCAGCGTGGGGGTAACTTTAATAATCTCGGGGTGATGGGCTTAGATTAATTTGAATTGCCGATTACACCAAAGACAGCCCCAGCGGTTGGTGAAATAAGGCGAAGCGATGGCTTCTTCGCACCCTTGTCCCCCCTCGGAAGGGGCTTGTTTAGCCGCCTGTCCTTGCGCCGCCTGTCCTTGGACGGGGTTGGATGTTGAGCCTGCCTCCCACGGTTTCGTCTGCAGGGCCGCTACTAACTGAAACGTTTCTGGGGACGCTTTTGCGCGCTAGAGAATGGCGGCAAGACGGCGTATGTCGTGGCGCTGTGTGAGGACTGCGCGGGGGGAGGCGCGTAGGCCTGCCATCGAGGCAGCCAGATCGGGGTCCCACCCGTTTCTTCCATGCGGGAGGGAAAACCGATTATTGGGCCTCTCCTGCGAGACCCCACAGAAGTCCCGAATAGCGCATCTTAAAGGGGACGCGAGAAATCACGGCGCGTTGCGGCTCAAACCAGCCCTCGTGATGGGGCTTAGGGGAGGGGAGGCAAGGAAGAGCCTAGTGCGATAAGAACGGGCTCGGGCTGCGTGGGGCGCATCGGTTGGCGCCAGTACCGTTTGATGTCGCGCATCATCTGGGCAGTGTGGGCGTAGTGTTCCGCGGGCTTGAGACGTTTGAAGGAGCGTACGGGGTCACCCCAGCGCAAAATTTCAATACGTTCGATACGAGCGCCCCAGGCGTTCATCGAGCTACGACTTGGCTTGTAAAGGTCTATTGTGTTCCGCCCGGTGAGGGCCCAGCCGTAGTCGTCGACGAAGAAGATCTCGCCGGTGCTACAAAGTTTGAAAACAGTACCGGCGGGCCAGCGGCCCCAGTCGGCAGCCGCGCTATGGACGGCAGGGCCGCAACGCAATGGAGTGCCGAGGGCGGATTTGTTGCCGTACGAGAGATGGTCCGATTCCGTGTGAGTGTAGGCGGTTGTTTTGACGGTTTGGAAGCGGCTACGGGCCAGCGGCGGCTCATATTTTGGGAGCTTTCGAGCCGGGGAAGAACAGGCCGCAACGAAGAGGGCGGTAGCAAGAAGAAGGAGGTGCCGGAGGCGCATGGGGTGGACGGGTTGGGGATGGAGTCGAGGGCTAGTCGAGGGCATCCAGCACGAGTTGGGCGTGCTCAGCGGGTTTTACTTTTCGGAAGACCGCTTTGAGAACGCCGTTCGGACCGATCACAAAAGTGGAGCGCTCCGTGCCCATGTAGGTTTTACCGTACATGCTTTTCTCCACCCAGACCCCGTAAGCTTGGACGATTTCCTGGGAGGTGTCGCTCAGGAGTGCGAAGGGCAGCTCGAACTTATCGATGAACTTGCGATGGCTTTTTTCAGGGTCAATGCTGACTCCAAAAACAACGGCCTTCTTGCTCAGTTCCTGCCAGACATCCCTCAGACCACAGGCTTGGGTGGTGCAACCGGGGGTGTCGTCCTTGGGATAAAAGTAAAGGACTACGTTTTGTCCGGCGAAGTCCGCCAGACGCACGGCGGTGCCGTTTCCGTAGGGGCCGCCAACGGCTACGGTCTGAAAAGCGGGAGCTGGGTTGCCCTGTTGAAGATCTGACATGACAGTCGCTTAGAGAAAATTAGTTTTTTTCGCAACAGGAATGAGCAAATCGCGGGTTGTAAAATGAGGCGGCGGGAAGCTTGATCTGGGAGTTGCTAGGGCGCCAGACCAGTCATTCTGCCAGGAGTCGGGAAAACAAAGGCGGCGTGTTCAGAGGCGTTTTAGAAGGGTGGTACACGATGATATGTTATAGAGATGGACAAAGGTAGGGAGCCGGGGATGGATTTATGACAATCGCGAACAAGATCACACTGGCGAGAATTGGTTTGATTCCTGTGTTTGTGCTTTTTGCAATCTATTACGGGCAGGGGGTGCTCGCTGGGGATCCACAGGAGGCGCTGCGCTGGGCAGCGGTGGGAACCTTCGCGCTTGCGGCCGCGAGTGACGGGTTGGACGGATGGTTGGCGCGCCGGTTGAATCAACGCACCGAACTGGGGGTGGTGCTGGACCCGATTGCGGACAAGGGACTTTTACTTGCCGGCATTCTGACACTGAGCTTTTGCCACTGGACAAATGCGCTGCCGGTTTGGTTTGCGGTGCTTGTGGTGGCGAGGGATGTGGCGGTGCTGACGGGTATTGTTGGAGTTTTTGCGTTGCACGGGAAGGTGAATCTACGGCCACACTGGACTGGGAAAACGGCGACGGCCCTGCAGATGCTGAGTCTGACTGGGGTGATGTTACAACCGGAGTGGCTTGTGGCTCCGTGTTTTTCGGGGTGGCCGTGGATGCCCTTTGTGTGGGTTCGAAACTTGGACGTTTTGGTGTTTGTGACTGGGGTTTTTACTCTGGTTTCCGGTTTTGGCTACCTAGGCGAAGGGATTGCGCAGGCGCACCGGAGCGGGCATGGGGACCCCAGCGGACAAGGTGGGGGCAAGTCGGATTGAGTCGTAAATAGGGCGCGCACAAGTGGCGGAGGGCTGCTAGGGTCTTAAAAATCATGCGCACGGTAGCTATCGTTGGACGCCCGAATGTGGGTAAATCTGCTCTTTTTAATCGCCTCGCCGGCCAAAAAATTTCCATCGTGCACGACATGCCCGGGGTGACACGGGACCGGATTGTGGCAATCTGCCGCCAGGGGCGGTCTCCTTTCCAACTGGTGGATACTGGGGGGATTGGGGCTGGAGCGGATGCGGAGTTTGCCGACCAAGTGGCCGCCGAAGTGGACATCGCCGTGGAGACAAGCGATCTCATTCTTTTTGTGGTGGACGCGCAGGCTGGACTGACACCGGTGGACGCTGACATCGCGCGCCGCCTGAGGAGGGTTTCGAAACCACTGCTTTTGGTCGTGAACAAGGTGGATCACCCAAACCATAGCGGTTTGAGCAACGAATTCAGCCGGATGGGTTTCAGCCCGCTGTTTCCGGTCAGCGCGGAACATGGCATCGGTTTTGACGTGTTGGTGGACCGGATCACCTCGCTTTTGCCTGAGCACGATCCCGCGGAGGATGCGGCGCGTCTGGCCAAGCCCCTCCAAATTGCGCTGGTGGGCCGCCCGAATGTTGGGAAGTCCTCGCTCACGAACGCTATTTTGGAGGATGAACGCACGATGGTCTCCCCGATTTCGGGCACGACCCGCGATTCGGTGGACATTCCCTACAAGCGGGGGGCGCAAAATTACATCCTTATCGACACGGCCGGCATCCGTCCAAAATCCAAACGTTCGGACTCGGTGGAAGTTTTCTCGGTGATGCGCTCCGAATCGAGCGTGAAACGGGCCGACTTGTGCGTGCTCGTGTTGGACGCCTCTCAGGGCGTGAGCAGTCAGGACAAGCGGATTGCTGGAATGGTGCGGGACGCGGGCAAACCCTGTGTGGTGGTATTGAACAAAATCGACCTGATTCCCGAGCGCACCAAGGACAAGGAAGGGTTGCGGGAGGTTTTGGAGGAGATCCGTCATGACCTTTCTTTTCTTCCTTACGCGCCTTTGGTGCTACTTTCGGCAAAAACGGGGGAGGATTTGGACCGGCTCTTTAAGCGGATTGAAAATGTGAGAGAGGCCTCCCGGCGCAGGATCGGGACTGGGCCGTTGAACCGTCTGCTGACCACAGCAATGACAAACCATCCGCCCGCGCTCAAGAGCGGTCGGCGTTTTAAAATTCTTTACTCGACCCAACCGGAGCCCCGAGGCAGTTCGCCGATTCCGCTGCCTGAGGTGGTGCTTTTTTGCAACGACAAGAGCCTGTTGGACGACACCTATCGGCGGTTTTTGGAGGCGCGGATTCGCACAGTAGAGCCCTGGGAAGGCCTTCCGATGGACTTGCATCTCAGGCAGCGCGAGGCGAGGGGGATTTCCCGTTCTCGGGGGGCCGCCCCCAAGGAGCGGGGGGAAGCGCAGCGCGGGCCGAAAACGAAGGCGAAGCGCTCGACGCCGAAGGCGCGGCGGGCGGCGAAGGCGCCGCGGGTTTAGAGACTGGGCTTCGAGAGAGACTGGGCTTCGAGAGGGTCCCCTTCCGAAGGGCCGTTTGGAATTTTTACTGAAAGTCGGGAGGAGGCAAAGGCTCCCAGCCCGTGGCGGTAGAGAGGGCGGGGCGCGGGAGTTTTAATAGGGGGGAAGGGCCATTCTTTTTGTGAAGTTCACTAATGGCGGGTTGAGGAATGTGCGCTGGCGTGTGTAGGCTGATGGTTCATGTTAACTCCGGACTACAAGGTCAAGCTGGAGGTCTTTGAAGGGCCTCTGGATCTGCTGCTCTACCTCATCA
Organism: Verrucomicrobiota bacterium; assembly: GCA_003402745.1. Lineage (GTDB taxonomy): Bacteria > Verrucomicrobiota > Verrucomicrobiia > Chthoniobacterales > Chthoniobacteraceae > Chth-196. The sequence continues at coordinate 5,397 of QQND01000064.1, forward strand.
AGAGGGAAGAAGTGGATATCTATGAAGTCTCACTGGAGAGAATCACGCAGCAGTATCTGGAGTTCATGGAGGCGTTCAAGGCGCTGGACCTTGAGGTGGCTGGGGAGTTTGTAGTGATGGCGGCCAACCTGATTTATCTCAAGAGTCGCAGTTTGCTGCCGGTGAGCGTCCAGCCCCCGGAGGAGGAGACGGAGGAGGAAGACCCCCGCTGGGAGCTGGTGAGGCAGCTTATTGAGTATAAGAAATTTAAAGATGCGGCGGCGCAGCTTCAGGAGCGTGGTATCGCCCGGGAGGCGCTCTTTAGCCGCGTGGCCGAACAGACAGATGTCGCGCCGGAACGACCGCTGGGGGAGGTGAGCGTTTTTGATTTGATTGCCGCCTTCAACGGGGTGCTCAAACGCATTCATCAGAAAGAGGATCTGCGAGAGATTTTCGAGGAAAACTTCACGGTTTCCGACAAGATCGAGATGGTCATAAAAATCACTTCAGGCGGGGTGCCTGTTCTGTTCACCGAATTATTTTCCGGGGTGGCTTCCCGGGCGGAGATTGTGGTGACTTTTTTGGCGGTGCTAGAATTGATCCGCCTCAAGCAGTTGAAGGCGGTTCAGGAGGGGGCTTTTGGAGACATTGAGTTGCGATGGGTTCAGGGGGATTGACATGACGCTGCCACAGGTACTGGAAGCTTTGATTTTTGCGGCCCCGAAGCCGCTTTCCACCGCCGAACTGGTGGAAGCGGTGAAGGCTGCTGGAGATTCCTCTGAGCTTGAGGAGGCGCAGGCTTATGCAAAAGCTGGCGAAAGCCGCATTTTGGAGGCGCTGGGCGAACTGCAGTCCGAGTTGGAGCAGAGTGGGCGGGCATTCCGCCTCATGGAGCAGGCCACGGGCTGGGGTTTGGTCACGCGACAGGAGTACGCCCCGTGGGTCCGCAGGCTTTATCCCGATGCAAAACCGGCCCGTTTGAGCGGCCCGGCGATGGAAACGTTGGCAATCATCGCGTACCGGCAGCCCGTGACTCGGGCCGATATCGAGGCGGTGCGCGGGGTGGCGGTGGACGGGGTGATGCAGGTGCTTTTGGACCGCAGTTTGGTACGCATTGCCGGGCGGGCGGACTTGCCGGGGCGGCCGCTCCTGTATTCGACGACGGGATATTTTTTGGAGCACTTCGGGCTGAAATCGACCCAGGACTTGCCCAATTCCGCGGAACTTGGGCGGATGAACCTGCCGAAGGCGGCGGTTGCTGAGGACAAAGCCTCCTCCAAGCGGCGTGAAAAGGAGATGGCTGAGCCGGAGTTGCCTCTGGATTTGGCCGCGTTGGAAAGCGCAGGCGGGACCGTAGTCGGCGACGCAGCCGAGGGTGCAGAGCTCGTCTCCGCCTCAGTGAGGGAGGACTCTCCCTCGGAAATTGCCTCTTCGAGTGGACTCCCTCCCCAGGAAGAGGCAGGTTCTAACTTGGACGCGGGGTTGGAGACTGGCGGAGCGGAGCTGGAACCGGACGTATTTTCCACTGAATCATGAACCTGTCAGATATTCGAAAACAGATAGACGTGTTGGATGAGCAGATTTTAAAGCTGCTCAACTCTCGGGCGGACTGTGTCCATGAGGTGGGGGAGTTCAAGCGCGCGGAGGGATTGGAAATTTACGCGCCTGAGCGCGAAGAGCAGGTGTATCGCTCCCTTGCTGAACGCAACACTCGCATTGGGGGCCGCTTGCCGGAGACTGCGGTGCGGGCCGTGTACCGGGAGATTATGTCCGCCTCACTGGCCTTGGAAAAAGACTTGCGGATCGCCTACTTGGGCCCTGAGGCGACCTTTACGCATCAGGCCGCCCGTTCAAAATTTGGGGCGAGCGTGCAGTATGCTCCCCAAGTCTATATTGGCGATGTATTTGAGGCTGTCACAAGGGGCCAGGCAGACTATGGCGTTGTGCCCGTTGAAAACTCATGGGAGGGGGCCGTCAACCACACCCTGGACATGTTCATTGACAGCGAGGTGCAGGTATGTGCCCAGGTGCTTTTGCGGATTGAACATCATCTTCTTTCCCAGACAACGCGGGAAAATATCGTCAAGGTGTACAGTCATCCCCAGGCCTTTGGGCAGACTCGCAACTGGCTGCGGCGCAACCTTCCCGGGGTGGAGTGTGTGGAGGTGTCCAGCACAACCCGGGCCGCCGAGTGTGCGGCGCAGGAGGAAGGAGCGGCGGCGGTGGCGGGGAAACTTGCCGGAGAATTGTTGGGGCTGAATGTGCTGGAATCCTCGATCCAGGATTCTGCTGACAACACCACCCGATTTTTGGTCATTGGAATGCGGCCTTCGCCAGCCACAGGGACCGATCGCACCTCGCTCTTGTTCAGCGTGGCGCATGAACCGGGGGCCTTGTACCGGGCTCTCGAGCCCTTTCATGTCCAGGGGATAAACATCGGGAAAATTGAAAGCCGCCCGTCCCGTAGGAAAGCTTGGGAGTATTGCTTCTTTCTGGACGTGGATGGCCATGCGACGGATCCCGCCCTGGAGCGCGTGCTCGCGGAGCTGCGCCAGAGGTGCACGCAGGTAAAGATTCTAGGAACGTTTCCCCTGCCAGCCCAACCCGAATAGCTTGGGGTGGCCTGGGGAGGGAGAGGGGCCGGCCTGGAGCTCTAAAAAAGAACACAAAAAATCGCACCCGGAAGGATCAATGGAGATCGGGTGCGATTTTCGAGGGAGCGCTGTAATAACAGGTTATGCGTGCCTGTTATCTGCCCCTTGGATGCCTCGTTCGAGACTAGTGCAATTCGACGCTGTCGCGACGATGGTCCCAGCGACCACTCTTGTTGCGGTGTGCGACGGCGTAGAAAAGTTCCACGATCTTGCGCACTTCAGGCCAGCGGAGAGCAAGTTTGGCGAAGTAAACGACCTGTTTTTTGAGCTCAGGGCTCAGGGCTTCGGGAAGTTCGGGATCCGCTCCCAAGGGCTTGAGTTTTCCTCCCTCGATGGCGCTGATGCTCACCACCGTGTCAAAACGTGGGGGAACCTGATCCTTGAGGTAGGCAGTCAAGAGATCGCTTTGGTACTCTTCTGGAAGCGACTCTAGAATCCGACCCACCGTCGAGGAGTCCGGTGCAGACTTGCCGCTCAACCAGCGGGAGACGTTTGCGGGATCGGTGCCCAGTCGGTTCGCGAACTCTTGCTGAGTCCAATTCTGTTCTTTAAGTAACTCCGTGAGTGATGACCTGAATCGATGCATGTCTAAAAGTGATTCGGCGCGGGCTTACTGGCAAGCGGAAGTATCAAATTTACGGAAAAAATATACAGACTGGGATATTTTGCGTATGAATCTGGATATGAGCGCAATGCAAATTGAGGCACTCTTGGTTCTCAAGCCGCTGCGCCTCGACGTTCCTCATGTTGCATCGCATTTTTGAGACAGACTTTTGATTTCACTTATGTGAGCAAATGCCTTCAAATTGAACCTTTACCTGCCCTCTCCATGAACTTCTCTACCCGGATAAAAATCTCGCTCCTCTTCTTTTTCCAATTTTTCACCTGGGGCGCTTGGGGCGTCTCTATGGGCACCTGGATGAACGGCTTGGGCTTTAGCGCTCCGCAGATTGGGACTGCCTTCGGGGCGACGTCTATCGCAGCGATGATTTCCCCGTTTTTGGTGGGGATGGTGGCGGACCGCTTTTTCCCGGCACAACGCGTTCTTGGAGCGTTGCATATTGTGGGGGGCTTGCTGCTTTTGGCGGCCTCGCGGGCGACGACGTTTTCTTTGTTTTACCCGCTCCTTTTGGGGCACACGCTGTGTTACATGCCCACGCTTGCGCTGGCCAACACGGTGGCGTTTTCTCAGATGAAAGATTCAGCCCAGAGTTTCGGGGGCATTCGAGTGATGGGCACTTTTGGCTGGATTGCAGCCGGGATGTTGGTGGGGAAGCTGAATCTGGGCACGAGTTCGACCCAGTTTGTGCTTGCGGCTGGGGTTTCGGTGGTTTTGGGCCTGTATTGCCTGCTGGTGCTGCCAGACGTGCCGCCCAAATCGAAGGGAACGCCTGCGAGCATCCGGTCGGTGCTGGGGTTGGATGCCTTGGAGTTGATGCGTGACCGGTCGTTTTCGGTGTTTGCTCTTGGATCCTTTTTGATCTGCATTCCGCTGGCATTTTATTATTCGGGAACGGAGCGGTTTTTGACTCAGATTGGGCTGGCGGAGGCGACTGCGAAAATGACCTACGGTCAGATGAGTGAAGTGCTTTTCATGCTTGTGTTTCCGTTGATGTTTTCACGTCTGGGAGTGAAGCGGATGTTGCTGCTGGGCATGGCGTGTTGGGCCGCCCGGTACGTGTGTTTTGCGCAGGGGGACGCGCAGACGCCCTTTGGCATGGGGTTGCTTCTCGTAGGCATTCTGCTCCACGGACCCTGTTTTGATTTCTTCTTTGTCACCGGCCAGATTTACGTCGACCAGCGCGCTCCGGAGCGGATGCGTGCGGCTGCGCAGTGTTTCATTGCATTTTTGACCTATGGGGCGGGGATGCTGGTGGGGTCGATCAGCCAGGGTTTTGTGATTGAGGCTTATACGCAGGAGGGAGTGGTGCATTGGGCGCCGACCTGGCTGTGGCCCGCGGGGGGATCGGTAGTGGTGTTGCTTTTGTTTTTGGTCCTGTTCCGCACGCCTGCGGCCCCGAAGGGCGAGTTGCCTGCGACTGTTTGAGAAAACGGAGGCCTGTTATCCCAGCATGGTTGTGCTAAAATTGGGGCATGAACAAGGGAACGGGAGCAGCAGAAATAGAGGTGCCGGCCACCCTGCCAGTGATGGTTTTGGGCGGGGTGACATTGTTTCCGAATACGTTGCTGCCGCTTTTTATTTTTGAGCAGCGATACAAAGCGATGCTCGAGAATGCTTTGGGGACGGATCGTCTGCTGGCGATCGCACAGCCTCTGCGGGAAAACGAGGAGCGCCTTTGTCCGGTGGCGGGCGTCGGGTTGATCCGGGCCTGTGTCAAAAAAGAGGATGGCTCTTCGCACCTGATTTTGCAGGGGCTTGAGCGGGTCCGCTTCACTGGATGGCCCCAGTTGGTGCCGTTCCGGGTGGCTGCCGTTGAAAGGGTGGGCTTGTTGGAGGAGGAAAGCGCGGAAGCCCGCCAGGAGAGGTTAGTGCATTTGCGCGTGATTCTGGAGAGGGACGGCCTGTTGTTGCCTCAGGAAATGAGAGAGCACTTGTCCCGAATCGATGATCCGGACGCCCTCACGGACATCGCGGCTTCGGCGCTGTTGAAGGATCCCGTTAAACGGCAGACGATTTTGGCGGAGGCAAGCAACGTGCACAGGCAGGAGTTGCTGTTACGTTTTTTACGGGAAGAACATTCCTGAGGGCAGCCCCAGCATCAGCAGGCCGCGGGAGGATAGGTTTCGAAAAGGTGCCCGCTCGGAGCAAGGCGCGATGTTTTTGAGCTGTTTGGGCCCTTGGTTTTCCCGGGACGTGAGTGCGCTCCGCCGCTGCGTGTGCCGCTGGAAGGGAACAAGTCGAGTTGTTCGGGCGTATTGCATCGGGTTTTCAGAGGTGCAAGGGAGGAGAGGAGGCGGCGGACAAATTTTTTCAGGCGTGCAGGGAGTTGGTGATTCATGGGGGAACATTGCCATGGGGGGGTGGACAAATACTGGGTGACCCCTCTCTTTTTTTTAAATTTATTGGGGTCAACCGGCGCACTCTCCCCAGGAAACTTCAGACTCGGGTTGGCCGGCGGAGTATTTCCGAGGGTGAAGCGCAAGAATCGAAGCGGGTTGCACTTGGAATTGCTTTTGGAGAAGGTGGGGAATGCACCTCCCCAGCTCTCACCATTTTCGTCTCCTAAGTCTTGCCATTTTATGGTTTTCAATGCCGTGGGAGGCGGATGCGGCACCCCATTTTGAAGCGGTAACGGTTCCGGGCGTGTTGTTGGTGGGGAATCCGCTTGGAGACCCCACTGAGCGGCGTGTGGCCGTGTTCACTCCTGAAAAAACGTCTGCGGGCGCTGGGCTGATCACGGTTTATTATTTGCCAGGATTCGGGGGGAGCTCTGAGTCGTTTTTAGGTGCGGGCGGGGAGGCTTTTGCGCGGGTTTTGCAGGGGCTTGCGGAGGAGGGGCTTCCGGTGCGGATGGTGGTGCTGGACTGCCGGAACCGTTGGGGTGGATCGCAGTACCTAAATTCGGCGGCCCAGGGCAACTATGCGGACTATGTTTTGGAGGAGGTGATTCCCTTTTTGGAGGCGCGTCTTGGAGCACCGGCCTCGGAGCGCGAACGGCTGGTTGCCGGCCATTCCAGCGGTGGGTTTGGAGCGTTGCGGTTGGCGATGCTCAAGCCCGGGGTGTTTGGAGGGGTGGTGGCCTTGTCGCCGGACACTGATTTTGAAGTGACCCACAGGGAGCTGCTGGCGCAGTGGGCGAAGAATGTTTCTGTGCGGCAGTTGGAGGCGTACAAGGCACCGCGGGAGCGCTGCATTATGCCCTCCAGCGGAGCGGTCGGACTGGCGCTTGGACTTTCCGCGGCCTACGCACCCAAAGGGGAGGGTGCCCCCGGGGATTTTGAGTGGATTTACGATGCGAACGGAAAATGGAGGCGGGAGGTGTGGGAACGCTGGCTTGACCAGGATCCCGTGGTGTTGGCACGGCGCAATCCCAAGGTGTTTGGCGGGGCTCAAAAAGTGTATTTGGACGGTCCGGAGCAGGATGATTTTGGGGCTCAAAAGGGGGCAAGAGCTCTTTGGCAGGTGATTTCTGCACACACAGACTCGGTTTTTTTTGAGCCGCGCGGGGGACACTCGGACTATTTGATTCAGCGTTTTGCGCGTGGGGTCGAGTGGGTTTTTGGTAGGGAGCTTCGGCGGATTCCTTGAGGGGAAGGAAGGCAGCGGGACCGGAGAGGCTTGGTGTTTTGCAAATCGGACCGTGGAGTTTTGATTCCGGGGGCGGAAATCAGTGGGTTTTAGAGGATACGGAGGTTGGATTTTCAATCCGCGACTCTTTTTTTTTGCACCCGAGCCCTTCCCCTCCCAACCTGCGGGAGTGATCGACCGTTATACACTTCCCGAGATGAGCGCAGTCTGGACCGACCAGCGGAAATACGAAATCTGGCTTGAGATTGAAATCGCGGCCTGTGAGGCGATGGCTGCGCAGGGGCTGATTCCTGAGGAGGACGCCCGGGAAATCCGCGCCAAAGGGCGGTTTGAGGTTGCGGAGATTCTCGAAATTGAAAAGAGAACCCACCACGACGTGATTGCATTCCTTGAAAACGTGGCCTCCTATGTGGGCCCAGCGGCAAGATGGATGCACCAGGGGTTAACCTCCTCGGATGTTTTAGATACCACGTTGGCCGTGCAGATGGCGGAGGCCTCCGATTTGCTGGCCCGTGATCTGAGTGAATTGCTTGAGGTGGTCGGGCGTCGTGCACGCGAATTCAAAGATACCCCCATGATCGGGCGCAGCCACGGGATTCATGCTGAGCCGATCACCTTCGGCTTGAAGCTTGCCCTGATGTACGACGAGTTTCGCAGGGCCCAGCAGCGGCTCCAGGAGGTCCAGCCGCGGATCCGGGTGGGGAAACTCAGCGGTGCTGTGGGCACCCACGCGCACTTGGATCCTCAGATTGAGGAGGCGGTTTGCTCCCGGCTGGGTTTGAAAGCGGCCATTCTGAGCACCCAGGTTATTCAGAGGGACAGGCATGCGGAATTTCAGGGGGTCCTGGCGCTCATCGCCTCGAGTGTGGACCGGTGGGCCACAGAGTTCCGCCACCTCCAGCGCACGGAAGTGCTCGAGGTTGAAGAATATTTTAACCCGGGACAAAAAGGGTCGTCTGCCATGCCCCACAAGAGGAACCCAATCACCGGAGAGAAGCTCAGCGGGCTGGCCCGCCTGGTGCGCTCCAACGCTGGGGCGGCTCTTGAAAACGTCCCGCTCTGGCACGAACGCGATATTTCCCACTCTTCTGTGGAGCGCGTGATCATGCCCGACTCGACGATCCTTCTGAATTACATGTTGGTCACCTTGCGCAAGCTGGTAGACAGGCTGCTTGTTTATCCAGAAAACATGGATCGGAATTTGAAGCTGACCAAGGGACTGTATTTCAGCCAGAGCGTGCTTCTGGAGCTTACGCGACGGGGACTCGAGCGGAAGGCCGCTTACGAGGCCGTGCAGAGGGCAGCCATGAAAACCTGGCAGGGCTCGGTTTCCCTTCAGGAAAACCTCGCAGCAGAACCGGATGTGGCAGCGGTGTTGAGCCGCCAAGAAGTGGATCACCTGTGCTCTCTGGAGATCCACTTCAGGCACGTGGATGACACCTTTAAAAGGCTGGGCCTCTAAAGGGCGTGGGCCACTGAGAAACTTTAACTAAGCCCTCTGAGGAGGGGGCTACCTTTGGCTGGTTTGTCTGAACCGAACGCGACAAGCCGGCGGAGTTTCCTCTCCCCGGGTTGGGGGCGCACGGGTCAAAGCCGAGCAGCGCTGCGTTTTTCAGGGGTGCCTCGGATGGTTCAGCTCAGGATTCCGTGGATAAGTTCTCCGTGGACGTCGGTGAGGCGCATGTCGCGGCCGCTGTAGCGGAAGGTGAGCTTGGTGTGGTCCATGCCGAGGAGATGGAGCATGGTGGCGTGGAGATCATGGATTTTGAGGGGGTTTTCAACCGCCTTGTAGCCATATTCGTCGGTGGCTCCGAAGATGGTGCCGCCCTTGATTCCACCGCCGGCCAGCCAGATGCTGAAGCCAAAGGGGTTGTGGTCGCGGCCGTCTTTGCCTTGGGCGAAGGGGGTGCGTCCGAATTCACCGGACCAGACGACCAGTGTGCTTTCCCAGAGGCCGCAGCTTTTTAGGTCCTTGAGCAGGCCGGCGATGGGTTGGTCGACGGCGCGCGCGTTGTTTTCATGGCCCTCGGTGAGTTTGCCATGCTGGTCCCAACGGTCTCCTCCTGCGTTGGGGCAGGTGAGTTCGACAAAACGCACGCCGCGTTCGACCAACCGCCGCGCCTGGAGGCACTGCTGAGCGAATACCCGTGTTTGGGGCATCGGCGCTTCGAAGCCGTACATGCGCTTGAGCGCGGCGCTCTCCCCCGTGGTATCCATCAGTTCCGGCACGGCGGCCTGCATCCGGAAGGCGAGCTCGGCGTTCATAATGGAACTTTCCAACTGGTCCAGCATGCCCTCCCGCTGGAGGAGGCGGTTGTCGAGTTTGCGCATCAGGGCGAGTTTGCGCATTTGTTGTTCGGCCTGAGCCTCGGTGGGGCGGATATTGGAAACGGGTTCGACGCCGGGTTTAAAGACGGAGCCTTGGAAAGAGGCAGGAAGGAAGCCGGAATTGAAGTTGTCCAAGCCTCCCGGGGGAATGAGGCCGCCGTTGAGGACAACAAACCCAGGCAGGTCGGCGTTTTCGGTGCCCAGACCGTAGCCCATCCAGGCGCCCATGCTCGGACGGCCTTGGAGGCCGCTGCCGGTGTGGAGAAAGTAGTTGGCGTTGGTGTGCTCGGAAAAATCGCTGGTCATCGAACGGACGATTGCCAGGTCGTCGACGCACTGGGCCACGCAAGGGAAGAGGCTGCTGACGGGGATTCCGCTCTGGCCGTATTGCTTGAATTCCCAGGGGGAGGCGAGGGTGTTGCCGTTGCTGTTGAACTGGGTGGGCTCCATTTTGAGCCCGAAGGGTTGCCCGTGTTCAGCGGTGAGCCGGGGTTTGGGGTCGAAGGTGTCCACCTGGGAGGGGCCTCCGTCCATGTAAAGGAAGATCACGTTCTTGACCTTTCCTGCATAATGCGAGGAGCGCGTAGCGAGGGGGTTGGCGGCGGCGGGCGAAAGGGAGCCGAGCACCTTTTCGGGGAAAAGGGAGGAAAGCGCCACCGCACCGAAGCCGCCTGCGCAGCGGGAGAGCATTTCGCGTCGGCTTAAAAACGCCCTGGCAGATTGGTTGCAGGAGAACATGATTTTAGTTCAGGTGAATGAATTCCTTGGCGTTGAAAAGCACGTGGGCGAGGTCAGCCCAAACTTTCGGGTCTTGTTCCGGCAGGTTGAGGGACTGTGCCTGTTCGCGCAGGAAGAGCAACGCGTCGGTGCTTTCTTCTGCGAGGGGTTCCCTCGAAAAGGCGGCAAGATACATGCGGCGGAGTCGCTCCGTGGGGGGCAGGGCTGAGGGAAGATTTTTGACCCAGAGCGCGGCTTGTGAGACGACAAAGGGGTCGTTCATGAGGACCAGGGACTGAGCGGGCACGTTGGAGACGTTGCGGCGGCCCATGGAGTTGAAGGGAATGGGCGTGTCGAAGGCGAGCATCATGGGCGAGAGGAAGTTCCGCTTGACAGCGACATAAAGGGTCCGGCGGCCTTCTCCGTCCAGGGGCCCCGATTTTGGTTTGCCCCGGCCTTCCATAAAGGGGGTGAGGTAGATCGGCACGCTCGGCCCTCCCTCCTTCAAATCCAGTCGGCCCGAGACGGCAAGGATGGAGTCCCGGATGGCCTCGCCTTCGAGGCGTTTTAGGTTCATGCGGTGCAGGAGGGTGTTCTCGGGATCGGCTTCCTCGGCGGTCTTGGAGGCGGGACTGCTGCTCATGGCGTAGGCGCTCGAGAGCACCAGTTCCCGGATCAGCGCTTTGAGGGACCAATGTTGATCGTTGACGAAACGCACGGCCAGGGTGTCCAGGAGCTCTTGGTGGGAGGGGCTTTGTCCGAGGACCCCGAAATTGTCGACGGTGGGCACGATGCCTTTTCCAAAAAGATGGTGCCAGACGCGGTTCACGATGACGCGCGAGGTAAGGGGGTTGGAGGGAGAGGCGATGACCCCGGCCAGTTCGCGGCGCCCGCTTCCCGTTTGTGTCACAAGCGGTGCGGAGCCGGCGATGGCTTCCACAAAACGCCGCGGCACCTGGGGGCCTGGCGACTTGGGGGAGCCGCGCTTGAGCAGGAACTCGTCGGCACCCGAGCCCTCGAACATCGCAGTGGCGAGGGCTGACTCGAGTTTGAAGGTGGAGGCCGTGGCGTTGTGGCGCTCAATAAGGGGTTCTGTGGTTGCGGCGAGCCCGGCACGTTGGGGAGAGCCCGGAGGGCAGAGTAGATCTAGCGAACGCACGATCCAGTCTGCCACGATGGCATTGAGCGGGGCGTTCGCCAGGGTGTTGGTTTCCATCGCTCCCAGCGTTTGCAGAAAAAGGGCCTGCAGCGCCTCATTGGAAACGGGTGCTCCGGACAGTTTGAAAGCTTCGGGCATTTCCGGTTTTTGTTCGGCCTCGGCGACCATGGCGACTTCAAAGTCGCCGCTACCATCGGGTAGGAGTTCGACGTGCGCCCGGCTGCCCTGATAAGTGGAGAGGTTATGCTGGACCCACTCCCACGTGCCGCTGTCCTTCCAGGTCGTGAGGACTTTGCCGTGGAGGGGGCCTTGGATCATGAGGTGGGAATGGACCACTGCGTAGGCGCGCCCGGCTCCGCGCACGAGGTACCAAAGCGAGTTGCCGCCCAGTGTGAATTCAGGCGTGCGCAAGGTTTGTCCGCTGCGTTGGAAGACCTTCAGGGTGCCGGGATCCGTCTCGCCTTTGCTCACAATGTTCTTCCACGCCGGGTCGCGTCTGGCCGCCCCGTGGGTGACGATCGCCGCGATTGGAGCTGTTGCGGAGGTTCCGGCAAACACCGCGCCAGGGATTGCGGGACCGTTTCCAAAGGCGGAGCCGTCTTGGAGGAAGGGTGTTGCGCCGGTTTTGGTGTAATCCGCCAGAAGACGAGGCGCGGGCTGTGAGAACGTGTTTTTGGGGGTAGCTGGGAAGGCTTTTCTCGCCGCGGCGAGAACCGCAG
>QQND01000065.1 GCA_003402745.1 Verrucomicrobiota bacterium
GAACCCTCCTCGGACTCCTTCAAGGTGCGCGATCTTTCCCTGCCCACCTCCGTTTCCCCGGAACGTTTCGACCGCCGCCGCTCCATTCTCGATACGGTGGACTCCCACTTCCGCTACCTCGAACAGTCTGATTCACTCAAGGCCATGGATTCGTTCTACGAAGCCGCCTACGCCATGATCAGTTCGCCCTCCGCCCGCGAAGCCTTCAATCTCGCGGCCGAACCCGCCAAAATCCGCGACACTTACGGCCGCCACATTGCAGGCCAACGGATGCTGATGGCCCGCCGTTTGGTGGAAAGCGGCGTCCGCATGGTCTCCGTCACCTTCGGTGGATGGGATCACCACACCAACATCGCCCGCGCGATGGAATCCAACGCCGTTCCCTTCGATCAGGCTTACGCTGCCCTCATTTCCGACCTCGACGAGCGCGGAATGCTGGAACGCACGCTGGTCATGGTGAGCTCCGAATTCGGGCGCACCCCGAAAATCAACAAGGACGCAGGCCGCGATCATTGGCCGCGCGTTTTCTCGGTCGCCTTCGCGGGCGGCGGCTTCAAGAAAGGCCTCATCTACGGCGCTTCCGACGCCACCGGAGCTGAACCAGACAACAACCCCCTCACGGTCGAAAATATGTCCGCCACGGTGTACAACCAGCTCGGCATCAGCCCTGAAAAACACCTTGTCGCCCCCGGTGGCCGCCCCGTCTCCATCGTCAAGGACGGCACCGTGGTTTCCGACCTCATTGCATAAACTGTTATGTCCCAGATTCGTCTCCCCGCCGGATTTTCCAAAGCGTTCTGCGGTGTCCGCGGCGCGACCCTCCTTGGAGCCCTCTGCCTCTCGAGCCTCCCCGCCTTCGCGGGCAGTCCCAGGGTCGGCTCGGTCTTCCCAGCGGTCGCCCAGCAGGGCACGGAACAGGAAGTCGTCTTCACCGGATCCGGTCTGGTGGATGCTCGCACCGTCCTGTTCGACGCCCCGGGCTTCGAGGTGACTTCCGTAAAGGCGGAGGCGAATCGGTTCACTGTTAAAATCCGAGTCCCGGCAGACGCCGATCTTGGAGAACACCGCTGCAGGGTGGTGACTGAATCTGGGGTCGCGGACTTGCGTATCTTCTACGTGAGTCCCTTCCCGGTCATCGAAGAGGCTTCTCCGAGAACACCCGCGCGAATCCTAGCCGTCAAGACAGCTCGAGCTGCCAAGGAGGCCCGTATCGCCGCAGCCAAGGCGGCCGCTGAGGCCGCAGCAAACCCTCCAAAACCAGGCGCTCCAGCCGCCGCCACCGTTCCCGCCCCTCCGGCCCCCGTGGCCGCCAAGCCTCCGGTCCCAGCGGTCGTGACGCCTGTGCCAGAAGGGCCGCAGATGCTGGAACTAAACACCACCGTTTTCGGCCAGACCCAAGGCGAGGACCAGGATTTCTACGCCGTTGAACTGCAGAAAGGCCAGCGCCTGAGCATCGAGGTGGTCGGTTTGCAGCTGCAGACTCAGAACCCTTACGACCCGGAGATCATCCTCAAAAAACCTGACGGTGGCATCCTGAAAACCGTCTCAGGCACCACCTTTGGACGCGGTAACCCTGCCTTTTCCTTGGAAGCGCCTGCTGCAGGCACCTACACCTTCACCATTCGCGACTCAACGCGCAATGGCCTCGGTGACTGCCAGTATGTGATGCACGTGGGAGACTTCTCCCGTCCTTTGGCCGCGCTGCCTGGCGGAGCACCGGCAGGCAAACAAACCGCTTTCACGCTTTTGGGCGACCCAAAAGGCCCCATTTCCATCAAGGCCTCTCCCGGGACTCAGAACGATACCATGGGCGGCCTGTATCCAGCCAACGCCACCCCCACGCCCACCCCCGTCTTTGCCCGCATCAGCGACCTCCCCAATGTTCTTGAAGGAGAAAAACAACTCGCTGCTCCCATCGAGGCGACCGGGCCCGCCACCCCCTTCCCCGCCGCTTTCAACGGGATCCTGAAGGAAAATAAAGAACGCGATTTCTTCCGCTTCTCCGCTAAGAAAGGACAAATCTACGAAATCACCGTCTTCGGTCGCAGCCTCCGTTCGCCCATCGACAGCGTCCTCTACGTTTACGACGCCAAGGGCAACCAACTAGCCACCAACGACGACAACGGCACTCCGGACAGCTACCTCCGCTGGACGGCGCCCGCGGACGCTGAATTCGTTTTGGGCATCAAAGACCAGTTGGATCGGGGCGGCCCACTCTTCAATTACCGCATCGAAGCCGTGGCAGCCACGCCACGCGTGAAAGTCTGGCTGCCCGAGATGACCATCAACTCCTCGCAAGACCGCAGAGCAATCGTCGTTCCCCAAGGCAACCGTTACGCCACGCTCGTGCGCGTCAAACGCGAAGACTGGACGGGCGCTCTCCAACTTGAGCCCCTGAACCTCCCTGCCAACGTGCAGGCATCCGCCGGGCCGATGGACAAAACCATCGACACCCTCGCCATGGTTTTCGAAGCGGCGCCAAACGCTCCCCTTACCCAGAAACTCATCTCGATGACTGGCGCCCCCTTTGAACCGGTGGAAGGCGCTCCCTCCCCCTCCTTCCGTGTGGAACACATCGTGAGCCCCAATGAGAACGGCAACCAGCGGCCGTACTATACGGTTAAGGAACAGTATCTCCCACTGGCTGTTACCACACCCATTCCAGCCCGCATCGAGGTGGTCGCCCCAGGAACGCAGGCGATGAGGGCAGGACAGTTCCCCCTCAAAGTTAAAGTCGCGCGGACGGGCGACTTTAAAGGCCCGCTGGAAATCACTCTGCTGCACGCACCGACCGGTTTGGCCACTTCGGGCGCCGTCAAAGTACCCGCGGACGCCACGGAAGGCACCATTAACATCAGCGTAGGCGCAGATGCTCCCCTCAAAAAGTGGACCCTCTGCGTCATTGCCAATGCCGATTTTGGGAAGGGTGCCACCTACTTTAGCTCGGGGCTCTTTGATTTCGAAGTCGCAGAAGCTCCCTTCACAGGTTCCTTGGTAAGAAGCTCCATCCCTCAGGGAGGCACCTCCCAGATGAAACTCAAGCTGGAACAGAAAAACCCGTTCGAGGGCAAGGCGAAGATCGAACTGCTTGGCCTCCCCAACGGCGTTACCGCGGAACCCCAGGAAGTCGACGCCGAGACCACGGAAATCGTTTTTAACCTCGTCGCAAAACCCGAGGCCAGCCTCGGAATCCAAAAGCAGGTGACCGCCCAGTTCTCCGTCCAGAAGAACGGCATCTCCCTGACCGCCAACTGCGCCGCCGGCGGCGTCCTCCGCGTCGATCGCCCCGACCCCTCGGCCAAGCCCGCACCCATCGCCGTGGCAAAGGCCGCGACCCCAGCGGCTACGCCTCCTACGCCTCCAGCGACGCCGCCCCCGGCAGCCGCTCCCAAACCCGCTGCGGCCCCAACCGCAGCGCCCGCGGCAGCTCCCGCTCCGGTCGCTGCTCCCAAACCAGCTCCAACAGCTCCAGCTCCAGCCAAAGCCGCGGTAACGCAACCAGTTCCCGCAACTCCAACTCCCGCGAAACCCGCGCCCGCCGCTGCTCCCGCACCAGCGCCCAATACCCCCGCAGCAACTGCTCCCTCTACTCCAGCCGCAAAATGAAGCGTCGTAGCCCCCTCCCCTCCTCCCTCGCAGCAAGTGCGTTTGTCCTGCTTCCTGGACTGCTCCAGGCGGCCCCGTCCTTGGACGTCTTTCCCCCGGATGCCCACATGCGGCACAGGCTAGACAGCCAGTCCTTCGTCGTCCGCGTCATTCAGGACAATGGCATCCACATGGACGTCACCAACGAAGCAAAGCTGACTCTCGAGGATGGGACCAAGGCCAAGCTGGATAAGAACCTCCTCACCCCCAAGGCGACGGGCAAAACTCATCTCAAGGTGGAGTGGAAGGGCATCTCCAAGTCCATCCCGATCACGGTCGAAAATCCCGAACTCGAACCGCCGGTCTCCTTCCGTCTCGACGTCATGCCCGTCTTCATGAAGGCGGAATGTAACCGTTGCCACGGCTCCGCCCGCGGTCAGGACGGCTTCAAACTTTCCCTCTGGGGTTTCGACCCGGAGACCGACTACTTCCGCATCACTCGTGAATTTCCAGGCCGGCGCGTTAATCTCGCGGTCCCCGAGGAATCCATGTTGATCACCAAAGCAGACGGGGAAGCTGCCCACACAGGCGGGAAGAAGTTTGAAAAAGGCAGCCCCCTCTACCACACGATGCTCCGGTGGCTCAAGGCTGGCGCCCTTGATGATCCCAAGGATGTCGCCCAGGTCAAAGGGGTTGAACTTATGCCAGGCTCCCTCGTTCTCCAGGGCCCCGGCCAGAATTTCCGCATGAATGTGCGGGCCACTTTCACGGACGGTTCCACCCGGGACGTCACCACAACCGCGCTTTTCCTATCCAACAATGAAGGCACCGCCAAAGTCGGAGCCGACGGCACCCTCACTACCGGCACCCGTGGCGAAGCTTTCGTCATGGCCCGCTACGGGGCCTTCACGGTGGGTGCCCAAGTGATTGTCCTTCCCAAGGACCTCAAGTTTGAGTGGCCCAAGGTGCAGGAACGCAACGAGATCGACAAGCTGGTCAACACCAAGCTGCGCAACCTGCGCATGACCCCCAGCGAGCAGTGTGACGACCTCACCTTCCTGCGCCGCGCATTCATTGACCTCAGCGGCACCCTCCCTTCCCTTGAGCGCGTGCAGGCTTTTCAGACAGACACTGACCCCGCCAAACGAGAAAAACTCGTCGACGACCTCCTCAAACAGCCCGGCTTCGTGGACCTCTGGACTCTGAAATGGGCCGACCTGCTCCAGATCCGCACCATCAACAACCAGTCTTCCAACAAGACCGTCCAACTCTATCACAACTGGCTTCGAGACCAGATCCTCGCAGGCGTCCCACTCAACCAGTTGGCCGCCAAATTACTGACCGCCACCGGCTCGAACTTAGAGAACCCGGCCGCCACGTTCTATACTCTAGAATTGGATCCCATCCGCGTCACCGAGGATGCCGCCCAAGCGATGCTCGGAATCCGCATCCAGTGCGCGCAATGCCACAACCATCCCTTTGACCGGTGGACGATGAGCGACTACCGGGGGTTCATGGCCTTCTTCATGCAGGTCGGCCGCAAACAGGGCGAAGATCCGCGTGAAAAAATCATCTATAATGCGGCGGGCGGCGAAGCCAAACACCCTGTGGGTGACAAAGTCGTCCCCCCGAAATTCCCCGGCGGCGAAGAACCCGATGTCAAAGGTAAGGACCGCCGCGAAGTCCTCGCCCAGTGGCTAGCCGACCCTCAAAATCCGTGGTTTGCCAAACACATGGCCAACCTAGTTTGGGCGCAACTCATGGGCATCGGCATTGTCAACCCTGTAGACGACATCCGGATTTCCAATCCTGCCTCCAATCCGGAACTTCTATCCCACCTCGCCAACCGCATGGTGGAACACAACTTCGACATCCGGAAACTCGCCCGCGAAATCTGCCTCTCGGCCACCTACCAGCGCTCCACCCGTTCCAACGAAACCAACGAGCTCGACACGAAAAATTTCGCCAAAGCCACCATCCGCCGGATGCGCGCTGAAGTTCTCCTGGACGCCATCTCCGACGCCTCGGGAAATTCCGCCAAACATGTCGGGATGTCCCAGGGTATGCGTGCGGTCGAAATCGCCGATGCCAAAAAAACCAACTACTTCCTGACCACCTTCGGCCGTTCCACCCGGGACAACGTGTGTGCCCGTGAGGAAGTCAGCCCCACCCTGTCCCAAGCCCTACACCTGCTTACAGGCGACACGGTGGAAGGCAATATGAAGGCGGGAAATCTCGTTACGAAACTTCTCACAAGCGGCAAAAAACCCGCCGAGGTCATGATCGAGCTTTACTTGCGGGTCATCGGACGCACGCCCACCCCGGAGGAGTCCGCCTCCCTGGAGGCCCTCTTCAGTGATGCCGAACAGACCAAAGCCACACTGGAAGACATCCAGTGGGCCCTACTCAACTCCAAGGAATTCCTCTTCAACCACTAGCCACCATGCGCTCCAGACTCGTTCTCCTCGGCTCCGTCCTGGGGTCGCTCCCTGCCTTCGCTGCGCTCCCGGAAAAGGTCACTTTTGAAGACCACGTTCTGCCCATCCTCCAGAACGCCTGCAACAACTGCCACAACCCGGATAAAAAGAAGGCCGGTCTGGACCTCACCAGCTACGGAACCTCCATCCAGGGCTCCGACGGCGGAAAAGTCGTCCTCCCAGGCGATGCGGCGGCCAGTCTCCTGCTCAAGTGCATCAAGGGCACCGAAGAGCCAGTCATGCCCCCAAAGGGCGACAGACTCAACGCCAATGATATCGCCATCATTGAAAAATGGATCGCCCTGCGCGCTCCCGAATCCCTCAACAGCAAAGGGGCGCCCGTCGCGAACAATGTGGCCGCAGCCGCCGTCAGTCTGACGCGCCCTTCGGGCCCCCCGCCCATGCCAGGCGCCTCTCTGCCCAAAGGCCCCATCCTTCAAGCGGACCGCTCCAACGCACTCATCGCTCTGGCCGCAAGCCCTTGGGCGCCGGTCATGGCTGTCGGCGGACAAAAACAGGTCCTCCTTTACCACTCCGACACCCTCGAACTGCTCGGGTTGCTCCCCTTTCCCGAAGGACTTCCCACGATCGTTCGTTTTTCTCGCAACGGCGAACTTGTGATGGCAGGCGGCGGTATCGGAGCCAAGTCCGGGAAAGTCGCCCTCTGGAAAATCGCCACAGGAGAACGCATCGCCACTGTCGGCAATGAAGTCGACCAGGTTCTTGCCGCAGACCTCAGCCCAGACCAAACCACCGTTGCCCTCGGAGGCCCCAACCGCTTGCTGAAGTTCTACAGCACCAAGGACGGAAAACTCATCCAGTCCAATAAAAAACACACCGACTGGGTCACCGCAGTCGCCTACTCCCCGGACGGCCAATTCGTTGCCAGTGCCGACCGCGCAGGCGGCGTCGTCGTCTGGGAAGCCGCCACAGGCGCGGAGTCTATCACCCTTCCCGGCCACAAAACCGCGGTCAACGCCCTCGGCTTCCTCCCCGGCTTGCTTGCCTCCGCCGGACAGGACGGCACCATTGTTCTTTGGGATGTCGCTGAAGGCAAGGAGCGCAAAAAATGGGCGGCCCATCCGGGCGGCTGTGAATTTGTAGACTTCACGTCCGACGGGAAAATCATTTCCTGCGGCCGGGACAAGGTGGCCAAGGTCTGGGACCAGACGGGCAAGGTCCTCCTCACCACCCAGCCACTTTCAGAAATCGCCCTCCGGGCCGTTCTCTCGGGCGAAACAGTGATGGCCGGGGATTGGAACGGGAAGGTACAGGCTTTCTTGCTGGCCGACGGTGGCAAACCCTTCGGCGACGTCTTCACGGTCGCCGTAGCAGCCCCGGCGCCCGCCGCTTCAAAACCCGCGGTAAAGTAGACACGCCTCTCGAAAGCGACAGGGCCTCCCTTAAAGGACCTCCCCGGAGCACGCTTCCGAGGATGCTGCGGATCCGCGGATCCTTATCGAGCCTGCTTCAGGGCGCCCTCAAGTACCCTCCAGACGTTTTCAGCCACGCGCCGCTGTCCCTCCACATTGGGATGAATGGCGTCCTCTTGATTCAATTCGGGAATGCCCCCTACGCCTTCGAGTAAAAAGGGCACAAGCAGCGTCGTACACTGAGCCGCCACACGCGGGAAAACCGCAGCAAAGGACTCCCTGAAATCGATCCCGAAATTTTCCGGTAGCTGCATCCCAGCCAGCACAATGAGCGTTTCAGGGCTCTTTGCGCGGACAGCTCGGATCATCCCCTCCAAGTTCGCCTGCGTCTGACTCACCGGCACCCCTCGCAAGCCATCGTTGCCACCGAGGGCGATCACGAAGACCGCGGCGCCCGTCCCCAGCGTCCAACCCACCCGGCGCAGGCCGCCCGCAGTCGTATCTCCGCTCACCCCAGCATTTACGATTTCAAAGGAAAGCCCTGCCGCATCCAGTTTCCGCTGCAACAGGGCAGGGTACGCCTGGGACCGCTCCACTCCGAAGCCCGCTGTGATCGAATCTCCCAAAATGACGATCCTCTTGGCAGGGGAAGCCGCACAAGAGCCCCCTCCGGCGAGCAACAGGAGGCCAATCATATTTCGACGCGTGATCATTAGTCTTTTGCTAGAACTTACATCCTGAAGCACCTTGTGACTATGGCTGATCGCATCTCTTTGCTCCAAACCTCCCACGTTCTGGAAGTCTCCGGCCTGACAAAAATCTACTCCGACGGAGAGGGCTCCCTGACGGTGCTTAACAACATCTCCCTAACCGTCTCCGCAGGTGAAACCTGCGCCATCGTCGGCCCGTCCGGAAGCGGAAAAACCACCCTTCTCGGTCTATGCGCGGGCCTCGACGACCCCACCTCCGGCACCGTCCTGCTCGCCGGTGAACGCCTAGAAGCTCTCTCCCAAAACCAGCGCGCTGCAGTCCGCAGCCGCCATGTGGGCTTCGTTTTCCAAAACTTCCAACTCATCCCCACCCTCACAGCCCTCGAAAACGTGCAGGTCCCCCTGGAACTTCGCGGCGAACCCGGCGCCGCCGCCGCTGCTGCTGCAGAAATTCTTCTCAAAAAAGTAGGCCTCGGAGAACGCCTCACCCACTACCCCAACCAACTCTCGGGGGGCGAACAACAGCGCGTCGCCCTCGCCCGCGCCTTCGTGCGCCCGCCCAGAATCCTCTTCGCTGACGAACCCACCGGCAACCTCGACGCCACCACCAGTGAACTGTTGGTGGAAATGCTTTTCGCCCTCAACCGCGAAAACGGCACCGCCCTCGTGCTGGTCACCCACGACCTCACCCTCGCCGCCCGCGCCGGGCGCGTCGTCTCCATGCACTCCGGTCGCATCGTGGCCGACGGCGCCCCGCTTCCCACCTCCGCCCTGCTCCGCGTCGGAGCCCTGCCTGGAGTGAACGCCCTCTAGCCGCCACAGACCATGGGCTCTTTCCCAACCTCCTTCCTCGGCGCACTCTTCCATCCCTGGGCCTGGCGCATGGCTTGGCGCGACAGTCGCAGCCAGCGCGGCCGCCTCGCCCTCTATGCCCTCTCTATCGCAGCCGGAATCTGCGCCCTCACCGCCATCCATGCGCTCAAGAGCAGCATCCAGGAGGGCATCGACACCCAGTCCAAATGCCTTCTGGGTACCGACGTTTTAATCTCCTCAAGACGCCCCATTACAGAAGCTCGCCTCTCGAATGTCGCCCACCTCGTCCGAGAAACTGCCTTGGAAACCGGCTTCTCCTCCATGCTAAGCGTCCCCGCAACCAAAGGCACCCACCTCGTCCAGGTGCGCGCGCTGGAGGGGGGCTATCCGTTTGGAAACCTCGTTGAAACCTCCCCGCCCGAAATCTGGAGAAAACTCCAAGCCCGCTCGGGAATCCTCTTGGAACCCTCCCTGATGGTCGAACTTGGCGTGGGCCCCGGCGACACGCTCAAACTGGGCGCGCTGGAGCTCACCGTGCTCGGGGCGGTCGGCAGAGGAGTACCCCGCAGCAACCGTTTCAGCGGGTTCGCCCCCGAAGTTTTCATCGCCAGGTCCGACCTCGAAGCGACCGGACTGGCCGGCTTGCAAAGCCTCGTTTATCATCACGTCGCCCTCGAACTGCGAGCCACTACCGCGGACGCACGCAAAGAAGCCATCGCAGAAATTCAAAAGAACTTTTCGGAAAATGGCGTTCAAGTCCAGACGCCCGAAAACCGCAGGGAGGCCGCCGGAGAGGGCCTTGAAAAGGCAAAAGAGTTTCTCGGCATCACCGCGCTTGCAGCCCTCGTTTTAGGCGGCATCGGGGTGGCCGGCGCGATCCACACCCACATCCGACGCCGCCTGCCCACGGTCGCTGTCCTCCTCTGCCTGGGCTGCCCCACGCAAGCCGCCTTCGGCGTCTATCTCATCCAAGCCGGCCTCCTCGGAATCCTCGGCGCAGTCCTCGGCGCCAGCTTCGGCGCCCTCGCCCATGCCCTCGCCGTTCACCTCGCAGCCTCCAGCCTGCCGGTGAGCGTCTCCGCCTTCCCTCCCCTGCTCTCCCTGTGCAAAACCGCGGGAACCGGCTTTTTTCTCTGCTGCGGCTTTGCCCTGCTACCCCTCCTTCAAATCCAAGAAATCTCCCCGTCCGCGACGCTTTCGGGGCGGTCCCCGGCGCGCGCCAAAACGCCCCTTCGCGAAATCGCGGTGTACAGCCTTTTGCTGCTTCTTGTCTGGGCCGTAGCACGCCTCAACGGCTCCAGTTCCCTCAGAGCCCTCGCTCTCAGCGGGGGTCTCCTAGCTGCTTTTGCCATCCTCGCCGCCACCTCCTGGACCCTGATGCACTGGTCCCGAAAATTCCTCCGCCCGAGCTGGCCCTACGTTCTCAGGCAGGGGGTCTCCAACCTCTTCCGCCCTCAAAACCAAACCCTGCTTTTCCTCCTTTCCCTTGGCCTGAGCGTCTTCCTGCTGCTCTCAACCTGGCTCACCCACAGGCTCGTCCTCGGCCAACTCACCCTCGACCCCGGAGGCAACGGCCCCAACCTGTACGTCATCGACGTCCAACCCGACCAGACCTCCACCATCGCCAGCCTCCTGGCGTCTTACAACCTTCCCGTCCTTGAAGATTCCCCCATGGTGACCATGCGGATTGAATCCGTAAAAGGGCTCCCGCTCTCCGCCATCGAGCCCCTCCTCAACGCCGCGGCCAACTCCGGCAAACCCAACGCCCAGCGCGTACCCCGGTGGGTGATGGAGCGCGAATACCGTTCCACCTATCGCGCCACCCTCAACGCCACGGAAACCATCGTCGCGGGCTCCTGGCCCCCGCAGGAAGTCGCCCCGGGCGAACCGGTGCCGCTTTCTCTGGAACAGAAACTCGCCAAGGATCTGCATGTCAATGTAGGCGACGAGATCGTCCTCGACGTGCAAGGCCTTCCCCTCAAGGCAAGGGTCGCTTGCCTGCGAAAGGTGGACTGGAGCAAATTCAATCTCAACTTCTTCATGGTCTTCCCGCCGGGCGTGCTCGAAGGCGCCCCCCAGTTTCACCTGCTCACCACGCGCCTGCCCAACGAACAGCGCTCCGGAGAACTGCAACGCGCCCTTCTGGAGGCGGCTCCAAATGTGAGCGCGGTGGACCTCGCCTCGGTACTCGCCACGGTTGCAGAGCAGCTCCAAAAAGCGGCCAGCGTTATCCAGCTGCTCGCAGGTTTCACCCTCGCCGCAGGCCTTCCAATCCTGGTCGCAGCCCTGCTCAACGGCAAAGACCAGCGCATCAGGGAGAGCGTTTTGCTGCGCACCCTCGGGGCCTCCGAGCGCCAAGTCCGCTCCATCATCCTCATTGAATACGCCACCCTCGGACTCCTCTCAGGACTAGCGGCGTGTTTGCTCGCGCTGGGCGCGCACTGGGCCCAGGCCCGCTGGATTTTTAAAATAACAGTGCCCTTGGAAATCATTCCCTTCTTGGTGGCACTGGGCCTCACCCTGGGAGCAGCGCTTGCGGCCGGCTCGTTCTTGAGTCGGGGCGTGTGCAGGCATTCTCCGCTGGCGATCCTCCGTCAGGGGTGAGCACGGCTGGAGGCGAAGGCAAAGGCGAGCGGGGGAGGCGCAAAACGAAACCACAGACCGACCACCCTGCCAAAAAACTCTATTTTAGATTTGCACCCCGAGGCTGCCTGATTAAGTTGAGTGCGTTACCAAACGGAAGGGTGGCTGAGTCCGGTTTAAGGCACTCGACTCGAAATCGAACGTGGGGTTATACTCACCGCGGGTTCGAATCCCGCCCCTTCCGCCATCCTTTCTGTCCCCCCACCAAACGTTCAGGGTTCAGGACGCGCTCCGGTGCGGCGTTCCTTGCGTTCCTCGGGTTCCTCAATCAGGACGTAGAGCCGGAAAATCTCGCGCTGGAAGCTCACCACAAGATTTTGCCTTCGCGCCGCTCAACACCTAAGCAAGGATGCCCTTTACCAAATCCCCATGGATGTCCGTAAGCCGGAAGTCCCGACCCTGATAACGGTAACTGAGACGGGTGTGATCGACTCCCATCAAATGCATGATCGTCGCGTTGAGGTCGTGCACGTGGACCGGATTTTCGGTGATATTGTAGCAGAATTCGTCGGTGGCACCGTACGTGAGCCCCTTCTTCACCCCGGCCCCCGCCAAGAGCATCGTAAAACAGCGCGGATGGTGATCTCGGCCGTAACTCGTTTCAGTGATGGCGCCTTGCGAGTAGATGGTGCGGCCGAATTCGCCGCCCCAAACAATCAGAGTGTCGTCCAGAAGCCCCCTTTGCTTGAGATCTTTGATGAGGGCAGCCGTGGGCTGGTCGGTGTCACTGCACTGTCCCCGCACCGCAGGAGGAAGGCCGCCGTGGTGATCCCAGCCCATGTGAAAGAGTTGGATGAAACGCACATCCCTTTCCGCGAGGCGCCGGGCAAGCAAACAGTTTGCCGCGTATGTTCCGGGAGTACGCACCTCGGGTCCATAACTTGCCAAAACACTGTCCGACTCGTTTGAAAGGTCAGTGAGGTCGGGCACGCTGGCTTGCATGCGGAAGGCGAGTTCATACTGGGCGATACGGTTTTGAATCTCGGGATCGCCAAGCTGTTCGAGCTGGTGCTGGTTGAGCGCCGCGATTTCGTCGAGGCTGTCGCGCCGGAGGCTCCGGTCCATCCCTGCCGGGTTGTTGAGATAGAGCACAGGCTCACCCTTGTTGCGGAACTTTACGCCCTGGTATTTCGCCGGCAAAAACCCCGCGCTCCACAGCCTGTCATACAACGGCTGGTCGCCTTTGCGGCCCGTCCCGAAACTCGTGAGCACGACGTACGAGGGCAGGTCTGAATTTTCACTGCCCAGGCCATAAGCCGTCCAGGATCCAATGCTGGGGCGCCCTGCAAGTTGGGAACCCGTCTGCATAAACGTGATGGCAGGATCGTGGTTGATCGCCTCCGTGTGCATGGAGCGGACCACACACCACTCGTCGGCGATGGAGGACATGTGCGGCATCACTTCGCTAAACCAAGCGCCTGACTGCCCGTGCTGCGCAAACTTGAAGAGACTTGGAGCAATGGGAAAAGACTTTTGGCCTGAGGTCATCGTGGTAAGCCGCTGGCCCTTCCGAATGGACTCCGGAAGATCCTTGCCCCGCTGCGCCACCATTTCCGGCTTTGGATCAAACAGATCCATCTGCGAGGGCGCCCCGCTTTGGAACAGGTAAATAATCCGCTTCGCTTTGGGCGCGTGGTGCGGAAACCCTGGCAACATCGCCCCCTGAGATTGAGCCGCAGAGCCCCCACTTAGGAGGCCTCCAAGAGCGGCAATTCCAATCCCCCCACCCGACTGGCGCAGGAAAGTACGGCGGGTGACAGCCTCGCGGGCAGCGGCGTCCAGCGCAAGAAATTGAGAGTCGTTGCAGTTCATAGGATCAAGGGCGGGAGACGGTTTCGTCGAGGTTGAGAAGCACGTTTGCAGTGACAGTGTAAGCGGCGAGCTCGCCCGGAACCAGGGAGCCAACCGGCTTCGAGTTCCCCACGGAGATCATCTTGCGCGCAGCGGCTTCATCGGGCAAAAGCTGCTCAAGGCGCGCCTTGAGGCGACTTGTGACAGTGGCCCGTTCAAAGGCATCCGGCTTCCGCGCCAGAACGCGCTGGAACGCCCATTCCACGCGGGCTTCTGGCGTGGCGCCCCCTTCCAGAAGCATCCCCTCCGCTAGCCTGCGGGCCGCCTCAACATAGGTGACCTCATTGAGGAGGGCCAGCGCCTGTGTCGGCGTGTTTGAGCGACCCCTTTTTACGGTGCAGATCTCCCGACTCGGACTGTCGAAGAGCAGCATCGAAGGAGGTGCAGCAGTCCGTTTCCAAATGGTGTACAACGTCCGCCGATACAGCCCTTCTCCGCTATCAGCCTGGTAGTTGCGGAGGTTGCCGTAGACGCTGGTTTCATCCCAAACCGCATCCGGCATGTAGGGACGTACGCTCGGGCCACCAATTTGATCGACCAACAATCCACTCACCGTGAGTGCCTGGTCTCGCAGCGTCTCAGCGGAAAGCCGGAGCCTTGGCATGCGCCCAAGAAGCCGGTTTTCCGGGTCTTTGGCCAGGTGTTCGGCGCTCACGGCCGAAGACTGACGGTAAGTTTCGCTCGTCACAAAAAGGCGCTGCATGGCTTTCATATCCCAATTTAAACGAACAAATTCCGTCGCTAACCAGTCCAGCAATTCCGGATGCGAGGGCCACTCTGCTTGGGAGCCAAAATTTTCCGTGGTTTTGACAATGCCCGTGCCGAACAACCGCTCCCAAGCACGGTTGACCCAGACGCGCGCGGTGAGCGGGTGTTCGCCGGAAACGAGCCACTTCGCAAGGCCCAAACGGTCGTTTGAAGCCCCCTCGGGCAGCGGGGGTAAGGCCGAGGGAAGCGCTCTGGGGACTTCTGCCGCAGGCTTGTCGTATTCGCCGCGTGTCAGGATGAAGGCGGGCCTCGGCTGCGATACCTCCTTCATCACCATCGAACTGTGTTGGGAGTCCGTGGTTTCTTTGAATTTCTTGCGCAATTCCGCCAACTGCGATTCTGCTTGGCGCACGGCGTTGCTAGTGTTCGCGATGTAAAACTTCTCGATTTCCACGCGCTGTGCTGCGGAGCGTTTGGCTGGCTCGGTTTGGAGCGCCGTTTTCAGGGACTCGGACAAGGCACCCCCCTTCAGGGATAGGGCGGAGGGAGGAATGGAGCTGGTCTGGAGCTTGAAACGGCCCAGGTTGTGATCCCCGAAACTCGAAGCATGAACCAGCCGCACGGTGAGGGAAGCCCCCTCCGGAAGCTCTATCGGCTCGCAGACAAAGAGCGCTTTTCTTGAAACTTTTTTCGTCGGATCCGCTCCATCAACGGCCCAGCCCACCTTGCCGGTTTTTTTCTCAGCCGGCCGCTTGCCCTTTGTGGGTTTGGCCTGCCCCTCGACAATTTTAGCAACCTCATAACTCTTTTGCTCGTAGTCAGCTTCCGCCCGAGTGAGCAGCGCGCCCACCGGTTCGGCCACGCCCGGCGTGTGCACGTCAATTTCCACTCCGGTCAGCACAAAATTGCCACCGCCGCTACGCCCCAAGCTTCCTCCGGGAAGCGAGGCGTCTGGCAATACCTCCAACAAAAGACCCGTGAACTGCCCTCCCTCCGGCTTGATTACAATTTCGTAGGAGTCATTCGCGGGGTTCTTTCCCCCCGCAAGGTAGGAGCCGTCCGGTTGTGCCGTCAGAGTCGCTCCCCCCAAACTCCGCGCCACGAGGACCTCTGGGGTTTTCCACGCAGCGCCGGGATTCCCGATTTTTGCCAGGAAATCCTTCTCCCAAGCGGCGATCCCTGCGGGCAACTCTTTGCGAGCCGCCGTCAGTTGTTTCTCCGCCGTCTTTGTCTCGCGCTCAAGAGAGGCAAGCTGCTGCTTCTCCTCTTCGGTAGGAAGGAACAAAACAGGCTGGGTGTTCCCTCCCTTGCGCGACGATCCACTCCCTCCAAACTCGCCCAGAACGCCTGTTTCGTCGCTGGAATTAAAATAGCTAAACAACTGATAAAACTCCTTCTGAGTGACCGGATCATACTTGTGGTCATGGCAGCGGCAGCAGTTAAACGTCAGCGCCATCCAGGTGAGCCCGGTTGTTTCCACCCGGTCGATGACCGTCTCCGCGAACCATTCTTCCACAATGCGGCCGCCCTCCCCGTTAAGGCGGTGGTTGCGGTTAAACCCGGTGGCCAGGATCTGATCTTTAGTGGCGTTTGGAAGCATGTCTCCCGCAAGCTGCTCGATGGTAAATTGATCAAACGGCAGGTTTCGGTTGAACGCCGCAATCAGCCAGTCCCTCCAGTGCCACATTTCGCGGCTCGTATCGCTCTGGAAACCGTTGCTGTCCGCGTACCGCGCCAAGTCCAACCAAGGCGACGCCATGTGCTCGCCATAGGCAGGCGAAGCAAGAAGGCGGTCCACCACTCGAGCGTAGGCGTCAGGATGCCTATCCGCAAGAAACGCAGCGACATCTGCGGGCGCTGGCGGAAGGCCGGTCAAATCCAGGGTGACTCTTCGAATCAAAGCCTCCCTCGAGGCCTCCCGACAAGGCTGCATCCCCGCCGCTGCCAGCTTCACTCGCAAAAAAGCATCAATGGGATTGCCCGTCTGCAACGGAGGTTCACTCCGGACGGGCCCGATAAACGCCCAGTGCCCCTCGTACTCCGCACCCTGCTCCACCCAGTTGCGCAGAATCTTCCGCTGCGCTGCGGTCAGGTTTTTGTGCAGTTTGTTCGGAGGCATCACCTCGTCGGAATCCTCGCTCAAAATCCGAGTGATGATCTCGCTCTGTTCCGGCTTTCCCGGAACAATCGCCGTCGCCCCTGACTTTGCGGGCTTGAGCGCCTCGGCGCGCAGGTCCAGCCGGAGCCCCCCCTTGCGTTCCTTCTCGTCAGGACCGTGGCAGTGAAAACACGTGTCCGAAAGAATCGGACGCACGTCTTTGTTGAAACGCACCTTCTCCTCCCCAAAAGAATCCGTGGCAAAAAAAAGTGGCGCCAATGCGACAGCCAAAACACGAGCAAACGACATATTAAGAAAACCCTTCAAAGGCCTGGATCTTAGAGAAATCATCGCCCCCAGGAAGCCTGGTTTTAGCGAGAGACGGCGGAATCCACACCTGCGTTTTGTGACAGAAGCGCTCCTATTTTTGCAGCTGCGTCCCCCCGCAACGGCACCCCGTGGGCGAAGCTGGCATTGTCAAAGCGGCGGCCCTTCAGTGTTTGGAGAGAAAGCGCAAGCTCCGGGGCATCCATGCAGTACTTCGCCGGCAAAACCGCTAGGCCCGTATCTTCCAAATGAATCAACGCATCCCCCAAATGCAGCCAGGCTCCCTCTTGGTAAAGGGCCACTTCCCCCGGGCCGGCGCCCGGAAGTTCGATAACCTCAAGGGACCCCCCCACCTTGCGGTGGGTCCGCAGCGTGCCATCCACCGGAGAAGTCAATTCCCCCACGGCATCTGGGTGCGCAAACACGGGGGCGCTGAAACGTTCGCGAAACCTGGCCGCCGCCCTCGAGTGATCTCCGTTCGTGAGAACGATA
>QQND01000066.1 GCA_003402745.1 Verrucomicrobiota bacterium
AAGCTTCGGGGCAAGCTTCGGGGGAGGCACCGTCGCCCCTGGATGGAGCGGTTCAGATTGTGACGCGCGAGGGAGGGTGTTTTGCAGTGCTGCGCATTCGCGGTGGTAGAGGTGCTGTGGCGCGGCAGCGGGGAATGGAGACCGTTGTGGAGGCTCTTAAAGACTCGGGATGGCGGCTTGAGGGGGAGGCTGAATTTGCGGTTTACGATCCCCCGTGGATTCCAGCTTTTTTGGAAAAAAACGAAGTGGTGTGGAGGATCACGCAACGGTAGGCGGTTGGCGGGTGCGCGGGTGCGCGAGTGCTAGGATTTTTATTGTTTTCAGGGGCCTGTTTTGTGCCGATTCTGTAAGGATGAACAAAGCAATTATTCTCGCTGGAGGCGCTGGAACGAGACTTTATCCGCTGACGCGGATCGTCTGCAAGCAACTGCTCCCGGTGTACGACAAGCCGATGATTTATCATCCGCTTTCCACGCTGATGCTGGCGGGAATTCAAGATGTGCTGATCATTTCAACGCCGCAAGACTTGCCGCGTTTTGAGGAGCTTCTTGGGGACGGCTCGAGGTTGGGGATTCGTATCTCTTACAAGGCGCAACCCAAACCGGAGGGGATCGCCCAGGCGTTCATTCTGGGAGCGGATTTTCTGAAGGATGCCGACCACGCGGTGCTAATTTTGGGGGACAACATTTTTTATGGAAACCTCGATTTCCTGCGGGAGGCGTTGCATTTGGAGTCGGGGGCGTGCGTTTTTGCGTATCCTGTGCGTGATCCCGAACGGTATGGCGTGGTGGAGTTCGACGAGACGGGGAAGGTGACTAGCCTGGAGGAAAAGCCGCTCAAACCGCGCAGCAATTTTGCGGTGCCCGGGCTGTACGTTTATGACAAGGAGGTGGTGCAGATTTGCCGAGAGCTCAAACCCTCCCCTCGCGGCGAGTTGGAGATTACCGATGTAAACCTGACCTACATGAATCAGGGTAGGCTGCACGTGCGCGTGTTGAACCGTGGAATGGCCTGGCTGGACACTGGGACGCCGGTGAGCCTCATGGAGGCGAGCAACTACATTGCGGCAATCGAACATCGGCAGGGTCTTAAGATCGCTTGCCTGGAGGAAATTGCCTATTCCAAGGGATACATCGACCGTGCGCAGTTTGAGCTTCTGATCGCCTCCCTGCCCAAGAGCGAATACCGTGCGTATCTCGAGCAAAGCTTGAACTCACGCTGGGACGGGGAGTCTAGCGGGGCGTAGTCGTTGCGGGGTTCAACGGGGTGAAGGGGCTGCAAGGCCCGCCTCCCCGTTGACGCGGCTGTTTTTTGAGGGAGGGCCAGCCAGTGCCCCCGCTTCCCTGTTTACTTTGCTTCCGCGGGCTTCACGCGAATGTGGATCGCTTCGGAAACAACGATATCCACGATGTCTTTTGGGGCGGCGGTGTCGGTCACGGTTTTCATGCGCTTGGCCGCCTCTGTTTTTGCCGCTTCCGCGGCTTTCATTCGCTCGGCGGCGGCTTTTGCGGCGGCCTCGGTTTCGGCGGCTTTTTCAGCAGGGACGGTTTTTACGGAGTCGACCAGTTTTTGAAGCTCGGCAGCCGCCTCGGCTGCTTTCTTATCAGCTTCTTGTTGTTGTACTTCCACGGTTTTCACAGCGCCGGGGTTGTAGCTGTATTTGCTCACGACGCCGCCGTGCAGCGCCAGCACATAGTCGCCGGTTTGGGTTTTGAGGACGGCCAGATCGATGACCAGTTCGGAAGACGCTGCTTTTGACGGAACATCAAAGGCGGGTAGGGCGGCGAAATCGGCTCCGAGGGGTTTGAGTTTTACGGGGCCGCCAGAAAAGTCCCCCCGCCAGAGCAGCTTCAAAGGAATCTTGAGTTTGCTTCCTGCGGCGGCCTCCCAGACGGGCTGGTCGCCCGCGGTGATGGTCAGCGGAGCCAACTCTGAGCCGCCCACGGAAACCGGGACGTCCGCAATCAAGCGGGGTGCCGGAACTTCATTAGTGTGATCCTTCACGGGCCAGGCCATGGATGCGGTCGGACAGTTTCGTTGCGTATCGGTTCCGTTGATTTTGGCCCGGCCGAACACGCGGGCGATGGAGACGCCCCTGGGGGCGTTTTCAGCGGCGGTGACGAGGAGTGTTCCCTGGCTTTTGCCGGCGGGAATGCGAAGGCCGGTGGTGGTCACGCCGGGGGGCAGGTTGTCC
Source organism: Verrucomicrobiota bacterium (assembly GCA_003402745.1). Classification (GTDB taxonomy): domain Bacteria; phylum Verrucomicrobiota; class Verrucomicrobiia; order Chthoniobacterales; family Chthoniobacteraceae; genus Chth-196. The sequence continues at coordinate 2,195 of QQND01000066.1, forward strand.
ACGCCCAGTTCGATGTCACCGTCAAAGCCGTCTTTGCGGAGGGCTACGACGTCAAAGGCCATGGTCGCGCCTCCGCGCAAGGCGATGGGTTTTGAGAGGTTGGCCCTGTCTCCGTTACGGAGTTCCATGTGCATGGCCCACGCGACGAGGGAGAAGTCGGGCGAGGCTTTCCGGAGAAGGAGTTGGTAGATGTTGCCGGCATCGGAGCGAGTGCCGCCAAAGAGGTCGCGGATTTGCAGGCGGTAAACGCCGTCTTCCTTCACCTCGAACTTGCCGAGGGCATCGGGGCTGCCGACATCGTAGGGCACGCCGTCGTAGGCGTAGCCGTTGCTGGAAAGTTTGACGGGGCTTGTGATGTCGTTGAGTTCCGCGACATCCGTGAGCGTTTCGCCCTTGGGGGACTTGGTGACCTTCTGCACAAGGACGAACGGGTCGGTGGGTAATCCGAGTCGGGAGGAGACCGTTTCGACCCACCAGACTTCGCCCTTTTTGGCTTCGAACTCGTAGGTATCAACGTCTCCGGCTGTGGCGAAAGCACCGCGAATGGCGCAAGGAAGGGTGATTTTTTGGGCTTGTGCGGCGGAGTTGTTTGGCTCGATCTCGTTAATCCAGGGAGTCAGCGTGGGATCCACAGTGGGAAGGGACGCCGAGCCCACTCCCAGCGTGGAGGCCTGACGTGTGACGGGTTTGTCCTTCTGGATTTCGGTGAGGGCGAGGCGGTAGAAGTGTTCCTGTCCACCTTGGTAGGTGAGGCCGTGGACTTTGAGAAAATATTTTCCGTCGGTGGGAGCGTTGAAATCTATGAAGCCGGTGCGGCGCTCCGCCAAGAGATCGCGGCCCTGGGCGTCTGTGACGATCAGGACGGGGGTGAGGCGGGAGTCGATTCCCGTCGTGGCGCAATCCATCAGGAGGCGTTGTCCCTTTGAGGCGGTGAAGCTGTAAAAGTCGACGGACTTCGAGGTTGTGAAGGCATTGCAAACAGAGTTTGAAGCCAGCGGGAGTGCGGTTTCGAGCGAGGTGTTGGGTTTTTGGCGGGTGATTTCGGGGAGAGTTCCGACCGTAAAGCAACGTGCAGAGGAGATGCCGAGGCGCGTCATAAGCCGGGCTTCGACCAGTCCCGCGGGCGCATCGCCCGCTACCTTGAGGACGAATTGGTTTTTCACCACTGCCCCGGCCGCGTCCATTTTTGGCTGCGCGGTGATCTTGGACGAGGAGAAAACGAGCTGGGGGTCTTCGTCGATATTTTCTCCGACGATCGTTACCTCCAAAGTGGCCCCAGCCTGTGCGCCCATGGGCATCATGGTGAGCAGGCGTGGCGCCGGCAGGATGACAAGTTGTGCCCCGGCCGGGCCTGAGGGAAGAAGGAGAGCGGCGCCCAGCAGAGCGGCGGTTAGGTTGGGACGAAGCATGGGGGCTAGTGGTTGAAGAGGAACTCTTTGGTGTTGATCACCGCCCAGAGCAGGTCCTCGTAGGCGGCTTTGCGGGCGAGCGCGGGATCCAGCGCTTTGCCTTGGGCATCGGTGCGCGGCTTTGCCAAGTAGGCGAGGGCGGTTTGGAGCTCCGGTTCTTTTGGGGCTCGGCAAAGCGCTGCGTTGTAAAGTTCGTGGAGGTTCCCGGAATCGTCGGTGGCCTTGGCGAGGCGGGCTGCGCGGCCCTCGGTTTTGGAAAGTTTGGTTTTGACCTCTGCCGCATTCATGAGGTGCAGACTTTGCGAGAGATTCGACGACTGGATACGCTCACACTCGCAGACGCTGTCGCCCTCGGGTCGGCCAAAGACGGAAAGGAAATAGGAGGACTTGTTGTAGCTGTTGTCCGGAAGGGCGATGGCGCGGGTTCCTGCGGGGAGGTCGGCGAAATCGGTACTGGCGCCTGTGAGTTGATCGACGGCGTCGAGGAGGACTTCTGCGTTGAGCCGTTTCGGATAGTAGTGCGAGAAGTTCTGGCGGTCTGCTGCGTTGTACGAATTAGGTGCGGCGGCGAGCTGGTAGGCTGCGGAATTTGCGAGCACGCGGACGACGGCCTTGAGGTCAAAATTGGATTCGGTGAAGTGCTTGGAAAGGGCGTCCAGAAGCTCCGGGTTGGAAGGAGGGTTGGTGTCGCGGATGTCGTCCTCGGGTTCGACGAGGCCGCGGTTAAAAAAGTGCTTCCAGTAGCGGTTGACGAGGGATTTGGCGAAAAACGGGTTGGTCTTGGCGCTCATCCAGTCCGCGAGGACCAGACGCGGGTCGTCATCCGGTGGGATTTCAAAGGACGGGCTGCCGAGGCCTGCGGGTTTGACGGAGGCCTTGGTTTTTTTGTTTTCGGCGACGGCGACGCCTCGCTTGTGGAAGATGACGGATTGGCCGGCGATGGCCGTGGGGCGGCGTCCGATTTGGCTGAAAAAAGCGGAGAGGCCGTAGTAGTCCTGCTGGCTCCAGCGTTCGAAGGGGTGGTGGTGGCATTGGGCGCAATTCATGCGCACGCCCATGAAGAGTTGGGCCACGTCTTCGAGTTGCTGCTCGGGGGTTTTGACCTGGTTGTACCAAGCCACCGGCGGGTTGCTGACCGCTGCGCCCGTGGCTGCCAGGAGCTCTCTGACCATGGTGTCATACGGCCTATTGGCGAGTAGCCCGTCCCGCAGCCAGGAATGAAACGCGAAACTGGCGGGCGTGCCCTTGTCGAGGCGCTTGTTGCGGAGGAGGGCTGCCCATTTGTTGGCGAAGTAATCGGCGTAACCGGGGCTGCTTAGAAGAGATTCGACAAGCGCTTCCCTTTTGTTGGGGGAGGCGTCTGCGAGGAAGGCTCGTGTCTCTTCAAAAGTGGGAGGGTGACCGGCGATGTCGATGGAGGCGCGGCGTAAAAAGGTGGAATCGTCGCAGACTTCCGAGGGCGGGATTCCCAGTCTTTTGAGATTCCCGAAAACAAGATCGTCCACAAAGTTGCGGCTCTTCGGCAGGTTTTCGACGGGGGCACCCAGCGGGATGGAGGCGTTGTAGGTGGAAACCATTCCTTGGTACCGGATCATGACCGCCACGTTTCCTGGGATGTCGGAAATTTTGACGAGTCCCGTTTCTGAGGCCTCCGCCATGTTTTTGTCGTTGGCTTCGAACAGTGCCAGGCGCGTCACGTCGCGGGTTGATCCATCGGAGTACCTGGCAGTGACCTTGAGCTGCTGTTGGGCTTTCATCGCCAGGGTCCCGCGGGCGGGTGCCACCTCCAGCGAGGCGATTGAGGGCGCGTCTCCAGGGGAGTAGACCATGCCCTGCGCAATCCAGCGCGCCACGATTTTGTAGGAGTCTGAACCCGTATCGATTTTCTTGCCTCCTCCGTGGGGTGTGGCATTCGTCGCTTTTAACAAGAGCAGACTGCGTTCTGGCGCGGCTGGAAAAATCCGGCGGCCCCGTCCTTCTTTGACGATGTGCTCAAAGTCCTCCTGAGGTTCGAACCCAAAGAGAGACAACCGGAAGCCGTTCTGACCGCTCCCCGCTTTGGCGTGGCAGGCGCCAGAGTTGCAGCCCGCCTTTGTGAGAATGGGCGCCACATCGTTGACAAAACTCAGAGAGTTCGCCTCCTCGGCGCGAGCCGGGGGAGGGGAGGCAAACGAGGCGGAAACAACCAGGGCAAATAAGCGGAGAAAACGCATGGGGTGCACAAGTAAGACCCTTTCAACGCGAGGCTCTTTGAGGGTAAATTTCAGGGAAAATGCTCCGCGTTCAAGATGCTGAAAATTTTCACGCTTTAGCAGGCTCGTGATAGGGTCGTATGCAAGCGAACGTCGAAGTCTTGTTTTGCCTGAATCCGCCCAAACCTTTTTTTTAACCGTGTCTGAGCCTCTTAAAAACCAATTCGGTCCGGCGATACCCGAGCAAATTGCGGCGGCGCTGGTGCGGGTTTGGCCGGCTTTCGAAGTGGGGTCTTTTATGAGAGAGGCTCTGGCTGGGTATGCAGAATTAGAATTAATGGCGCGCGCAGCCAAAATTGCAGCCGCTCTAAGACGGCATTTGCCGGGCGACTACGAGGAGGCGCTGGCGCTTCTGCTTAAATCTCTGGGGCCGATGCCGGAAAAAAACCAGTGGTCCGGCGAACTCCCCTTTTTTCACCTTCCGCACACTACGTTTGTGGCGTTTTACGGGTTGGAGCATTTTGAGGCTTCGATGCAGGCGCAGTATGAACTGACCCAGCGGTTCACTGCAGAGTTTAGCATCAGGCCCTTTTTGGAGCGCCATCCGGCGGCGACCTTGGAGCGGTTGCGACATTGGGCGGAGGATCCCAGCGTCCACGTGAGGCGGTTGGTTTCCGAGGGGACGCGGCCGCGGTTGCCGTGGGCTTCGCGGTTGCGGGCCTTCCAAAAGGACCCCCGGCCTGTGCTGGCGCTTTTGGAAAGCCTCAAGGACGACCCCGAATTGTACGTGCGCCGGTCGGTTGCGAACAATCTGAACGATATTGGGAAGGATCATCCGGGGCTTTTGGTGGAAACTGCGGAGCGCTGGCTGGCTGGAGCGTCTGAGGAGCGGGCGTGGGTGGTGAGGCATGCGTTGCGTTCTGCGGTGAAGCGCGGGGAGAGGGAGGCGCTCAGGGTGCTTGGTTACGGGTGGGGGGCACGGGTGGCTTTGGAAAACGTCTGCATTCAGCCAGCGTCGGTTTCGATGGGGGGTGCTGTGACGCTGAGCTTCGAGCTCGTGAATTTGGAAAAGGGCGTACAGAGGGTAATGGTGGATTTCCGGATACAGTTTGTGAAAGCGGCCGGTAAGCTGGGGCCGAAAGTGTTCAAGCTTAGCTCGGTGGAACTGGGTGTTGGGGAGCGGGTGTTATTCCGAAAAACGGTTTCCCTTGGAGCCTTGACGACGCGCAAACACTACCCGGGCACGCACGGGGTGGAGGCCCTTTTGAACGGCGAAGTGAGGGGTTTGGGGAGTTTTGAACTCACCGTTTAATGCTTCTGGTTTGTCAGAACCCACGGGCCTCGCGTGGCGGCGGGGGGATCTTTCCTTGTGAAAGGGCGAGCAAAATGCTGGGGACTCCGCTAAAGAAAGCGGGCATTGTGAAGATACCCCTCTTGAGCCTCGCCGCCGTTTTTTGTGCCTCCCCTTATCAGGGCGTCCTCGCCCAGGACCCGCCCCCGGCGTCTGCGCCGGCCTCAACGCCCGCGCCGGCGTCATCGAAGCCGCTGGCACTGGCGCCAGCACCGAACAATCATGTTTCTTTGCAGAGGGCCGCCATGGGGGGCGAGTTCCTGATTTCAGCCTCGGTGATTCCGCAGATGGTTGCTGCGACGAGCACGGCCCTTGCGGGCAAGATCGTCCGTTTTGAGGTGTTTCACGACGGCGTGGACATGTACGAGTCCAGCGAGGGGCTTGTGGTGACCAAAGACTTGCCCACGCGGCGCCTTCTCACAACCTTTCCCATTGTTTCCCAAGACGAGGCTAGGGTTGTCATTGATTTTAATGCGGGCATGCGGCGCGTCTTCAATGACATTTGGTACGCAACCTCGGAGACTACGGGGAGCGTCCCCCTTCGGAACCCGGTGGCCCAGGCGCGGTCCTTGGAAATCCCGCAGGGTCGTATTTTTGAGGTGCGTCCGGAGGGCAACCAGCTTGTGGTGCGGCAGAGCGCCCAAGTGCGCGACCGACAGAACGATCCCAACAAGGAGGAGCGCTTTGAGATTCGCTATTTTATGAGCGTCTACGAGCCTGGAGATTTCCAGACCAAGGAGCACACTCCGGCCATTTCGCGGTATGTGCGTTTTTTTGAATCGCATCCGCAGATTGAGAACAACACGGGCCGGACGGCGAGCCGGATCGCGCTTTTTGACATCCGCAAACCGGTGGTGATTCACTACAGCGCGAACACCCCGGCGGAGTACGAGGGTGCGGTGCGGGATGGGATCTTGTATTGGAACCGAGCGTTTGGGAGGGAGGTGGTGCAGGCGGCAAAGGCTCCTGAAGGGGTGACCGCGCCCGACTCGCGCTTCAGTCTGGTGCAGTGGGTACCTTGGGATAACGCTGGATTTGCGTACGCGGATGTCATCGTCGATCCCCGCTCTGGAGCTTCGCAGCGTGGGCAGGCGTTTATGACGAGCACGTTTTCCTTCACTGGAAAATCCCGCGCCCGGGCGTTGTTGCGCACGATGCGTTCAGTTCCGCCAGTCGCCCCCAGTCCCGGCCCCGCGCCTGGCGGCCCCAAGAAGTTTGGCGAGGAAACCGGGGCGGCCGCGCAGAGCGTGTTGTTTGCCAATGCGCGGGCCTGCGAGGTGGACGCAGTGGCGTTCGTGGAAAGTTTTGCGACGGGTTTGGAGGGAGCGCTGGCGGATCCGGCATTCAGCGATGCGGCCGCAAAACGCGTTGCTGGGGATTATGTGCGTGAGGTTGTTGCGCACGAAGTGGGGCATGTACTCGGGTTGCGCCACAATTTTGCAGCGAGCCTGAGCTCTACGTTGAGCCAGAAGGAACTTTCCGACTGGTTTACTGCCTATCTCAAGGACGATGACACCGCGCTGTATGCCGACCGCGTCCCCTGCACGTCGGTGATGGACTACATGGATTTGAAGTCCTCCGCTTTGGTGGGACGCAAAATCCGCAAGACGGCGGAAGTCCTCGCCTACGACAGTGCCGCGATTCGCTGGGGATATTTGGCAAGCAACGACGTGGCCGAAAAACGGATGTTGTTTGGCACGGACCAAGATACTCGGACGTATGGCGACGTGGTGCCCTTTGATTACGGAAGCGAGCCTTTGGTGGGGGCATATGCGTCTATCGGCGAGGATCTTAAAAATCTTCCAAACAGCCTGATTGAACAGTTCATCGCGGCCAAGGCTCCGCGCGATCCGAAGGACAAGCGGCCCTTGGACCAGCTCAGCCTGGAGCCGGAGCGGGCTGCGACTCGCATCGCGGAGGCTTATGGGAGGCTTCTGTCCTGGTTCAAAGCAGGCCAGCGTTCGCTCCGGGTGGAGCGGAATTTTCCATTTGTCGGGCCGCTTAATCAAAGGGAAGTGTACCAGGCGCATTTTAAGGCGCTCAACGAGCAGATCGACAAACTGGGCGGCGTGGATCGGGCGGCGTTTTCGTTTCTTCCGATCGACTTGAAACTGGAGATGAAGGGGGAGCCTGCCGGGGTGGAGGTGATTCCGAAAATCGACGCGAAACAGCTCATAGGGCGGCTTGAAAAGCTTTTGGAATCGCCGGATTACACGCAGTTTACTGGTCTCGACGAACAGCCTGCTTCCTTTTCAAAGGAGGACAAAGACCTGATCCTGCGCCGGGGACGGATGTATTTCGTTGAGTTCGAAAAAGAGGTGCTAAAGAGGCTCTGTCAGAAGCTGGAAAAGGCGCCGCGCGATCTCGCCGTACAGGCGTTCGAGGAAGTGGCTGAGGACGATGTGGTGGCCCGCTTGGAAAAGAGGATCATCGACGTGGCGAGGGAGATCGTGCTCGCACGCAACGAGGACAGAAGGCACAAGGGCAAGGTCGACAAGTCTTTCGTCGAGGTGGCCGAATTCCGGTATGAACTGGAGACCCGTCTCACGGCGGCCCGGATGCTGGCGGACGGCGCGGGATCTTTCCGGAGTTGGGCGACGGAGCCTCGCGCTGATTTGGGCAAACAGCTCAAGGAAACGGTCGATGCCTCTTTGAATCTGCAGAATTTTCGCGAATTCAAGGAGTCCCAGCTCTCCCGTCCTTTGCGGGACTGGTATTTGAACCAGCAGAACGTGTTGGGTGCCTTGGGGGGCAAGCCCGTCTTTGTGCTGCCGCCGCCAGCGCCCGCGAAACCACCCGTCCACTAGGGTTGAGAAAGACCGGGAAGCGGCCTGGGCAGCTCAACGTACCAAGTCGTACCAAGTCGTACCAGGGGGTCCGGCTTATTTGCCGGTCCACTGGTATTCGCCGGCGTCGAAGGTCATGAGCATGCCGGGTTGCAGGATGCGATATTCCTCGACCACGGCGCCGTCGCTTTGGAGCAGGACCACGGCGGGCTGGCGGGCGTCGTGCCCGAGAACGGCCCACCGCAGTTTTTGGGTGTCGGTTAGGCGTCTGAGAAGGATGCCGTCGTTGGTTTTGAGAAAGCTGCCGGCGTCATCAAACCCAACGCTCAAAAAAACGTCGGTGCTGGCGCCGCCAAGAAGGGGGTTGAATTGGGATTTGATGGAGACCTGGGGTTCAGGCACGAAAGGCTTTGGGCGGCCGACTCTGGGGGCGGCATCGCTAAACTGGCTGCAGGGCCAGCGGTTCTTTTCAAAAAAAGTTTCCCAACTCGGAGACGACGCCGCCGTGGGTGCCGGGCCGGGGGTTGCCACTGCACCCGGTTCTGGAGCCGCCTTTTTGCGGAGGCCGCGCACTCGCCAGCGGTCACCGTCCTGCTCCAAAAGGAACACTTCGTCTTCTGTGAGGGAGGCTGCAATCGCGACGGGTACCGGTTGTCCGGCTCCAACGCTCAAGCGCCGAAGTACTTCGGAGTTTGCATCGAGCTGTACGATGATCGTTTCGCCCAAGGCTTTTTCGATGCTCCAGCGTGTGCCCTCCCGGCCCGCGCAGCTTGTGGGGCCTGAGGGGATGGCGCCCTCCGCCGGGGGTGCGGTCTTCTCAAAGCGGGGCGTGTCGTCCGAATCGGTGACGGACTCGGTGATGCGCCAGAGTTGCCCGGCGATGTCTGTGGCGGTCAGTTCGAGCGTGTTGCCCTCCAGGCGCTGGCTGTGAAAGAAGGCGGGATGGGGACAGTCCTCTGCGGCCACCCAGTCGTTGCCGTGGAAGGCTTCTCCGGTCAGTTCAAGGTCGCCCACGGCGAGTCCGCGGACCCGGTATTTTCCGGGCGGCAGGAGCTGGCCGGCATCGTCCTTGCCATCCCAGGTTGTGCTGAGGCCGTTGAGGGATATGGTGAGATCCGTGTTTGCGACCTCGGTGTGGAGTGAGCGGACGCGTTTTCCGGAGCGGTCGAAAACGGCGAGGCTGAGGGTTCCCTCCAAGGGGGGCGGCAGGAAAGTGATGCGGACGGCGGGTCCTTTTTGGGGCGACTGTACGGCGGTCGGAGAGGTTTCTTGCGCGCGGGGTGCGGGCGCGAGGGCGTGTAAAGCCAGGAGGCAGAGGGTGAGCAGCACGGAGGAGCGGAAGCCGCGGAAGCTGTTATGCATAGTAGCGCCAATTGAGGTTTGGGAAGATGTTGTCTCTAAACTCGCAATTTGCAAGAAACGGCTCGTTGATGACGCCCGAGCTCAGCTGTTCATACAGGCGTGTAAACCTGTGGAGATGCTCCTCGGTGCGGCGGGTGGCATAGTCGCGGGCGGTGCCGGTTTTCATGAGGAAGGCCCAGTCGCTGGACTGAGCCAAGAGCAGTTCGCGGGCGGCCTGTTTGAGGGCGCGCAGCAACTCGGGCGAGTCGGTGGCGATGTGTCGGCGTGCGAGCTCTGTCATGCGGCGTGCGGCTGTGTGGAGGTGGGGGTAGATCCAGGCGTTGGATTCTTCGAGCCAGACTTCCCAATACCCTTTGTGTCCCCAGCTTGAAGCAGCGGGTGCGACGAGTTGGAGGGTGTCGTGCTGGGCGAGATAGCGGGAGGGAGTGGTGAGCTGGAACTCCTTTTGGTCGTATGCAGCCTTGCGGATGAAGCTGTTGAGCCACTCCGGGCCTTCAAACCACCAGTGGCCGAAAAGTTCTGCGTCGAAGGGGCTGAGCACCACCGGCGGAACGTTCATGAAAGAACGCAGTTGGGCGATTTGATCGACGCGGGCTTTGAGGAAGTGAGCGGCGTGGTGGTCTGCGGCCCCTAGCGCCCAATCGCGGTGGTAGAGGTCCTTGTCTCCGCTTGGGCCGGTGATGCGGTGGTATTTGAGGCCCGTGAAGCGGCGGTGTGGGTCGCCGAAGAAAGGTTCGAGCGTGTTGAGGGGAAGATCAAAACCGATATCCCGGTAAAAATCTCGGTAGGCCGGGTCGCCCGGATACCCTTCCTCGGCGCTCCATACCTGCCGGCTTGAATCCCGGTCCCGCCCAAAAACAGCAGTGCCCGCCGGCACATAACTCGGCGCGTAAATCGCGTAGCGCGGGCGCGGGCTGCCGAACATCAGGCCGTGGGCGTCGATGACGAACCAGCGCAGGTTGGCTTCTTGGAGAATGGGGTCCAGGCCAGGAACGTAGGCGCATTCGGGAAGCCATATTCCGGAGGGGGCCCGTCCGAAGGTTTCCTGGTAGTGGTCGCGGCCGATGAGGACTTGGGCGCGCATGGCCTCGGGGCAGACTTCCATCAGCGGGAGAAAGCCGTGAGTGGCTGCGCAGGTGATGATTTCCAAAAAACCGGCGGTTGCGAAAGAGTTGAACCCTGCGACGAGGTCCTGTTTCCAGCGGTTGTGCCAGGCGTCGTGGACGTCCTCGAGGCGGGCGAGGTAGAAGCGGGCGATTTGCTCTGGAAGTCCCTGGTGGCGGGTCCGTTCCGTTTCCGAGCGTGCGAGGGAGAGAAGGCGTTCCAGGTGGGCGGTGTAGCGCTCCAAGAGGAGGGGGTCCCTCAGCATGTGGCAGAGGGTGGGGGTGAGGGTTAGGGAAAAGGACGCTGGGACGGCGTCCCTGGCCAGGCCTTCCAGCAGGGCGAGCAATGGGATGTAGGTTTCCGTGATCGCCTCGTACAGCCAGTCCTCCTCTAAAAAACGGGCGTGTTCGGGGTGCCGCACGTAGGGTAGGTGCGCATGCAGGACAAGGGCGAGGTAGCCGGGAGGAGCCATGGAGGCGGGGCGTTCGCGCAAGGGCGGGCGCAGGAGAGGAGAAGAAGTTAGGAAAGGAGGGTTTGCTCCGGCCGCACGGGAATTCCTTTGGTGGCGAGGTGTGCTTTGACCTGCGCCACGGTGAATTGCCCGTAGTGGAAAATACTGGCGGCAAGAACTGCATCCGCCTTGCCGTCTAAAAGCACCTCGGCCATGTGGTCAAGGTTGCCCGCACCGCCGCTGGCGACGACTGGCACGCCGACCGCCTCGCTCACTCGCCGCGTAACGACACAGTCGTAGCCGGCTTTCGTGCCGTCGGCGTCGATGGAGTTCAGGACGATTTCACCCGCGCCCAGCTCGTAGGCGCGGACGGCCCAGGCGACGGCATCCAAGCCGGTGGCTTTACGGCCGCCGTGGGAGTGCACCTCCCAAAAGTCGGGGCGCGTCCGTTTTGCGTCGATGGAAACGACGATGCACTGGGAGCCGAAGCGCTCGGCGCCTGCGGAGATGAGCTCGGGGTGGGTGAGGGCGCTGGAATTGATGCTGATCTTGTCCGCCCCGGCTTGCAGCATGGTGCGCATGTCTTCGACGGCGCGGATGCCTCCGCCCACGGTGAGGGGCATAAAACACTGTGCAGCGGTGCGTTCAATGACGTCCACCATGGAGGCCCTGCCGTGGGCACTGGCGGTGATGTCGAAAAAAACCATTTCGTCTGCCCCTTGCTGGTTGTAGCGGACGGCGAGTTCGACCGGGTCGCCTACGTTGCGCAGGCCGCCTTCTTCGGCTCGGCCGAATTGGATGCCGCGGGTGACTTTTCCGTCGTGGACGTCGAGACAGGGAATGACGCGCTTGGTGAGCATGTGGACCTTCAAAATGCAGCCTGAGGCCGTGAAAAGGGGAGAAGAATCGACGTTTCTTCGCAAAAAAACAATTTGCTGCTCAAGATATAAGACCGAGCTCTACATTAGAGTCGATTCTGGGTATTAGAAACCTATGGGCAATCCACTCGCTACCGATCCTGACGTTCTCCCCAAAACACAGGCCACTCGCAAGGGCGGGAAATTCAAGGTGTCCAAGGACCCGCTCGTCGAGGGCGTTTTAATGGAATCGGCACCTACTGCCGTTGTTCATCATGCTCCGGTGCAGTCTATTGCTGATAAAGAGGAAGCCGGCGCCTCCGCGGTGCAGACTGTTCATGCCCCCCCTGTCCGGGCGCAATCGCCAGTACAGGAGGAGAATTTTGGGCCCCTCCCCGAAACCTACCATCAGGACGCCCTGTTTTTGATAGCCCGGGATCCTCGCTGGCTTTTTTCGTATTGGGATCTGAACTGGTCGCGCGTGCCGGCGCAAGAAATGCGAGATGGGAGGCATGCCTACTACCTTCGGGTTTCGCGCCCCTCGGGGGAGGTGGAGACCCTTGTGGAAATTCATCCCGGGGCACGGAACTGGTATGTGCCTGTGCGCGAGGGCGGGGCGACGTATTCGGCGGAACTCGGGTATTTTGACCGGCGCGGCTCCTGGCAGGGGCTGGTGCGCTCGGGCATGGCTAAGACTCCGGCGGACGCGCTTGCGCCCGAAAACGCGGGCGACGCTTTTGCCAGCGTGCCCCAGGGTCTGACTTTTGAAAAGCTCCAGGAACTTGTGAGCCAGCACATGGGAGAAGGGGAAACGCTTTTGGAGGCCATCGCTCGGATCACCGGCGAAGGGCGTATCCAGGTGCGTTCGGGTGCTGTGCCGACGTGGACCGATGAGCAGCGGCGTCTTTTGGCGATGTTGCTCGGGGAATCGTTGATAAACGTAGTGGGACTGGGGTCGGAAGAGATCGATCGTCTTTTGCGCAAGGCCCTGCAGCAGAAACTGCACAGTGAAGCTGCCAGCGGTCTTTCGGCGCGGCTGGCCGCAGCGTTCGGACCGTCGAGCGCGAGCTTGTTCAGCCCATTCGGGGCGAGTTGGAGCGCGCAGCCTTTTGGCGCTCGGGAGCGAGGCTTCTTTATGCACCTCAATGCGGAGGTCATTTTTTATGGCGGCACCCAGCCTGATGCGACGGTGCGCGTCAACGGCGAGGTGATCAAACTTCAGCCGGACGGCTCTTTCCGTTACCACTTCACGCTGCCTGACGGGGATTTTGAGATTCCGATTGTGGCGATGTCGGCGGACGGCCAGGAGGAGCGCTCCGGGACCCTGAGTTTCCAGAGGCAGACTCGCCGTGTGGGCGCAGTGGGCGCAACGGCTCAGCCGGCGCATTTGGAGCCGCTGATGGGCCGGCGGCAGGCTTGAGCGGGAGATTTAGCGGCGGTTCAAACGGTTTTAATGGGCCGGCCCGGGATGATTTTTCGCGGTTTTTGCCGTGCAGTCCTTCAGAGTGCCGGTTCCCGAGTCTTTGAGCCTCGCTTTTCGTGCGCTTTAAGTCTTAGGAACGTGCATGTACTCATGCCTGCTGGCAACCAGTGAGGCGGTACCACCCTCGTGGATGGTGCTGCCTTTTGCTTGCCTGCTTTTTCTCATCGCAGCAGCTCCACTCGCGATCCCGCATTTTTGGGAGAGGTACTACGCGCACACCGCGGTTGGCCTGGGCGCCATCACCGCGGCCTACTACCTAATTGGTTTGCAGGAGATTGCCCCCCTCATGCACTCCTTGAAGGAGTATTTCAGTTTTCTTGCTCTGGTCGGGTCCCTGTATGTGGTCAGCGGGGGGATTTTAATCCGGGTCAAAGGAGAGGCAACTCCTGCGGTAAACTGCCTTTTTCTTCTGACGGGTGCCATTCTCGCAAACGTCTTCGGTACCACCGGCGCTTCCATGCTGCTTATCCGACCTTGGATCCGGATGAACAAATACCGGGTGACCGGGTTTCACATCGTATTTTTCATCTTTGTGGTCAGCAATGTGGGAGGTGCGCTGACCCCCATTGGAGATCCACCCCTCTTTCTTGGCTTCCTGAAGGGCGTGCCTTTCTGGTGGGTTCTGCAAAACTGCTGGCAGGCCTGGCTGCTGACGACCATTCTGCTGGTCGGGGTATTTTACATTCTCGACCGTAGGAACTTCCTGCGTGCGCCCGAGAGGGTGCGGGAAATGGAAACCCGCGAGGAGCATTGGGAGTTTGCGGGGCTGGTGAACCTTTTTTTACTGGCGGCGCTGCTTGGGGCCATCATGCTTCCTTTTGGTTGGAGAGAGGGGGTCATGCTAGCGGCTGCAGTGACTTCCTGGTTTACCACCCCCGCGCGCATCCACGAGGCCAATGAATTCGACTTTGCGCCGGTGAAGGAAGTCGCGTGGCTTTTCGCCGGGATTTTCCTGACGATGGTGCCTGCTCTGCAGGTGCTTGGTGCCAATACTGCAGCGCTGGGATTGAGCTCCAGCCTCCAGTTTTACTGGTCTACCGGAGCTCTATCAGGGGTCTTGGATAATGCGCCCACCTACCTTGCCTTTCTCGCCGCGGCTTTTGGCGGGGTGGGTCTTAACCTGGATACGGACATGGCTGCCTTTCTGCAGCAGCAGAGCCAGTTGTTGAAATCTGTGTCTCTGGGAGCCGTTTTTTTCGGCGCGATGACCTATATTGGAAACGGTCCTAACCTAATGGTCAAAAAAATAGCGGACCAGCAGAAGGTCCATACCCCCTCGTTTATGGCGTATGTACTGCGCTTTTCCGGGCCCGTCCTTTTACCGATCTTCGCGCTGGTTGGGATTCTGTTTTTCTCCCGCTGGCGGGTGTTTTGAGCTCTGCTGACCGTAGCGGCCGAGGTCTCCGCTGCCTAGGTTGTCGGCAAGAAGGACAATGATATTTTGGTGGTCTCCTGCGGAGGCCAGAGGTGCTGAAAGAGAGGGCACGGAGCAGGAGGAGTTTCATTGCGAGGGGGGTGCTCCGGAAAATTGGAAAAAAATGCACTCAGTCATTCTCGCTTCAATCAGGTGCAGGTGGAAGGAACGGTGTGTTCGAAGTCCTTCGTTATGGCGCTCCGGTTGGGTCTCGGTCAGCACCAGTAGCGGAAGAAAAACAGCAGGCGGCTTAGCGCTTGCAACCAGAACGGCAGGCCGGCGAATTTTAACTCCGTCAATTCCTGGGAGTGGGCCT
>QQND01000067.1 GCA_003402745.1 Verrucomicrobiota bacterium
AAATCCGTATCCACGCCGCTCCGATGTCGTGCCCGGAATCACAGACCTCGAACTCGCTCAACAACATGGCCGTTCACTTTCAAACGCAGTGGAAATGGCTCTCACCGTCAATCCACGGTCCGTCACCGGTCCGATCCGGGCAGCCTATGAGGAAATTCAGCTGGACTACGCCAAGCCCGGCCGCGCTCCGCACGACTATCCGGTTCAAGTCATCCGCATTGGAAACGACCTCACCTTTATCACCCTGGGCAGCGAGGTCGTGGTGGATTATTCGCTCCGATTTAAAAAGGAATTTGCCGGTCCAGCTGGAATTTGGGTGGCAGGCTACAGCAACGACTACACCGGCTACGTTCCCAGCCTGCGGGTCCTCAAAGAAGGCGGATACGAGGCCGCCGCAGGGTGGGCCGATAGTGTTGAAGACCGGATCGCATCCAAAGTTCACGAACTTTACAAACGCCTTTCAGATTAACGACTGAAGCGATGCCCCCCGTTTAGATCGAAGTCATAAACGTCCGGCGGCCTTTCTATGAGGCTTTCCGTGGCCTGGGTTCGAGAGGTTTAATTTCGGGGACAATCACCAGATAGGAGAAGGCGCCGAGCAGCGAAAAACAGCCCGCCACCACCAAGGGCACAACAAACCCGCCTGTTCTCGCCAACATCACGCCCACAAAAGTAGTGATACACACCCCAGCCAGATTCGAGGCGAAGTTCTGAATACCCCCAATCGATCCAACGTGGTCCTTGGTGGGCGCAACATCGGCTGGCAGCGCCCAAATACTCGCGGCGGCGAAGGACAGGCTCGCGTAGGACAACGACATCAGCGCAATCGCTGCGGTGGTGCTTTCCACGAGAACAGAAAGTCCAATGCTAGAGGACAAAAACATGCCACCCACCAGAGGTATTTTGCGGGCCAGACTCAAGCGCATCCCACTGCGGACGAGTCGGTCCGAGACGTACCCGCCCAGATAGCCTCCGAAAACGGCGACCAGTGCGGGGATCATTCCCACGAGACCCATTTGTTTGAGATCAAACCCTCTCGCCTTGACGAGATACGTTGGGAACCAAGTGCTGAAAAAGTAGATCACGAAGTTGAGGCAGAAAAAGCCGAGCATCATCCCCCAAATGGTTCTATACCGGAACAAATCGCGCCAGCGGACGGTTTCCCCTTCACCCACCGGCTTGGACGGAAGTTTGTCGGACTCGATGTAAGCGAGTTCCTCAGGGGTGACCCCAGGATGCTCCGCAGGTGGGCGGTAAATCTTGAGCCAGAAAAAAGTCCACACAAAGCCTAGCAGGCCCGTGATGACAAAAGAAGCCCTCCAGCCAAACTGCGCAATGATGGCCGAAACGATGGGAAGAGAGAGCGCCGTTCCCACCCTGTTTCCACTGTCAAAAATGCTGGTCGCAAAGGCCCTCTCCCGGCGAGGAAACCACTCCGAGACGATCTTTGCGTTTGCAGGATAAGCAGGGGCCTCGCCAACTCCCAGAAGCAGGCGCATCCCGAAAAGTGACCCGAACCCGCGCGCCAAGGCTGTCGCCGCAGTAAACAAAGACCACCAAACAACAGCCACTGCATAGGCAATCCGAGCGCCGACTTTGTCGATAAACCATCCCGAGGGAAGTTGGAACGCCGCATAAGTCCAGAAGAACGCTCCGAGAAGCGCTCCGGTTGCCTCGGGTGAGAGGTTCAGATCTTTAGCGATGTATGGCGCAGCGACCCCAAGATTGGCGCGGTCAATGTAGTTGATAGCCGTGGCTGAAAACGCCATGAACACCATCATCCACCGCAGGTTTCCTTTGGGTTTAACAATTGGCGGGACAGAGTCTTGTTTTACGGGAGGAAGAGTACTCACAGGGTTCTAAACAACCAGACCGTCGAACAGGCTGCCAGCTTTTAAGCCCTGCCCCGTTTTAAAACAGGCCGTCAAAAAACACAGCAAACAATCAACCGCTGCACACCGGCGTGTTGCTCGAGGAGACGCCTGCCATCGCCCCTGCCTTTTAATAACGCATCACCAAGTTTCCCCTCGCGTTCGGGGCTGTAAAATTCGTACCGCTTGGATGAGTTTGTGAAACTCCAGAGTATTACCCGCAAGCCTCTGGCTGCAGATGTTCACCCCCGCGGGAAGCCCTTGGAAGGCACTTCGCCAGCGATGGGCTTGGCCTCCATGAAGATCTCGACAGTCCACGCTTCCCTTCCTTTTTCACAGCCACGTTTGTCACCGCATAGAAATTCGCGAGGTCCTCGGATTTCAAGATCATCCATTTGTCAAAAACCGTTCCAGAGGGATTCCGCGTAATGGGGTCCAGCCAAAGAGGCTGCCCACACACACCCTAGGAATTGAGGATCAACCCGGCTGTCGTCTCCGTGAGAATGACTTTCCCGGGAGCCTTCAACGTCGCATTTATCTCCAGGAGCCGGAACAAGGCCTGCGCCACTTCCGGTTCACGCTGGATCTCCGCCAGCGAGCGGCCCACCACCTCAGGGCGCACCGCCTGAGCCTGGCCCAGTCGTTGGGAGGCCTGCTTGTCGGCCTCCGAATGAATGATTGCCACCGTATTATCCCCCGCCTGCTTCATGGCCGCGGTCACCTGCCGCAACCGGTTGACAACCTTGCGCTGGATTTCAGCAATCATCCCCTGGTCCCGGAACGCCACCTTCCGAATATAGGTCGAGCCGAGCGCAAAACCCCATTGAGAAGAAGTCGGCGACACCTCTTCGCGTACCTTTCGAGAAAGCGCATCCCGATCCTCCAAAAGCACGTCGAGCTTCAAATTCGAGAGCTGTTTGACCACGGCCGTGGCCACGTTTGCATTGAGCGAACCGAGTGGAGACGAATTGCGAAACAAAAACGCCTCGGGATCATTCACGAACATCTCAAACCAAACCCCCACGCCCATGGGAGCCCCTTCTTCGGAGTTCACAAGCTGGTTGCGAAGGTAGGATTGTTGCAGCTGCGTACTCACACTGTACGCCTTCCCAAAAAGAGGAAATAGCAGCGCCTTCGGTCCAAAATGGAAGATCGGCAGAAATAACCCCGGCTCTTCAACCTTCCCAATCACCTTCCCGAAAAACGTGTAAACAAGCACCGTTCGCTCTGGCAAAACCCGCCAAAGCTCAAGGGTCTTTCCTACAGAAGCGAGAAACAAGGAACCGATGGCCGTGAGCAACAACCCGGTGAAAACGTAAGCTAGAAAGTCCATGATGTAAGCGTCCTTTGATTTTTTAATTCCTCATTTTCCTCCCACTCAAAGCTTCAAAATCGTCTCCGAAGCCCGCTCCCGCAGCGGCAAACTCGCATTGCGCAGATAACTTTCCAGCGCCTGGTCTCCACCCTCGCGCCGCATCGCGCTCAATGTTTTCGCCAGCTCCAAAAGCGGAGCGGCTTCCGCCTCGGCTCTGTTCAAGGAAATTTGAACCGCCTGCTCCGCCATCTTCAACTTTGTCTCAGCATCCGCTTTCGACTGACTCACCGCCGCCGCAACCTGATTTTGCGTCGTGTTAATCGAAGCAAGCGCCTCGTCCACATCGCTAGGCGGGTCAATATTGGTGATTAATGCAGCGTCAAATTCAATCCCGTACCGGGCTGAAGTCTTGCGGCAGGCCTCCTCCATGTGCCGGTTTATCAGCGACAAGTTCCTGCGCAAATCGTTGATCGAAACGCCTTCCACACCCTCCGCTCCCACCTCAGGGCTCGATCCATCAAAAGTCGCCACACGGTCGCGCAACGTAGAGATGAAATAACCCACCACGTGCGCCGAGGGATGCGCCGCGCCAAAAAGGTACGCATACATATTCCTCTCACACGGCTTCCAACGGATCTGCCCGGAGATCTGCACCGTCAGGTTATCCTTGGTCACCGCCTCAATGAACTCCTGCCGCAACTGTGGATCCCAGGTGATGTCAGCCGTCTGAATAGTCATGTCCACCTTGTAGAGGGTCTGCCAGGGCCACTTGAAATACGGACCTCCGGGGGTAATCACCCGCACCAAAGGATAGTTGTACCGCGTCTTTTCCTCCTCTCCCAGCAACCCGCCCAGTTCAGGGTCGTCCCCCGTCATTCCCACCAAGCGCTGGGCGCGGCCGAACGTTGTGATCACCCCGCGTTGCGTGGGGCCGATGGAATAGACGCCAATCAAGAGCGTAAGGAGCGCGGCAAGAACCACACCGCAAAGGAGGCCAAAGAAAAGCGTTGTCATAAAGCAAGCAAACTCAATTTCCGAGCCTTGATGCTTACACAGATTACTCTGAACGAAAACAAAATGTCAGTACACTGACGCCACACTCGAAATGCCCAACTCCACCCTAGAACCTGCCACGGAGCGCTGAACCGTAGTTTTCGAGCAGCCTGCCAACGAGCGATGCGCCCCCCGCTGCGATCCTCCTTAGACGCTTTGGCGCCGTTTCCACGGGGTTTCCTCTGCAGACCGCTCGGACCACTTAAATGCGAGTGCCAAACCCCCAGGCGTTCAAGGAACTCACCAAGTGACATTGCTGTGAATTTGAGGATAAATTCATCCTCTGTTTTAAAATGAGTGTTCAGACATCAAGCGCAGAAAACGAAGCCCCCTCTCTCGCCGGGGACTGTTGGGGGGGCTTGGCGTCCATGCTTGTCGCCCTCCCCTCCTCCGTCGCATTCGGAATCCTTGTCTACTCCAGTCTTGGCGTGGAGTACTCCGGACGGGGCGCGATGGCGGGACTGCTTGGCGCTGCTGCGCTTGGGCTTATCACCCCCTTTATCGGTCGAAACCCGGGACTGATTTCAGCGCCCTGCGCGCCTGCGGCCGCGGTTTTGGCGGCACTTGTCTCTGAACTCCTTGCCGGCAAGGAGGGCGCGCCCCTCGACGCCTCAGGCATCCTTCCCATTCTGGCCTGGACCACCCTTCTCTCGTCGCTCCTCCAAATCTTATACGGAGCACTCGGCGGCGGAAAGCTCATCAAGTTTATCCCCTACCAAGTGGTGAGCGGTTATCTTTCCAGCGTTGGACTGATCATCGCGCTCGGCCAACTCCCGAAACTTTTTGGGTTTCCAAAGGGAACCCCCTTGTTCTCCGGCCTCTTCACCCCCTCGCTCTGGAAGTGGGAAAGCCTCGCCGTGGGTGTCGTCACCATCGCCCTCACCCTGCTAGCCCCACGCGTCACCAAACGCATTCCACCGGCGATCTGCGGTCTTTTTGGGGGCGTTGCCGCTTATTTCGCGCTGAGCTTTTTTCTTCCATCCCTCCTGCGCCTGGAGGGCAACCCGCTCGTGATCGGCGCCATTCAGGCGAATGGTTCGGTTCTTGAGCAGGTCAACGCCCAGCTCAGTTCCCTCTTCCACGTCGAGTGGACCACCTTGAAGCTGGTTTTTGTTCCCGCCCTCACCCTCTCCATCCTGCTTTCCATCGACACCCTTAAAACCTGCGTCGGCCTTGACGCCCTCACCCAGTCCAGACACCAACCCAACCGCGAATTGATCGGCCAGGGTATCGGAAACCTCGCCTCTTTCTTCGTTGGCGGGATGCCGGGAGCGGGAATGATGGGCCCCACTTTGGTGAACGTCACAAGCGGAGGACGCACCCCCAGAGCTGGGGTGCTCGAAGGGGGATTTGTCCTGCTGGCGCTCCTTTTGTTGGGGAAGTGGATTGCCTGGGTTCCCATCGGAGCGCTGGCCGGGATCCTGCTGGTCATCGCCTGGCGGATGTTTGATCGCAACGTCTTCAAACTCCTCCTCCATCCCCTTGGCCGTATCGATTTTGCAGTCATCGCCTCCGTCGTCGTGGTGGCCCTGAGCGTCGACCTCATCGCCGCCTCGGGCGTTGGCATTGCGCTGGCCATGCTCCTTTTCATCCGCGACCAGATCCACACCGGCGTCATTTTTCACAAATACGAACTCGGCCAACTCTCCTCCAAGACCCGCCGCGCGCAAGTAGAGCGAGAGTGGCTTCTCAAAAAAGGCGGGGACGGCCTCATCTGCCTGCTGCAGGGGAACCTGTTTTTTGGCACGACCGACCAGCTCTACTCTCAGCTGGACAAGGACATTCAAAACAAGCGGTTTTTGCTCATGGACCTGCGCCGCGTCCGCTCCATCGATTACACCGCAGCTCATCTTTTTGAACAAATCCACACCAGGCTTCAACAGCGTAATGGCAACCTCATGTTCTGCGGCATGCCCTCCGGAGCCTTTGTTCAAGTTCAGTTTGAACGCTATTTAGAGGAACTTGGCCTGCTCGAAAAAGGCAACGGGATTCTTGTCTGGGACACTCTGGACGAAGGGCTCGAGTGGATGGAGGAACAGATGCTGCTCTCCTCAGGGCTTAGCCGCAGCTCGCGGCAAACCCTTTTGGCCCTTCCTGAATTCAACCTCTTCCGGGAATTCGACGAACCCACCCTCGTCGCGATCGGCAGTTGCGTGAGCGAGCTGTTTGTGGAGGCCGGACAAAAAGTCTTCTCCTGCGGAGATTCAGGCGATGAAGTTTTCTTTGTGCGCGGCGGCAGTGTCCGGATTCTCATGCCGCTCTCAGCAGGCAAACACCACCATCTTACCACCGTCTCGAAGGGTGGAATTTTTGGTCAAATGGGCTTTCTGGACCGGGAATTGCGCACTGTGGATGCCGAAGCCAAGGAACCCGTCCACCTTTACGCCCTTTCAAGGCAGAAATTTAATGAACGCTCCCGCTCCAACGCCGCCGTAGGGGCACAGGTTTTCGCGAGGCTCGCGCTAGCAACCGCACACCGCTTAAGAAGCGTTGACGAGGAACTCCGCCTCCTCCAAGAGCGCTAACCCGCCCTCCTTTCCCTTTCCCTCAGGCAGACCTCGACAGAGACCGCCTGCCGGAAATAGCTCCGTGCCCCTAGTCAAAACTTGGGGCGTTCTCCCGCGGCGTCCCTCACGGGGTGATGACCCGCGTCTTCAGAACCCTATCCCTATCATTGTACAAAACCTCGTACGCCAGATTTTCCCCGCTAAAATACGCCTCTCCCGGGGTGGCGGCCACCTCCCAAAACCCAGCAGTGAAGAAGTCCGCAGTCCCATGCGCGAGAGCACGCCCCGCCCGGGCGCCTGGGCTGTAGCCCTGCACAAACCGGAAGACATCCACTCTCTTTTTTGCCACCCAACGACTGGAGCTGGGCATCCCCAGTTCCGCCAGTACAAGCGGCCGAGGAGTTCCGCATTCCAGCACACTCAGGTCTTTCTTTCCCGGTTGTTGCACCGCCATGGAGACGGCGCAGCCTGAAAGGCCCAACAGACACACCATAAAGAGCGCCCGGGGCAACACCCCCTTCAGCACTGGCGTTTCTGGGAGGATCCAGGCAGGCACGTCTTCAAATTGCGTCATTTCACAGCGCGCTGTTCAGAAAGATACTCCACTAAGTCGACAAGGTCCTGCTTGGACAACATCTGATGCAGGCCGCTGGGCATCATGGAGGTTGTTAGCTTCGTCACCTTCTGAACCTCCGTTTTAGAGAGTTTCTGCAACGCACCACCGGGAAGCGCCAGCACAAGATCGTCCTCCGTCTCGCTGCGCACAATCCCAAGCGCCGTTCCTCCCCCTCGGAGCCTCGCCTCGGAGGTCTCAAAACCCATGGAAAGACTCGCATTTGGAAGGAGAATTGCTTCAAAAATTGCCTCCTTAGGAAGTTTTGCCCCAATCCCAGACAGGCCGGGGCCGAAATCCACCCCCTTCTCCCCAATGCGATGACACAGCACGCACGAGCTGCTCGCCCGCTCAAAGACCGCCTGTCCCTGCACTGCGTTTCCTTTGCTTTTGACCAGTTCCGGAATGGAAGGGAGCGGCGCCCCGCCCAGAGCACCCGAAGCCGGAAAATGTTCGGCAATTTCAGACTCAAGAGCGGTGTATTGAACCAAGGCCAGCGCCGAAGCCGCCACGCCCTTCAGCTCCGGGGGGAATTTCCCCTGCTTGCCGAGAGCTAAAAGCCGCGTCGCGCCAGCCTGCGAACGGGCCAGCGCCCGAATCGCCTGTGTCCGGCCTTCCGCGCTGGGGCTGCCCGTGATTTCTCCTTCTAAAAGCGCCAGTCCCGCCCCCTGCCCCAGACTCCCGAGCATCCCAACCAACGCCTCCCTCTCGGAGGCACCGCCACCGGAAAGACTTTCGCGAATCGTGGCAACTCCCGCGGCCTCCCGCACCAACAACTGAACGGCCTCCAGCGCCTCAGGGGCCGTGCCAAGCGCAAACGCCGTTTTAAGCAATTCTGAAGAACGCCCGCCCAAGCCCGTCGCCCCCACCAAATCCACGTACCCGGCCTTCCCTCGGTTGCGTAAAAGCGCCGACTCAAGCACCTCCTTGAACTCCGCGCTTTCCTTGGCCGCCGTCCGCGCCAACCGCTGCAGCGCCTGCGTCAGAATTTCCGTCGACGGATTCTCCCGCGCCAGCAGCAACAACGCCGCCGTTCTTTCCTTGGAGTCCGGGATGAAATCAAAGGCCCTCATGTAGCGCAGTTCCCCAGGCCCCGCGATCAAGAGTTTAGCAAGATAGGGCGCCACCTTCGGGGTGCGCAGCCGCCAGAGAATATCTCTCCCCCCCGGCGTATTCCAATTTCCACCCACCTCCGCCAACCACGTCTCCAGGCACTCCTCGTCGGAGCCCGCCGCCCCGATACCCAGAGCTTCCAGGTACCAGCGGTCCTTCCCATCGTGCTGCGCCGCCAGCCGAGCCCACATCAGCGCCGTTCCCGAAGAGCGGTGCAACGAAACCGCCAACTGCCGGCGCACCTGCGGATCCTTGTGCGAAATCAATCCACCCTCAAATTTCGAAAGCTCCACCAAAGCCGAATTGCCCAGTTCGCCCGAACCCGAAAGCATCGTCCCAAGGCGAATGCCAGTCACCACAATATCGGAATCCGCATCCTGCAGCGCCATGGCCAAAGCGGAAATTGCCGTCTTTGGATTGCGGGCAAGAAGGCTGAACGCTCGCGCTCTCAGCCGCGCTTCGCCCCCCTTCGCAAGGACCTGCAAACCGGGCAGCGCCTTCTCCCCCATCGCAGAAAGCGCCTGATACGCCTCAAACTGCGTGGCCTTGTTGGGCGACTTCAGCCCCGCGATGGCCCCCTCAGGCGTGCCCGCGTCCCACGCAGGCACGCGGAGCGGGGCCCCCTTGCTCGACACCCTGTAAATGCGTCCACGCAAGAATGGCTCCACATTGTCCGCCATCCCGTGACCTCCCACCCCGGCGTCATACCAGTCCGCCACAAAAAGCGATCCATCTGGATGAAGCGCCACATCCGAAGGCCGAAACCAGTTGTCGCTCGAGCTCAGAATATCCACGCTTTCTGCGGAAAAACCCGCTCCAAACTTTTTAGTCACATACGCACGCACGATCCGCGGCCCCGCGTCACAGTGGATGAGCTGGTTGGCAAACACCGGACCCAGCGCCGCGCCCTCATTCACCAAAATCCCAGTCGGCGAACCGGCCCCGGTCTGCAAAAGGTTCGGCACCACGCCCGGGTCGTTCTGATGCCAATGCCGCAAAGGAATTTCCTTCTCGATGTTGGGGCGCTTTGTCTGCCAGGCCGACCCCGTCAACTCATCAGAATAGCCGTAGTTGCCGTGCTCCATGACATAATTGATACGCACACCGCGATTTCCGTCGTCGTCATTGTCACTCTGCCAAACATTGCCAAAAGAATCCGGAGCCGCTTCGTAATTGTTCCTAAAATTGTTTCCAAGCACCTCAAAATGACTCAATCCACCGGCGCTATAATCAGCTCGGATCACCATCCCCTGCTGGTACGGCTTCCTCGCACCCTCAATCGGATTTCCAACAAGATCTAAAATCGGCTCACTATTGGCTCTGATCTCCTCCTCCGGAATCAAACCATGCAGCGGTATCTTCAAAAGCTTCCCCGTAGGCTTCCGAATCTCCTTACATGCATTCCCAAAATTAAAATAAAGCTTCCCGTCCGTTCCATGCACAAACGAATGCAAAGAGTGGTCGTGCTGCTTTCCCGAAAAACTCGTTAACAATAAAAACCGCTGATCCGCTTTGCCGTCCCCATCGGTGTCGCGCAAAATGAAAACATTCGGAGAAACCGATACGATCACGTCCCCTCCCAAAACCGCGATTCCCAACGCAGAGTTTACGCTGGGATCTTGGTAGAAAACGGTCGCCTTGTCCGCTTCTCCCGTCCCCTTGCGATCTTCAAGCACCATGATTCTATCCCCCTCGGGCCGAATCGGCGGATTCGCATACTTACGATAATTCGCAGCCTCCGTAATCCACACCCGCCCTTTTGAATCGATATCAAAACTCGTGGGATTCTCCACCATGGGTTCCGCGGCAAAAAGGGATACCGAAAGCCCCGGCGGCACCACCATCTGCGCAATAGACGCCCGGGCGCTTTCAATTCCGTAATTCGCAGGGGGAAGCTTGTTTTCTTCACCGAGGAGTCCAGGCAGCGGCAACGCAATAGCGAGCGCCAAAAAAGGGAAACAATAGTTTTTCATGCTCAAGGGGTCTTCTCTGAATCCTGGGCACAAGTCCGGAACACCGATCGCGCGCCGTCCCTGCGGTGCAAACCCAGCAACAGATGATTTCAGCACCATAGCACGCCCTCACTCGAAATTCGAGCCCCAATCCGTACTTTGTGCATCCCTTTCCCCCCGAAAGCAGCCCGCCCCGCCCTCCGCGCGCTCCCGCCCGAGGTCTCTTTTCCTGTGCCGATGCGCCCCACCCCGGAAGAGGCACAATCCGTCGCAAGTCGAACAAAAAAACAAAATCCGGCCCTTTTGGAGCGATTCGATTTTAGAGACAATGAATGCCTCGAGGCTCTGCCACTCAGGCGGCTCCCAAATCCTCTCAACAGGGAGAGGCTTTCAGGCGGCGGCGCGGCGTTTCAAAACACCTCAAGCCGAGGCCAGCCTTCGCCAAACCTCGCGGCTCAATCAACACCCAGGCAGCCCAAACAAGCACCCGCCTTTTAAAAAACTCCGGGCTTTGGTCCGCTTCAAAAAAGACCGCTAGCGCCACACTTTCATCGTTGGCGCGCGTTCCCAGATTCATACGGCTTGCACAGAAAATCGTCCCCCATACCCAGTCATTATGAACGCCGTCCCAGTCGTTAGCGTATCGATGATTACTTATAATCACGAAAGCCACATCGAAGAGGCTATTAATAGCGTCCTGATGCAGGAAACAAGCTTCTCTTTCGAACTGGTAATTTCAAACGACAATTCGCCTGACAAAACGGATGAAATCGTTAAACGCATCATCAGCCAGCACCCTCATGGAAGTAAAATAAATTATATCTTCCATGAAAAAAACAGGGGGATGATGGCCAACTCCATGGATAACTTAAGACGCTGCAGGGGGGAGTATATCGCCCTCTGCGAAGGGGATGACGCCTGGATAGACCCCGGAAAACTCGAGTTCCAAATCCGAGAAATGAAAAAGCATCCAAGTTGCGAAATCAGCTTCCACCCTTCCCGCTTTTATTCAGGTTTCAATAAAACCAATTCCATCTATGCCCTCGAGTCCTTTGAAACAAAAATTTTCACCCCCTCGGAAATAATCACAGGCGGAGGCGAGTTTTGCCCCACAGCCTCCCTGATCCTCAAACGAGACGTCTTGAAAAAACTCCCCGAATGGATCGATGAAGCCCCTGTGGGGGATTATTTCCTGCAAATCACAGGGAGCCTCGCCGCGGGAGCCCTCTACATCAACCGCGTCATGTCCCTCTACAGGATCGACACCGACTTTTCATGGAACGCAGGACTCAACGTTTTAAAGAAGAAAGCCGGTTTTTTTAAAATGTATTCGAACTCCTTGCGGAGGCTCAATGAGACGCTTGGGGGCAATTACAAAAAAGAACTCCATTACGAAATTAAAAAACACTACAAAAATCTTTCGTTAATCTATCTCAAAAATGGAATGCAACTGGAATACAAACAGCTTTACCAAGAAAACAGATCTGAACTGTACCAGAACAAAAGCATCAAATTTTTATATTACCTTGGCCTTCTTACGAAATCCGCATTCATCACGAATCTCGTCGACCGCCTGTTTTTTGTTCATCCAAATGCACTCAGGCGCGGTCTTAAAAAACTTTTTAAAAGCATCTATATCAGAAAAAACATGCCTGCTTTTTCCGGAAATTGATTCGAACAACGGCCCATCGGAAATGTTATGACAGAGAAACTGATCAACGTCACGGAACCCTCCCTCCCTCCCCTGATAGAATTCATCCCATACCTCGAAAAAATCTGGAAAAGTAAAATACTCACGAACGGAGGCCCCTTCCACCAACAACTCGAAGCCGCCCTGTGCGAATACCTGGGCGTCAACCATATCTGTCTCTTTGCGAATGCAACCATCGCCCTCGTCACCGCCCTCCAGTCGCTCCGCATCACCGGCGAGGTAATCACCACCCCCTACTCTTTTGTTGCAACCGCCCATTCCTTGCTCTGGAACGGCATCAAACCGGTATTCGCCGATATCTGCCTCGATTCCCTGAACCTGGATCCTTCACAAATTGAGTCCGCAATCACCCCCCAAACCACGGCTATCATGCCAGTCCACTGTTATGGACACCCCTGCGATGTGGATGCAATTCAAAGAATCGCGGATGAATATAATCTCAAGGTCATTTATGACGCCGCTCATGCCTTCGGAGTCAACAACAAGAACGGCAGTATTCTCAACTACGGCGACCTTTCCATCCTCAGTTTCCACGCCACCAAAGTCTTCAATACCTTTGAAGGCGGCGCCATCATCTGCCAGGACAAAAAAACAAAGGAACGCATCGATCACCTCAAAAACTTCGGAATCGTCAGTCAGGTCCAAGTTGTCGCTCCTGGAATAAATGGGAAAATGAGCGAGTTAAACGCCGCTTTCGGAATCCTACAACTGGCCGGCATCAACGCCGCCCTCGAAAAAAGACGCCGTATCGACGCCCTGTATCGGGAGGAATTGAAGGGCGTCCAAGGAATTCGATGTCTCACGCAAAGCGGCGAAAAAGTCTCAAATTACGGATATTTCCCCATCCTGGTTGGCGGCGAATACCCCCTCAAGCGTGACGCCCTTTTCGAAAAACTTGCCGCTCACCGCGTCCACGCCCGCCGCTATTTCTACCCCCTCATTTCCGACTTTCCCATGTACCGAAACATGCCCTCGGCCGCGCACTCCAACCTTCCCACCGCCGTAAAAGCTGCCAACGAAGTTCTCTGCCTGCCGATCTACCCAGACCTGGAGCATTCAGACTTAAAAATGATAGCGGATTTGATAAAAACTTGAAATGAAACTCGCGATCATGCAGCCCTATATCCTCCCGTATATAGGATACTTTCAATTGATTAGTTCAGTCGATTTCTTTCTCGCATGCGACAACATGCAATATACCAGAAAGGGCTGGATCAATAGAAACAGGATCCTTCAAAACGGCAAAGACATCCTCTTTAGCCTGCCCCTGAAACACGCCTCGCAGACCGCTAACATCAGTGAAAGAGAAATCACTTCCGATTTCAACAGGGAAAGGTTTTTAAAGCAATTTTCTAACGCCTATAAAAAATGCGTCTTTTTTGAGCAAACCCTTCCCCTCTTGGAACGCATATTAGGCCATCAAGACCTCAATCTTTTCAACTTCAACCTCAACTCCATAAAAACAGTCTGCGACTACCTCGGCATCCAAACAAAGATCGGCCGGACCTCGGATATCCCGATCAACCCTCTGCTTAAAAAAGAGGAGAGGGTGATCGCACTGTGCCAGAGTCTAAACGCGGATACCTATATTAATTCAATCGGCGGCCGTGAGCTTTACTCAAAAGACAGGTTTAAAAACAACGGCATCTCCTTGGCTTTTCTAGAATCTTCTCCCCTCGAATACAAACAGTTTCACCCTCATTTCATACCCTGGCTTTCAATTGTTGATATACTCATGTTTAATCCGATTGAGCGTGTCAGAGAAATGGTATCCTCAAATTATGAACTCGTCTGATTCCCGCCCGGTTCGCGTCGTCTTTTTGTAGCCACTCTTTGCTGCCCACAAAGGTCTCCACTCAAAACCCGAACCTTGCGGACACATACACACCGCCGCAACAAAGCCTATGTCCCCAATGATCAGTCTTTTTGTGAATTGCTTCGAGCGAGACTATCGGCAGGTCCTCGCGCCTGGTTTCATAAATGCCAAAGCCGCCCTGTTTCGTTATCCCTTCACGCGGCGGGTCGTTACGATCAACAACGTCGCCGACCGCGCCGACGCCCTCAAACGAGCGGGCGAAGCCGTCAAAAGGCGTGAAATCGACGGCTTTTTAGAAGTGGATAAAATGCTTCCTGCAGCGCTTGAGATCTGTGGCCTCCAGGCCCGACAACTGGGACCGGTGCGCCACTACACCGACTTCGCCCTCGTTGCCGTCGTAAACGCGGCGCCAGGCTTTCTCTTGCACTGCTGCGCAGAAGTGGATCTTGTGGAGGCTTTTGACTGGATCACTCCCGCCCTTGAGAAGCTTCAAAGCAACCCTCAATATCTCATTGCAAACCCCGCCTGGGGTAACGACCCCGGGAGTGTTGAAAAAGAAGCCCTTTTTAAAAGCGGGGAGTATCTCGTGGGGCATGGCTTTTCTGATCAGTGCTTTCTGGTCGACGCCAACCGCCTCGCAAAACCCATCTACGGGTATTCTCATCCTTCTGGCTCGCGGTATCCCCTCTCCCAAATGGGGGCCGTCTTTGAACAGCGCGTGGATGCCTACATGCGGCACTCGGACCTTCTGCGGCTCACAGACCCCAGAGTTTCCTACCTGCACAAGGGCGCCGAGGGCTTGGGTTACCCAAAGCTCCCAATTTGGAGGCGCTTCCAGAGAAAATTAAAATCCCTCTACCAGCCACTTTCGAGGCCGCCCGTCACCATTCAGAACTGATCCCAGCACGTCAGCACACCGCAGAAATGCGGCGTGCAGCCTCAATCACAAACGGCGCATGTGCCCGCGCCGAAGCCTCATCCAAACGCGGCGCCGGAGAAGTGATCCACACAGACGCCGTCACACGGCCTTCCGCATTCCACACCGGAGCGCCAAGACAATGGAGACCCTCCAGCGTTTCCCCCTGGTCCAGCGCGTACCCGTTCCGTCTAACCTCCTCCAACTGGCTGGCAAACGCCGCCTGCGAGGTGATGGTGTTCGCGGTCAAACGCTCGAAGGGCATTTCCTCCAACGTCCGCTCCAGTTCCGCCTCCGGCAACCATGCCAGCAGGACCTTCCCCGGGGCGCCAGCATGCAGCGGCCCCCGGGCCCCTGCCTCCACGTAAAACTTAAAGAGATGAAGCCCGATCGCCCTCTCCAAAACAACGCACTCCAACCCGGACCGGATTCCAATGTGCGCCGACTCCCCGGTCGAATCCCGCAGCCAGCAGAGAATCGGCCAGGCAAGTTGGCCGAGGCTGCGCTCCTCCCGCTTGGGTTGGGCAAGCTGCAGCAGCTTTTGCGAAAGAACAAACCGCGCCCCCGTCAGATCCCGTTCGATGTAGCCGTGCACCACCAGAGCCTTGGTGAGTCGAAACACCAAATTTGACGTAAACCCAAGCGCCTTGCGAATCTCCGCGGTGCTCACCCCCTCGGAATGTGCGCTGATGAACTCCAGAAGCGCCAGCGCCCTGTCCAGCGCCGGCGTTTGAACGCCCGAATCACGCACCGCAAAGGCACCGTGTGTCTCTGAACGTTTCATGGGTGTTTCACCGCTAAACCTCGCCCCCACCCCTTCACCTGAGGAATGAGGCAATGCCCCGACGTCTCGAAAACCTCCAGTCTGTGCGCTCATTGTCAGGCCATTTCAAAATTCGAAAGCGCCCCCGTGCTCGAACCGAACCCCTCCACTTCGAGCCCGAATTTCTGAAGCATCGAAACAAACAGATTGCTCAACGGCACATTGACGTCCCGCTTAAAAGCAATGTGCTGCCCGTGTTTAAAGCCGCCCCCCGCGAGCAGGACCGGCAGGTTGGAGTTATCATGCGTGTTGGCGTCACCCATATTGCTGCCGTACAGGACCATCGTCCGGTCCAAAAGCGGCCGCCCTTCTTCCTCTCTGGCGGCAAGGGAGGCCAGGAGATTCCGAAGCAACCCCATCTGCTGGCGATCCACGTCCTCGAGCTGTTTGACCTTTTCCGCGGCTTGTCCGTGGTGGCTCAGATTGTGGTAGCCGTCCGTCGTACTGTGGTTTTCGTGAAGCTCGAACACCGGCGTTGCAAAGGCGTCCACCATCAGAGTCACCACCCGGGTGGAGTCCGACTCAAACGCCAGCCGGGCCATGGAAAGCAGGAGTTCAAACTTTTGAAAAAACAGCTTCTTATCCTGGATCTCCCTGGGCTCGGGCTCGCTCGTGACCGGCTTGGGGCGCATCTCCCATTCTCGGGCCGTATTCAACCGCTCCTCCACCTCCCTCACCGCCGTGAAGTACTGTTCAAGCCGAGCCCGGTCCTCCTGCCCAAGCGCGCGGCTAAAACTTTTAGTTTGTGCCAGAAGCGTATCCAAAATGCTCCCTCGCTCCTCCAACCGGTGCATCTGCTGTGCCACCTCTGTGGGGTTGCCCTGCAAAAACATCTTCCTGAAAAGCGCCGGAGCGCTGTCCTGTGCCGGAAGCAGGACGCCGTCCCGCGTCCAAGAAAGACTGCGATTGGCCTTGTCGATATTCACGCCAAGATTCAGGGAGGGAAACCGGGTGACCTGTCCCACCTTTTCAGCAATAAACTGGTCCAACGAAATCTGATTCCGAAAGCCGCTCTTGGTCGGGCCCCGGGCCGCAGTCAGAAAACAATTCTCCGTGCTGTGGCCGCCCACCACCCCGGGATGCGAAAGGCCGCTGAACACAGTGAACTGCTCGCGAAACGCGGACAGCTCCTTTAAATAAGGCGAAAGTTCATAGTCACGACCGGTGCCGGTTGGGAAAAACAGCTTTGG
>QQND01000068.1 GCA_003402745.1 Verrucomicrobiota bacterium
CCGGGGGAATCCAGGGCGTTGCCCTGGGCTATCGCAGATCGCCCCATTGGGGCTTCACCGGATACGTTGCTCGTTTGGGGCCTTGCCCTGGGCTATCGCATGTCGCCCCGTTGGGACGATGGCTGCGCGTCTCGTTGCGGCGATGAACTATCATTCCCCAGCCCCAACGGGGCATCCTGTGAAAGCCCGGGGCAACGCCCCGGGAATGTCCCCCCACATATTTCCAAGCCCTGAAAGGGCGTAACCATATGCCGCAATCGCTCGCCCAAATCCTTGTGCACCTGGTCTTCTCGACGAAGAACCGGGAGGGTTTATTGGCCGATGACATCCGCGATGAACTCCACGCTTACATTGGCGGCATAGTGGAGAATCAAAAGGGCACCTTGCTCAAAACGGGCTCGGTGTCCGATCACATCCACCTGCTCATTGCCCACCCAAGAACCTGTGCGCCATCGGAGTTGGTGCAGCAGATCAAAACGGGCTCGTCGAAATGGCTGAAAACAAAGTCAGCTCACTATGCTCAGTTTCACTGGCAGGGCGGATACGGCATTTTCTCGGTCAGCCCATCACATCGCCGAGCGTTGGAAAATTACATTGAAAATCAGGCAGAGCATCACCGGGAAGTGACGTTTCAGGAGGAATACCGGCGCTTGCTGCAAAAATCCGGGATCAAATACGACGAAGGATATGTGTGGGATTAAATTAAAGACCGTTTTGTCCTTTCAGGGCCTAAATTCTTCTTTAAATGCTAAATCTGTTGAGATCCGATAACTTTGCAACACGTTTATTTTCAGCGACATGCTTCCTTAAATGCAAAACGCAATGAACCTCACCGAATCCCACGTTGAAGACGCCACCCTTGAATGGTTCGGGGAACTGGGCTACGCCCTCACCTCGGCCCTCTCCCAAGATGAAGTCGTTTGGGGATGTGGTGTTGGTGGGACGATTGCGAGCGGCGATTCGTCGGTTGAACCCGGTCATTCCAAAAGAAGCGCGGGAAGAAGCACTCCGGAAGGTGCTCCGCGTCGCGACGCCTTCGTTGATCCAAACCAACCGTGCGTTTCACCGGATGCTCCGGGATGGCGTAGATGTGGAATGCCCGAGGCACGGAGTCGCGTGTGACATCCTACGGGTTCAACTGGGACAAGTGGACGACGGGAACCCCCACCCAGCGACTCGCGCTGGTTCCGGCCGGACAACAGCACATTTTAGAACAGGACAACGGCAAGAAGCGATGGATCCAAGTGGTGAAGGAACTCTCCCGTGCGTTCGCCTTGTGCGCCGCCAGTGAGGAAGCCACGAAAACTCGCGAAGGAATTGGACTCCGCGACAAAACGCGGCGTCGATCTTGGCCTGACGGATGACGAGGTGGCTTTCTACGACGCACTGGCAGCAAACGAATCGGCAGTGATTGCGATGGGCGACAATAAACTGCGGGTGATCGCAGCGGATTTAATCACGCAGGTTCGGCAGAGCGTGACCATCGACTGGACGTTGCGTGTAGGAGCACGGGCAAAGATCCAGGTGATGGTGAAGCGGATTCTGAACAAGTACGTCCGGCCACAAATTTTTCCGAACGCCACGGCCTTGCGCAGACGCTCTATTTCCTCGAACAAGTACCCTTCCGGCATGGGCTCTGGTTCCTCTCCAATAGATATTTACACAGATTACGGGCCGTCAAAACAGGCCGAACGTGACATGAAACGTGACAGCGTCTCCTGTGAGCGCCCCGTCTCGCAGCTTTCCGGAGGACAGCGGCAACGGGTGTTGCTTGCAAGGGCGCTCGCCGCAAATCCGGATTGCCTTCTGCTTGATGAACCGACTGCTGGTGTGGATGTACACACCCAACACATCATTGCGTCTGTACTGTCGGACTTTCAGCGCTCCGCAGCGGGAGCGGTCGTACTGGTGACCCACGAGCCCAGTGCTTTTCTTAAAGTTGCAACCGGCTTCCTGAAAGCCGTTTCAGGAACGCTTGAGAAACTTGATGTTTCGGAGCGTCTCAACCGTTCCAAAGCCCTCAATCGATCATGATGATCTCAGCGCTGCTTGCGTTTCCATTCTGGCGTCCCCTGTGTACCGCCGTATTGCTGGGGCTTTTCCTCCCGGTGTTTGGACGCCACCTAGTGCTCGGACGCTGCGCCCTCTTGGGCCTTGCCATTCCGCAACTCACCATGACTGTCATAGTCGCGGCGTTCACCGCCGCCGCGCTTCACTGGTTTCCGTGGAACACAATTCGCGATGAGAGCACACTTGCACTCATTGGAGGACTGTCCACAGGCGTGCCAGCGCTCCTCATTGCCGGCGGTCTTGTTGTCTCCAGAGGGAAGACCGAGTCCTGGTTGATCTTCGGGTATCTGGCCTCCATCACGTCCACCAATCTGCTACTCGCCGCCGGACCGGTGGGCGAAACCTCCCTAAAGGATCTCCTCCAAGGCAGGCTGCTTCTCGTCAGTCCGCTGACACTCCTTGTGCTTGTTCTGACCCTGGGAATCGGGGGCGCTATTTCTATCGTCCTGCGTTTGCGCCTGCTACTTGTCCTCACCGACCCTGAATTCGCAGGGGTTGCGGGCGTGAATGTCAGGCGTTGGAAACAGGCCGCTCTGCTGTTGGATGGGACTGCAACTGGTGTCGCCGTGGCAGTCGCGGGGCCGAATGTGACCTTCGCTCTTTTGGTGCTCCCTGCTCTCGCAGCCGCGTCCTTTGCCAAAAGCCTATCCGCACACCTCCTTTTTTCATGCACGCTGGGCGCGCTGGGAGCTGCGGCTGGCTTTCTTGCTTCCGTGTGGACGGACCTGCCTTCCGGCGACTGCGTTACGGGGCTCCTGTGTCTTTCGTTCGCAGGCGTGACTGTGGGCACTGCCCTCTTCCAGGGGCGGCGAATGCGGACACCCGCCGTGTGAAGGAACCGAAAATCAAATGCGGTGGTTCGACTCCAGTCACTTCGCCTGCATCCTTGTCCTCAAATACGGAGCAACCTAGGAAACCGTGAATCTGGCATCTTCCTTGGCGGCACAGCAAACAGTGCCTTTGGCAATGAGGGAGGCGCGTACCGGAGCGATATTCACGGGCGAAGACTCACCACGGCAGAGCAAAGCGGGTCCGTCTGTTTTGGTTTGCTGTAACGCCATCCTTGGATTTGAAACGACTGGATCCCCAAACCAAACCACGTCTCTGTTGCACGTCGGCATTTCGAATGAGTACATTGTGCAGATAATGCAAGACTAGTGGCCTAGCTCACTCTTCGAGGCGTGGCCCGCTTAAATGCTGCTCAAGCAGCCTGCGGTGCTTCGTAACCCGCCCACAAACACGCTTACGCCACATCCGAAAACTGGAGGGCTTCAACTCCCGACGCATGACCTCAACCACCTCTTTTTCTCGAAGACCAATGCGCTCCTCGATCTCCTCGAATGTGGTGCGGTCCTCCCATGCGTAACGAATGATGAGAGACACTTGTTCTGGCGAATAGGTCGGTTTCATGAGGGATGAAGCGGGTCGATGGGAGGGCTTCCTGAACGCGCCCTTCAGACTGCATCCCTTTCCGGACCAGTTTGCAAAAAAGAAATCACCGTAAATCGGGCACCCCCCGCATCCTCCTTTTGGCGAAATACAAGGCGTTGATTCGCAGAAGACGACTCTTGATTCGCTCAACGCGAAATCGACGCCATTCCTCAGGCGAGCAGCCGCTCGGTAATAAGCGCCACCGACGGATGCGCAATCCGGCGTTCGGCGGTGAGCGCGTAGAATTCCAGGTGGCACCCGTTGGCTTGGCCTAGGCTGCGGAATTGATAGCGCGACACCGCTTCCTTCAACGCGACGGTCGGCACGGCAATGAAGCCTCGGCCTTCTGCAGCCAGCACTTTCATCAACGCCAGATCCTCGCATTCCGCCACCACATTGGGTTTCACGTGGTGCGCGCGGAACCACGTCTCCAGCACTCGCCGCAAAACCGTG
This sequence comes from Verrucomicrobiota bacterium, assembly GCA_003402745.1. Lineage (GTDB taxonomy): Bacteria > Verrucomicrobiota > Verrucomicrobiia > Chthoniobacterales > Chthoniobacteraceae > Chth-196. The sequence continues at coordinate 3,955 of QQND01000068.1, forward strand.
TTCTCAGCCGGCAACAACGCCGGGGCGCTGTTGAGCGACTGTGGAAAATTGCGCTTTAACCTGGTGGCAAGCTTAGGCTCGGCACAGAGAGTGACAGTGCTTTCGCCCAAGGCATGGCTGAAGACCTTGAAGTTTGCGCTGCTCGGCGCGGGTTCGTCGGCCAGCACGACGTCGAGCCGATGGGCGACCAACTGCGCCAGCAGATCCTCCAGCTTGCCTTCGCGACACACGATGTGCACCGGTTGCGGCTGAGCAAAAACCGGTTTTAGAATTTCGTTGGTCACCAGCTTGGGGAACGAATCCGCCACGCCGACATTCAAGCGCACGGGGCGCAAGCCGGGCCGCTGACGCACCGCGCTCATCAACTCGCTGCCGAGCGTGAAAATTTCCTCCGCGTAATTGAACACCACCTGCCCCGCGTCGGTAAGCCTGTTATTGCGGCCGACCCGCCGGAAAAGCGCCTCGCCCAGAGAGCCCTCCAACTCACTGATCTGCTCCGAGATCGAAGGCTGCGAGACATGCAGCACGGCGGCGGCGCGCGCAAGGCTGCCTTCCTTGGCGGCGATATAGAAATACCTCAGATGATGATAATTGAGCCATTCCACAGGGGCGCAACATACTTCGGTTAAACCTAAGAGTCTATTCGGAAAGGCATATTAGTCGGCGCCTCCCGGCACGCCTAGGGTGTGCTCGCCGATCACGCCGCCGCTTGAAATCAGGCGTTGGGACGGACAAGCAACGAAAACCAAACCAAACACAATATGATCTGGATCTTATTTCTCGGTACCATGGCGCTCTCGCTGTGGGCGATGTGGCGCGTGAAATCAGTCTACAAGCGCTACAATCAGGGCGTGGTGAGCTCAGGCCTAAGCGGCAGCGAAGTGGCCGCGCGCATCCTTCTCCGCACCGGCATCAGCGACGTGGAGATCACCGAGGGCGAAGGCGTGCTAGGTGACCACTACGACCCGACCCACAAACGACTGGTGCTCTCGGCAGACAATTACCACGGTCGGACGCCCGCCGCGCTGGGAGTTGCAGCACACGAGTGCGGCCACGCGATACAGCACGCAAACGCATACGCTCCGCTGCACTGGCGCATGGCGGCGGTGGGGATCACGAACTACGCCAACTACGTGGTGATGTTTCTGCCGTTGGTCGGACTGTTCACAGGGCTGATCTCGCCAATGACCGGGGCGATGTTCATGGCGGGTGCGTGGGGCATTATTATGCTCTTCAACCTGATCACCCTGCCGGTGGAGTTCGATGCCTCGCGTCGCGCCAAAGTCGAACTGGAAGGCTTTATCGCCTCCGGCGAAGAAGCCCTCGGCGTCAAGCGTGTGCTGGATGCCGCAGCGTGGACCTACGTCGCGGCGTTCATCACCTCACTGGCTTATTTCCTGTGGCATCTGCTGCCGCTCCTGACCGGCGGCAGCCGCGAACGGGAATAAAACCTTCCGAAAACAACCAACAACAAACCCTTCGGCCAAACCCATAGGAACACGACCGACATGAACCATATGAGCACAACCATGCGATTGAACCTGCACCACCTTAACCTGCATTCGTTGGAAACAATCGATGCCTGGGTGAAGAAACAGCTGTTCGCCCTCGGCCAAGCGCGCCGAATCGACGAAGCCAATGTGAGCCTCGTACGCCACAAAAACGCGAGCCCACCCTATCAGGTCAACGTCCATCTGGTTACACCGGGGCCGGACGTGTTTGCCGAGAGCCGCGACCACACCTTGCAGGCGGCTTTGGTTAAAGCGATCGCACAACTCCGAGCCCAGATCACCAGCCGCACCGCCAAGCGTTTGCAACGATTCAAGAGCAACCTCAAGGGCCGCCGCAGCGGCTAGTCCGCGAACCTTATCCGACCGCATGATGACGCCACGCGCCAAAACAATCACGGCGCTGCTCGGCGGACTTAAACCCTAACCCTGAGGCTGGGCCAGTGGCCGGCGCGCGCGCCCCTTGCCAATGCGCTGCGTTCATTTAGCCCCGCCACGTATAAAACCAAATGACTGATTCTCTCTGGCTGTGGTTTGGCTTCAACGCTTTCATCTTGGTGATGCTCGCGCTGGATCTCGGCGTGTTTCATCGAAAATCACACCTCGTTTCACTCAAAGAATCCCTCACCTGGACTGCCGTGTGGGTGTGCCTCGCGCTCCTCTTCAATGCAGGCCTGTGGTATTACGCCGGGCCGGCCAAGGCGCTGGAGTTTTTCACCGGTTACCTCATCGAGAAATCTCTGAGCGTGGACAACGTGTTCGTCTTCGCGCTGTTGTTTTCTTATTTCGCCGTCCCGCCGGTCCATCAGCACAAGGTCCTGTTCTGGGGCATCCTCGGCGCGCTGGTGATGCGCGCGGCCATGATCGGGGTGGGCGCGCTGCTGATCACCAAGTTCGCGTGGATCATATACGTGTTCGGCGCGTTTCTGATTCTCACTGGCATTAAGATGATTGTAAAACGTGAGGACGCCATCGATCCCTCGCGCAATCCCGTGGTGCGGTGGTTCAATCGCCTGATGCCGGTTACCGCGGATTATCGTGGAGACAAGTTTTTCGTGCGCGAAAACGGCCTGCGCGCCGCCACGCCTTTGTTTGTGGTGTTGATGCTCGTGGAAATGTCCGACCTGATTTTTGCAGTGGATTCGATACCGGCAATCTTCGCCGTCACCAACGATCCATTTATCGTATACACCTCCAACGTTTTCGCGATCCTCGGTCTGCGCTCGCTCTACTTTGCTCTGGCCGGCGCGATGGACAAATTTCACTACCTCAAGATCGGGTTGGGTGTGGTGCTGGTGTTCGTTGGCACCAAGATGCTTCTTGCCCACACGCCCTGGAAGATCGACATGCTCGCGTCGCTAGTCGTGATCGTGGTGATCCTCGCCACCAGTATGGTTTGGTCGCTATTGCGGCCTCGGAAGAAAGCTGGGACTAGCCGTGCTCTCCGCACATAAAATCCGTCTCTTTCAATTGTATTCCAAACGGCTCCAAAGGCATCGGCTCAGAGTGATCCAGAAACTCATTGCAAAGCCTGAAAAAGTCATCCCGCGTATTCACCCGCCGGATTTCATGCAAAAATCTGCCGCTCGACTCCACCCCCAAGCCGATGTAGTTCATATACTTCTTCATCTGCTGAACATGCGAGCTCTCACGAAATTCCGGCCGATAACGTATTTCGTAAAGCGCTTGAATATAAGCCAGAACGTCTCTGCCCCGGGGCTCAAAAGGCACCTCCCCTCGCCCACGCTGCCGGATCTGTTCAAATAGCCAAGGGTTACGAATCGCCCCCCTGCCAATCATCAAACCCCGCGCCGCTGTCTGCTCCAGCACACTCTGCGCTTTGCTCGCGGAAACCACATTTCCATTCGCCAGCACCGGACACGGCATCACTTCCACCGCTCTGGCGATATAGTCATAGTGAACCGTGCTCCTGTACCGCTCAGCAACCGTCCTCCCGTGCACCGTGAGAAGATCCAGCGAGTGCCGAGCATACACGCCAAGCAGTTCCTCAAAAACACCAGGATCATCAAAACCGAGCCGGGTTTTTACGGTGAATTTCGTGTCAATTGCATCGCGTAACGCTCCCAAAATCAAATCTATCTGGGCCACGTCCCGGAGCAGTCCTCCCCCCGCGTTTTTGCGGTAAACGACGGGAACAGGGCACCCTAGATTCAAATCGATGGCTGCCACCGGATGTTTTTGCAACTCCCGCGCGCTGCGCACCAGCGACGGAATATGGTTTCCTATCAACTGCGCGATCGCCGGCCGCCCGGTGGGATTGGCGGTGATGGACTTGAGAATCTCGGGATCCAAAATGGAATCCGGATGAACCCGGAAATACTCCGTAAAGTAAAGGTCGGCGCCCCCATAGCCCGTCATGAGTTTCCAGAACCCCAGATCTGTCACGTCTTGCATCGGTGCAAGCGCCAGAATCGGTTCTACCCCAGCCAGGAGATTTGCCAGTTGAGATGAAGGTTGAGCACTCAAAAAATGACGGTAAACTTGGGCCTCTTCGTCTTCAGCAGCGATGGCTCTGTAGTGTATCCCAATCCCTGCGGACCACACGCCCATCAAAGTACCCCAAATACCGGGCTCTCGTAAAAAGGAGCGGAGTCTACGGGGCTCGAACCCGCAACCTCCGCCGTGACAGGGCGGCGCTCTAACCAATTGAGCTAAGACTCCTTTTCTTCGGGGGACGAAAACCTAGTGGGTTCAGCCCCCTGGTGCAACGGTTTTTTTCTATTCCGCAATTTTATCTACCTCCAGGCCTCCACCCGCAAACGAACCCAGCCGCAGTCTCCTCCAGACCACCCAACATCCAGTCACTGCCGTCACCCTTCCCCCTCGACGTTCTCCCACCGCTGTTTCCTCCAAGAGTTTCACACAACCGTCTGCTGAATCCCAAGAGCTTCCAAAACCTCCACGGGCGGACCGTCAAACCTCGCAAGAGGCGTGTTTCCAACATACCCAATCGCCTCCCAGCCTGCCGGGGTACTGAAGTAGGCCCCCATCGCCAAACTCCTCATCTTGTTGAAAAAACGCACTGCGTTTTTAAAGCCCACACGCAGACCTTCAGGGTTGCAAACGGCCTCGCACAGCTCCCGCATTTGAGCCTCATCCAAGGCGCTGACTTCCTTTTTAAAGCGCAACACAGCCGCATCCGCCATCCAAGTCAACCCCTCCAAAATAAGAGGGCGATCCGCCTGCTGGAGGGGATACGGAGCGCTGACCCACTCGTCGATAAAGGCAGGAACCCCCTGGGAACTCGCCGAAGGCCCAAGGTGGTCTGCAGGAAGAATGGTGTCGCACAGAGCAGAAACGCAGGCTTTTTGGCTTGCCTGAAATATCAGCGGCCAGGCCTCACCGGGCTGGTAGGTCCGGAGCAAGTCGGGGTCGGTGCCGTAACCAACACCCGAGGGCGTCCCGCCAGACGCTGCGGGTGGCGCGAGCGCAGACAATCCGGCATCGCCCGCGCTCAGGGCTGCAGCGGTAGCGGCGAACCACTGAAGGACCGCGCGGCGGGATAATCGGGCTGGGTTAAAGTCATTCATGACAAAATATTTCCAGTAAATTTTTGGGTGCTAGAGGTTGCCTTGCCGAGCCTCCTCGATGAGGTGGTCGGCGGCCCTCCAGGCGAGCGCCATGATGGTGAGCGTGGGATTTTTATCCGAGTTTGATGCGAATGGGGCGCCGTCGCTGATAAACAGGTTTTTCACGTCCCAAGTCTGGTTCCAGCGGTTGCACACAGAATCCTTGGGCCGCCCTCCCATGATCGCCCCGCCCACTTCGTGGATGACTTTTCCGCCGGGCTCAATAAATTCTAATGGTTTATCAGAGATATGTTTGCGGACTTTCCCTCCCATGGTTTCAATGAGTTCGCCAAAAGTTTTCCGAGCGTGCGCCACCTGGTTGAGTTCGTGCTCACTCCACTTCCAATGCCAGCGCAGCACAGGAATCCCCCACTTGTCCTTTACAGCAGGGTCAAGCTCGCAAAAGCTGCCTTCGTTGGGGATCATTTCGCCCCGGCAGGAATAACTCACCATCGAACCGTAATACCTGCGGGCCGCCTCCTTGAGGCTGGTCCCATACAGGCCCTGCGTGAGGTCGTCAGAAACCGGGTTGGCGCCATTCGGCATCCTTCGCGAACCTCCCATTTCAATGTGGTACCCCCGAGCAAAGTTCATTTTTCCAGACGCCTGTTCCTGATAGAGCCACCAAGGCGCATAAAAATGAGAGCCCCCTGCCCCGTCTTCGTTGTGCGGGGGACAGTTTTCAAGCTGGGGAATCTGCCCGGCGACGTTGGTACCCACAGTGTCCATAATGTACTTCCCAACCAGGCCGCTGGAATTTGCCACCCCTCGGCCGCCGTTGGAGTTTAGGAGGATGCGCACCGTCTCGCCACTGCTTGCAGCAAGCACCACCACCCGCGCCGACACCCGGCATTCCTGCCCGGTGGTCTTGTCGATATAAAGCACCCCGGTGGCCTTGCCCTCGGAGTTTACCAACACCTCGCGGGCGTGGGCATTGGCGATGACATCCAAATTGCCAGTGGCCAGCGCCGGTGGAAGGTGGACGGTGGTTGACTGGTAATTGGCCCCCGTGCTGCAACCGCGCCCGCAATCGGTCGCCCAAAAACAGGCGGCGCGCGCGCGCATCGAATCCGCTACAAGGCGCTGCGCCCACGGGTTGTTGGGGTGGAGCTTGGCGGGGATTGTTTCGGCGTCGAGCGGACGGGTCAGAACGGCACGGTGGATAGAGAGGAAGGGAATACCAAGGCTTTTGCCATACTTCTGCGAAAGCAGTTCGGCGGCACGGCCCTTGGGAGGCGGAAGAAGAACGCCGGCCGGTGAATCCGGCGTGTTTTCGCGGCCGGAATTGGTGCCGTAAACACCGATGAGCATTTCGACCTTGGTGTAGTAAGGGTCAAGCTCGCCATACGACACGGGCCAGTCGAACCCGAGCCCGTCCCGAGAGCGGGGCTTGAAATCGTAAGGACCGTTGCGCAGGGAAATACGGCCCCAGTGGTTGGTGCGACCGCCGAGCATTCTGGGGCGCCACCAATGAAACTGTTCCTCCTTTTTTTCAGAAGCCTGTGTGTAAGGTTCCCCTGGCACCTCCCAGCCGCCATCGACCGTGGAGTCGAAGAATCCAAAGTTTTTTTCAGGGGTTGGAAGGCCCCGCAAAGGCGCCTGGTCCGGCCTCTGAAACATCGGAGTTTCCAAAGCGGGTTGGTAATTCCGGCCCGCTTCGAGCATCACGCATTTTAAACCAGCCAAGGAAAGCGTGTAGGCCATTTGCCCGCCGCCTGCGCCGGAGCCGACGATTACCACATCGTAAGAGGGTTGAGACTTGGAAGATGTAATGATGGGCATGGGAAGGAAGGTTTGAGTACTGGGAAAAGACACGGTGCAACAGTCTGAATATCAATAAAACTTCCTCCCCACTGCAGGAAGCGGGAGTTGCGTCTACCCAAACGCCGATTTCCAGTCCGTGTACGCATGGACGCGCGCGGTGTAGTCGGTATGCGGAGACCGCTCGGGAGCCGGGGCAATGCTCCAGTTCCACGCGTGGTCGGGTTCGGGCAGACACACCCCACTTAAAACGTCCCATTCCTCTGTTGGCCCCGCCGGAGCTGTCCCGTTCTGTGGCAGCGCGCTCCAGACCGTGTCCGTAATGAGGGAGGTGTGGCCCGGAAGACGCCTCAAATACTCTAGGTGTGCTGAGATAAACTGGCTCTTCAGTGCGTCAATTTGATCGGCCGAACAAGATTTGCCGAGAAACAGCCCCGGCACCCAGCCTAGCTGGGAGAGGAGATTCACCGACACCGTAAAATCCAGAACGGAGTCGTCCAAAAACTCCCTGGGGCGGCTAGCCGGAGGCGGCAGGGCGGGCCGCCGGGCCGCTGCGGAAAGCTGCCCGAGCGCACCCGTGGCATCGCACCGGAGGAGTTTTACGTTGCCATAGCGAAGCGCCTCCAAGCGACAGGGCCACAAGTGCACAATGTCTGCCAGAACGACCAGCTCGAACATTTCAGACAACTGCCTCAAAGGAATGTCGTGCAGAAGCCCCGCGCCGAAAACCAGCGCCTTCCTGCGGCGCGGCGCCAGTTGAGCAGCTCTTAAAACCATTACCCGCGTCTGCTCCAGGTGCGCTTCCCAAGCACTCTTGCACCTTTTGTAGCGAGCGCGGACCTGGATCGAGGACTTGAGGAACCCCATGCGACGCGCACTCCAGGAACAAGGTGTCAGGCAATATTCGAGCAATTCGAGAATCACGGTGTCTATTGTTTGCGGTGCAGGGACGATTGTATAACAGGAGTGAATTGACTGCCTACTCCCCTCAAGCTTAGTGAGAAGAAAGTTTTATGAGAAACAACGTATTAAAAATTTCGTCAGTGATGACTTTAGCGGGTGCGCTTCTGCTTTCGGGCTGTGTCATGGAAGACCCCAGCGTTCCGTCCTACCCAAGGGCGATGAGGGGACAGGCGATGCAGGTTTATGAAGTCCAGGTCCTCAGCGTCCAGCGGGTGGCCATCCGGGGGGATTCGTCCATTGTCGGAGTCGGCACTGGTGCTGTTGCGGGCGGTCTGCTGGGGTCGCTTGCCGGCACGGGCAAGGCCAAGACCTTGGCCACCGTAGGGGGCGCCATTGCCGGCGGGTTCGCGGGCGACGCCATCGAGCGTAAAGCCACCTCCGCCACGGGCGTGGAAATCATGGTGCGCACACGCTCCGGACAGACCTGGAGCGTGGTTCAAAATGACCATGGCGAGAATTTCTACCGGGGCGAATGGGTGCGCATGCTTGTCAGCGGAGACAAGCGCACCATCACACGATGAGGGGTGTTTTCAGGTGAAGCCTTGCCACAAGTACGGTGACTGGCTCCTCTTTTCCGGCTTCCCCTTCCCTCCCGATCTTTTGGACCAAGGAGTTTCACCATGCCTCGCAGGAGGATTTAACCTTGCTCGAAAAATACCTCGAATCGCCTGTAGCGGATATCCCCAGCTGATTTACCCCGGTTTCCCGGCCCTCTATTGCTCCACTCCGGCAGTCCAGATTCGCTTTCCGTCCAACCAAGTCTCCCGCACTTGCGTTGTTTTTAAATCATCCAAAGGACAGGCCAGCACGTCTCTGTCGACGATAATGAAATCCGCGCGCTTGCCCACTTCAAGCGATCCCGTTTCGCGCTCCAGGAACAGCACCTTGGCGTTGTTGATCGTATAAAGACGGATTGCCTCCTCCCGGGAAATCCCCCCCTCCGGATGCAACGTCCGGTCCAGATCCCTGCAGTGGCGGCCCACGGCGATCCACATGGCAAGCCACGGGTTGTAGGGGTTGATGGAGCGCAGACTGCCGATTTTCTGCATGTGGTCGCTGCCTCCCCCGACGACAACCCCGGCATCAAACAACGTCCGCAGCGGCTGGAAGCGGCTCATGCGTTCATCGCCGAATTGCTTCAAGAGGGTGGCTCCATCCAGGTAAAACCAGATGGGCTGCATATCCACCATCACCCCCAGTCTGGCCGCCTGGGCGATACTCGCCGGGGTCATGAAATTGCTGTGCGTTATACTCGGGCGCGATGCTTGAACGGGCACTTCCTGGTTCACCGCCTCGTACGCGTCCAAAAGAAGCTGCACGGCGCCATCCCCCACACTATGCGCCGTGAATTGCAGACCGGCCTCGGAGACCTTCCTGATCATTTTTGTGAGATGTTCACTCGGGGTTCGTTGTACCCCCCGGTACTCCTTGTCCGTGATGCCGTAAATGCGGCTCACCCCCCACGGCTCAGCCATCAGCGCGCTACCCGTCAGCATCCCGCCGTCCAGCCAGATCTTGGTACCAATGATCTGGAGCATCGGGTCCGGCCTGCTTAGCGGGTTCTTGATAATTTCGTCCAGGGCCGCCTCCGTTGTCCTCCACTGCCCTCCCGCCCCGAATGTGTGTGAGAGGCGCAGCCTCACGCTCAATTCCCCAGACTCCTTCAGCTTCCGGTACACTTCAATTCCCGACTGCCCCGCGCCACGGTCCGCGATCGTTGTGAACCCGACGCTGTTGTAGTCGGCGAACAAACGCTTCACCAACTGCAGGGTTTCAGCCGGATTCGGCTGGCGGCGGATTGCCTTCGCCTCGATCTTCGGGCTGAACGCGTGCATCAAACCAGTCGGTTCCCCCGCCTCGTCAAAAACCACAACCCCGGTTTGGCCCGCGGGCACCTTGAAGCCCCGCCCAATACCGGCTAAACGCAACGCCGCGGAGTTAAGCATGGAATCCGGTCCCGTTCGGAACTGGACGGGATGAACCGGGGCGGCCCGGTCTAATTCCTCCAGCGTGGGATAACGCTGCTCTTTGAGGCGCGTGATAAAAATCTGGTCAATCCCAATGAGCGACCCCTCGGGGAGAGACTTCGCACGCGAGGAAATGTACTCCAGCAACTGCGGGATGTTTTCAATGTCAGGAATCGCATGGTCAAACTCCATGGTAGCCGCCCCCACGGGATGGGAATGTGAATCCATGAGCCCGGGCAACATCGTACGCCCCCCCAAATCCACAACCTCCACCCCTGCCCCCTGCCTTCCCAGAGTTTTGGCCGCTTCACCCACCGCCACAATCCGGGCGCCTTCCACAGCAAGGGCGTCAGTGACAGAAAACGCGTCGTCCACCGTCAGGATTTTTCCGTTGGTAAAAACAGTCACCGGCGCAGCCACGAGGCTGGAGCAACCGAGTGCGAGAAGAATTCGAAGAGGAGTCATGGGGGAATTTATTGGAGCTGCGGGAAATTTCTCTCGGGCACGACGACCGCTTTTTTCAAGGGACGGGACCCACATCAGAGACTCGATCCCGGCGAAGCCCGCCCTCAGGAAACCGGTCCCCTCTTGAATCCACCGCCGTCAGTCATAGCGTTTGATTCACGGGTTGTGACACTTTGGTTGGTTTATGTAAACACGGTTTAACGACCGACCCACGACCGACCCACGCGCGGCGCTCCGTTTCATCCTGAAAAAACAGGAGTCAACCCAAGGGGGAAACACGGCGTATCACGTTAAAAAGCAAAGATAAAAAGGCGCGCCGACATTAGAATCCTGAAGTTTTTTAAAACAAGGCAGATAATCAGTTGCTTCACTTCCTTACGCAGAGACTAAAGTTCACTCATGAAAACTGACCGCCGCTTTTTCAAAGAACTCAGAATCCGGCAACTACGAGCGCTTGTGGAAATCGCGAGGCGGAAAAGTTTTTCGGCGGTGGCCTCCTATTTAAAGTTGTCGGTGGTTTCGGTCTGGCGGCAGGTGCGCTCCTTGGAGGACGAGTTTGAGGTGAAGCTTGTCAACGCTGAGGGGCAGCAGGTCACGCTCACCGAAGAAGGCCGGATGCTCGTGGAGATGAGTGAACCGCTTGTGGAAAACTTCCTTTCCCTCAGGGCCGCCTTCGCGGACCGCCGCAACCGCGTCCCTCGAAGACTCACGGTCGCCGCACCGGCCGACATCTTGAGCGACGAACTTCCAGAACCCATCAAGGCGTACCGCAAGCAGTTTCCTGACGTAGAATTACGACTGGTGGACCGGCCCTCGCGCGGAGCGGCCGCAGCGCTCCTGGCGGGCCAGGCGGACATCGCCATTATTGGGATGGGAATTGGCATGCCCGACGAACTCGAGGGCGCCGTTGATCTGCGACCGCTGACCCGCTATTCGATGGCCCTGCTCTGTCCCGCAGGCCATCCGCTGGCCGGAAGCAAAAAACTCACCCTCAGACAGATCGCTCAACACCCCCTTGTCCTCGGCAGCGAGGACACTTCCGACCGGCTGCTGGTCGACCAAACTTTCAAACGCGCCGGCCTGCTCGAAAAAATTGATGTCGCCCTGAGCGCGACCCGCGTTCTCCTGATCATGCGGTACGTCGCCCTTGATTTCGGAGTTGCGCTGCTCGCGCCGGGCTCGCACGCCCCCTTCAAGCCCAAGCGGGGGGAAAAGGCCCTGATCTCAAGGGATGTCAGCCACCTTTTTGGGTACGAAGAGGTGGTTTTATTGCGCCCAAAGGGTGGCTCAAAACTTCCACACATTGACGCTTTCTGTGATCTGGTTGCAAACGCCATGGAGGCCGGTGGGATGGTGGAGCAGCACCCTGCCCGCCAGAACCTTAAATCCTGACAAAAACTGCGTTAGCGAATCCCGTCCGCAGCGCTCAGGAAACAGCGTCCCAGTGGGCTCGGCTACGCAAATACCATTAGTCTAAAAGTAAAATGCTTTAGCTAATTGGAGATACGAAGCGCGTGAAACCTTCACTATTTTGTGAAATGATGAAAACTCGTCAGTGAACGGCGACACCACCCACCCTATGAAAGCCCTCAGCCTGCTGACCTTTGGCGCCCTACTGCTTCTCGCACCGCGGTTCCCCGCACTGCTCGCAACGGAAGAATCGAGTGCAAGTGATGGCCAGTTTCCTGTCCGATCCAACCTGCGCGCCGGCGTGGCAAAAATCGACATCACCCCGCAAGACGCCGCGACCGTCACCGTCATCGGCCACAGGCGCCCCGTAAGCGGGGTGCGCGACCCGCTCAGGGCGGGCATTCTGCTGCTCGACGATGGCGAAACCAAGGCGGCATTCGTCACCATGGACACCATCGGCGCCTGGGAGGACCTGGTGAAACTCGCCCGCGAGAGCATCGAAAAAGAGACGGGGGTGCCCGCAGCAAACATCATGGTGACGGCCTCCCACAACCATTCCGCACCGGGTTACACCGAAAACCCGCCTTGGGCGGCCGAGCTTGTAAAGCGTATCGGCATCATGGCCAAAGAGGCAGCGGGCGGGTTGCGCACCGTAAACATCGGGTACGGGGAGGATCGAATCGGGTTCGGTATCAACCGGCGCAAAACAATCGATGGGAGGGCGGTCATCCGTTTGAACCCTGAAGGACCCAACGATCCGCGGGTGAAAGTGCTTCGGTTCGACGACGGCAAATCCCTCACGCCCATGGCGGTTCTTATGCACGCCGTCTGCCATCCCTGTTTTTTCACCTGGGGCGACAAGGGCTCGCTCCCCTACCCCTCAGGCTACCCAAAAATCTCGGCCGACTTCCCCGGCGAGGCGCAAACCTTCGTGGAGTCTGTCTACGGAAAAAACACTGCCGCGTTATTCCTGCAGGGCTGTGCGGGGGACATCCGCCCGAACCTTCCCGGCTACCCGTACCGCTGCGCCGACGAGGCAGATATTCAGTGGGCGGGCCGCGACCTCGGAGGCGCCGTCGTGCGCACGCTCGCCCTCGGCGTCACGCGCGAAAAACTCCAACAACGCGAATCCTTTTACAAGATCCGAGTCGCCAATGAAATTCTAGAACTTCCCGGCAAAGAGCAACCCGTCCGTGCCGAACTCATGGCGATCAAGGTCGGGCCTTTTTTATTCCTGAGTATGCCCGGGGA
>QQND01000069.1 GCA_003402745.1 Verrucomicrobiota bacterium
AGCTCAAACTGTTCGAGACCTTTGGTGAATGCGTTGAGCTCAGCTTCAACCTCGCGGGCCGCCTGGTTTTGGTCCTCCTCGAGGGTCGCCAGTTCAATGAGGACGCCGAGATCCGCTGCCTGGCGTTGCAGGGCGAGGAGGGGGTTGATTTTTGCCCGCAGGGAGGAGACCTCTTCCACCAATTGCTGGGCACGGTCTTTGTGGTTCCAGAAATCAGGGGCGCTCATGGCCTCCTCGACCTCGCCTAGGCGGGCCTGAAGTTGGGCGAGGTCAAAGGTACCTCCTGAGCTCGTCGACGCGGCCAGTCAGGTTGGAAAGGTCGAGAGAGGAAAGATCTAGGGCCATGGGTATAGGGAAGGAAGCGTTGAAGATGGGGAGATGGGGAGAAATTGCTTCAGGAATCGTCCGTGAGCGCTGAAGAACATAGCGCGTTGGGGGAAGGGCGGTTAACGACGTAGGGGTGGGGCAAATTCGCGCTGAATCCGCACTGAATCCGCATAAAACACCCAAGCTACTGAGTGTCGTGAAGCAAGGAAGGAGCGAGTCAACGCTTGGGCAGGGCGTCGAAGCGGAAAAGAGTCTCGCCTTCCTGCATCAGGTCGAGTCTTTCACGGGCGACCATGCTCAGGTATTCGGAGTTGGTACGCAGAAGGCGTTCTTCGCGTTCGTGCCGTTTGAGGAGGGCGCGTTTTTCTGCGACTTTTGCCTCCAGAACCTGGATGTCAGACTGGATTTCGTTCCGCTTGGAAGTCTCTGGCAAATAGCGGACTGCGAGCGTTCCGACGACCAGCAACACAATAGCCGAGGCGAGCGCACGGTTTAGGGAAACCCAAACCGGGGGCACAGCAGGCGCTTGGTTCTCGAAGAAGCGGTCGCTCACAATCTGTTGTTACATTAATCTAGCGCAGCTTACCGCCATAAACGGCGTTGTCACCTAATTGTTCTTCGATTCTCAACAATTGGTTGTATTTGGCCACGCGGTCCGTACGGCAAAGCGAACCTGTCTTGATCTGGCCAGCGTTCGTCGCCACGGCGATGTCGGCGATGGTGGTGTCTTCGGTTTCGCCGGAACGGTGCGAGATCACCGCCGTGTAGCGGTTTTCCTTGGCCAGTTCGATGGAGTCGAGGGTTTCTGTGAGCGTACCGATCTGGTTGACTTTCACCAGGATCGAGTTCGCCACGCCGCGCTCGATGCCCTTGCGCAGGAAGCTGACGTTGGTCACGAACAAATCGTCCCCAACGAGCTGCGTGTTGTGTCCCATGGCGACGGTGAGGGCCTTCCACCCATCCCAGTCGTTTTCTGCGCACCCATCTTCGATGGAAATGATTGGGTAGTTTTTCTGAAGCTCCTGATAGTAGGCCACGAGTTCCGCGGCGGAGCGGCGGGACTGGTCGCTCTTTTTGAAGACGTATTGCTGGGTTGCGGCGTCGTAAAACTCGGAGGAAGCGACGTCCAGGGCGATGAAGATTTCTTCGCCCAGCTTGTAGCCGGCTTTTTTACAGGCTTCCGCGATGGTTTCGAGCGCGTCTGCAGCGCTCTTGAGGTTGGGGGCGAACCCGCCTTCGTCGCCGATAGCGGTGGAGAGACCGCGGCCCTTGAGCACGCTCTTGAGCGCGTGGAAGACTTCTGTGCCGGCGCGCAGCGCTTCTGAGAAACGTTCGAACTTTTTGGGGACGATCATGAACTCCTGGAAGTCGATCGGAGCGTCGGAATGGGCGCCTCCGTTCAGGATGTTCATCATCGGAACAGGGAGCACCTTGGCGTTGGGGCCGCCGATGTATTTGAAGAGGGGCTGTCCGAGCTGGTTTGCCGCGGCGTGCGCGGTGGCGAGGGAGACGGCCAGAAGCGCGTTTGCTCCCAGGTTGCCTTTGTTGTGGGTGCCGTCCAGTGCGAGAAGGGCGCGATCGATCCCGACCTGGTCGAGGGCGTCGTAGCCCTCGATTTCGGGGGCGATGATCTCTTCGACGTTGTGGACCGCTTTGGTCACTCCTTTGCCCAAATAACGAACAGTGTCGCCATCGCGCAGTTCGACTGCTTCGTGCTCGCCTGTGCTCGCACCGCTGGGGACGGCGGCGCGGCCGACGGCTCCGCCGGCGAGTTCAACGTCCACTTCGACAGTGGGATTGCCGCGCGAATCAATGATTTGACGGGCGAGAATGTGGGAGATGGCTGTGAGTGACATAAAAAGTGAGCTAAGGGTTCCTTGAACGGCTTTTGAGGGATGAAAAACGCGATGGAGGCTGCCTTTCCGAGCGAAAGGCGGCAATCTATTTTCGTTTTTTAATCTAGTTCTTGTGCCAGGCGTCGATGGAGAGGATCTCCACGGGTCTTTCGCCCGTTTCGGAGGCGAGAGCCACGGAAGCCCCGATCTTGTGGCCGATTAGAGCCTGCGCAACCGCGGTTTTGTAGGAGATAATTCCCTTTTCCAGATCGGAATCCCAAGCCCCGAGAATATGGAAGGTTTCGGACTGCTCGGAGGCGGTGTCGCGCACGGTGACGGTTGTCCCGATGGAAACCTGGGCGGTGTCCGGGTTGGCGAAGTCGGTGCCCCGGGCGATCATGATTTCGCGTTCCAGATCCGAGCGGCGGCGGCCGAGCATGCGCTGCATTTCCTTGGCGGCCTTGAACTCGGCGTTTTCTTTGAGGTCACCGTGGCTGGCGGCTTCGTTGATGTCGCGGGAGTTTTCAGGAATTTTTTTGTTGATCAGTTCTTCGTATTCTTCCTGGCGCTTTTGGAGGCTTTCCCAAGAAACGATCAAACCTTCCTGCTTTTCTTCCCGCTCGCCGGAGGAGGAGTCGGTGCGTTCCCCGGAGATGAGGGCTTCCAGCTCAGGGAAGACCCGCACGAAGCGGCCCAAAAGGGAGCGTTTGTTGAGATCTTCGAAAACAGGGGTGAGCAGCAGCTTGCGCATCGCTTCCCGGACTTCTTCCAATTCCGCTCCGGAAAGCAGGTCGGGCATCAACTCCATGTCGTTGATGATCAGGTCGTGGAGTTTGCGGTCGCGGTTTTCGTTGAACTGATCCCGCTCCAAAGCGGAGAGCATTGCGCTCATGACGCGCGGGTGGAGCAGGTTGCGGAAGGCGCTGTCCTTGCGGGAGCGTTCCTTTTTGTCACACAACCAGGTGAGGGCGGCGGAGGAAATCGAATGGTTGCGGATGGCGCGGTCCAGAGCGGCGCGGAGGTCCTCGGTGCGCTGGTGTTCTTGGAGCAAGCGGGCGGACTCGGCCACGAGGCGGGAGCTGCCCCGCTCGATGAGAATCAGGGCCTTGGCGGACCAGTCTTCTCCGAAGGCTTCCTGCAGAGCCCCCAGGGCGCGCTTGACTTTGGCTGCTGGAATTTCTTCGAGGAGCGCGGTCAGGTTGCGCTGTTCTTCTAGAAGGATTGCGGGAAGGGTGAGGGCGTCGGTGCCCGCCTGGAGGTTCTTGCCGCGTTCGACGATTTCATCGCGCAAGCTGATCAAAGTGAGGCACTCTGCGGTGCGCAGTTTGAGGTTGCGGCGGGCGGATTCTTCGAGGTCGGAGAGGACGGGTTGGATTTGCGCGGGATGGTCGGCGATTTCGTCGAGGGAGCGCAGGATTTTCTCGAGAGCGGAGATCTGGTCCTTGACCTGTCTGGCCTGCTGGAAAGCCGCCAGATGCTGCTCAGAGTGGGAGACGGCTTCGGATCGGTAGAGGATCGGGTCGGTTTTTTTTGTGGGGAGCGAGAAGTGGCCGTCTTTTTTGAGCAGCTTTTTGGTATCATCCCACCATTTTTTGAATTCGATCTCCTTGAATGCGGCGGGAACGAGGAGTTTGGTGAATTCGTCCTGAGTGATGCGGTTGTTGTTTTGAGCCAGAATCCCTGCGGTGAACTTGACAGGATCCGCTGAGGCTTCTGCGCGCACTTTGTCCGCGCCTTCGGCGATTCGGGCAAGAATATGGTTTGGAGCGAGTGGTTTGAGGGATTCTGCAGCGTATTGAAACTGCATCGCATGGCCCGGCTTTGCGGTGAAGTTGATGACGATTTGATTGAAATCAAAATCGTGCTTCGCAATTTTGCCGAACCCCCAGCTTTTGTGGACGATACAGGTGCCTTCGGAGAGTTGCTCCAAGGCGGCTGCGGTGACTTCTGAAAGTTTACCGGCCTCAACGGCCTTCTGAATCTCGGGGTTCATAGAATGTGTTAGCATAGGGGCACGGGGCGCGATGTGAAAGGGGGAATGGCAAAAGTCGGCCCTTTGATGTACATTTAGTTCACCCAAGAGTCATGAATACAACCAACCAAGGCTCGGAGGAGTGGCTCGTCAAGGGCATGCATTGCGCGGGGTGCGCCGGAAGGCTGGAGGTCGCCCTGCGCGGGGTGGCTGGGGTTGGGGAGGCGTCGGTGAATTTTGCGACGGGCCACGCTCGGGTTTTTTGGAAAGATTCTGCACGGGATGGGGTTGCTTCTGAAGGTGGCAGCCGGAAAGGACGCTCTTGGCGGGTGGAAGAAGCCATTGTCGCGGCGGGTTTCACCTTTCAGCCCCCCCCCGAATCCCCCCTTGAGGAGTCCCGCGCTCGGGCCGCTGATTTGGCAACCGCGGCCTACCGCTGGGTGTGGGCAGCCCTCGGGTTTGTCCCCCTCGCTTTTTGGACGATGGCGGGCCATTTTTGGCCGGACTCCCCCGTCGGAGCTCCTTTTCGAGGGCGTTTTTTGCTGGAAATGGCGATTTCCGGGGCCGTGGTTTTCGGGGCGGCCCGCGATATCCTGCGTTCTGGGTGGACGGCTGTGCGCCGAGGGGAGCCGGATATGAACGTTCTGATTGGGGCAGGGGCGGTTTTGGCGTGGGTCGGGAGTGTTGCGGCGTGGCTGGGGGGGGTGCCTTTACATGAAGGGTCTTATTTTGAGGCGGCGGCTGGGATTGTGTCGTTTGCGCTTTTTGGTCGGTGGCTGGAGTTGCGCAACCGCTTGAAGGCTGGGGAGGCGATCCTGGCGCTGGCGGAGTTGCAACCTGGGGTGGCCCGAGTGGAGGTGGAGTTGGAGGCGGGGAGGGGGGTGGAGGTTCGGGAGGTGGCTCTTGCGGATGTTGAGGCTGGGATGCGGGTGCGGGTGGCGCCGGGGGAGCGGATTCCAGTGGACGGAGAGGTCTTGGAGGGGCGCACCAGTGTGGACGAGAGTTGGGTGACAGGAGAATCTGTACCGGTGCTGCGGGGACGGGGCGACAGGGTGGTGGGCGGGACGCTCAATGGGGACGGGGCGTTACGGCTTCGGGTGGAGTCGGCGGGGCGGGAGGCGTTTTTGCAGCAGGTGTTGAGGATTGTGAGGGAAGCGCAGGCAGGGAAGCCGCCGGTGCAGCGCATGGCGGACCGGGTATCGGTGCATTTTGCGGCCTGGGTGGTGGTGGCGGCTTTGGGGACGGTGGGGGTGTGGCTGCTGGTGGGGCCGGAGGCGGGCCGTGTGCAGGCGGCGCTTTGGCACGGATTGGCGGTCCTAGTGGTGGCCTGTCCGTGTGCGCTGGGGCTTGCGACAACGGTGGCGGTTTTAGCGGGGACTGGGCGAGGGGCGCAGTTGGGGGTTCTTTTTCGCAATGGGGCGGTGCTGGAGACGCTTTCGAAAGTGAAGGTGGTGGCTTTCGACAAGACGGGCACGCTGACGCGCGGGCAGCTGGAGGTGGTCGAGTGGTGGGAGAGGAAGTCGTTTGGGGGCCTTCTTTTGGGGGCGGTGGCGGCGGCGGAACAACAGAGCGCCCATCCCGCGGCGTTGGCGGTGGTGCGGGCGGCGCGCGAACGGGGAGTGAAAACTCTTGGGGAGGCGACAGAGATTGAAGCGGTGCCGGGGCGGGGGTTGAAGGCAAGGGTCGAGGCAGGAGTCCTTCTTGTGGGTGCGGCGGACTGGCTGCGGGAAGCGGGCGTTTTTTTACCGGAAACGACTCCTTTGGAGAGGGATGAGCGCCTTTGGGTGGCGGTGGACGGGGAGTTCGCGGGCTGGTTTCGGGTGGCGGATCAAATACGGCCGGAGGCGGCGGCGGTGGTGGCGGAGCTCAGGCGCCGTGGCGTGGAGTCGGTGCTTATCAGCGGGGACAACGCACGGGTTGCCGGCCGGATCGCGGAGTTGGCGGGAATCACCCGGGTGTTTGCCGGGGTTCGGCCGGAGGGGAAGCGGGAGATTGTGCGCGAATTGCAGAAAGCGGGTCTCACCGCGATGGTGGGGGATGGGGTGAATGACACCCCTGCCCTGGCTCAGGCGGACGTGGGGATCGCCATGGGGGGCGGGACGGCGGCGGCGAGGCAGGCGGCCGATGTGACGTTGATTCGGGACGATTTGCGGGCTTTTTTGGAGGCGTTGGACTTGTCTCGGCGGACGCTGGGCGTGATCCGGGGGAACTTGGTTCTCGCTTTTGGTTACAACGCGCTGGCGGTGCCTTTGGCCGCCGGGGTTTTGGAGGCCTGGAACGGAGGCTGGGCGCCTGGGCCGGTGGCGGCCTCTGCTGCGATGGCGGCTTCGTCGGTGAGTGTTGTCCTCAACGCTTTGCGGTTGCGCTCTTTCGGGCGTGAGCGCTGATCCACTTGCCCTTTCTGACGACGCGCTCGACTGTGAGTTTTTGGGCGCTGAAGGCGGCGAGCACCTCTGCTTCCTGTTCTCGCAGAACTCCGGAGAGCAGCAGGTGTCCTCCCTTGGCCACGGCGCGGGCAATCACAGGCGCGGCCTCGATCAGGACGCCGCTGAATAGATTGGCGGCGACGACTTCCCAGGTGCGTTCGGGGTTCCACTTCAACACGTCAGAGCGAACCAATTTGATATGGTTGAGGTTGTTGTTGCTCACGTTCTCCTTGGCGGTCCGCAAAGCGAGTGCGTCGAAATCCGTGCCCAGCACTTTGCGAGCGCCTAGTACCCGGGCTGCCATCGCGAGGATGGCGGACCCTGTGCCGAGGTCCAGAAACTCCCAAGACTCGCGTGCAAGCGGACGGGCAATGTCTGCGAGGTGGCGAAGACACATCGCGGTGGTGGCGTGTTCTCCAGTGCCGAAGGCGAGGCCCGCGGGGATCCAGAGGGCTGGTTTTCCGCTGGATTCTAGGGAGGCCGTTCTTTCTGCCTCTGTGCTCACCACTGAAAATCGGCCGCGCACGCGGATGGGGGCGCGTTGAGGGGAATTGGTCTTGGTCAGCCAGGTGGCCTCGCTGATTTTGCCTCCGTATTCTGCGGCAAGGGCGCCGGCTTCGGACTGGGTGAGGCCGTGAGCCTGGATTTGAGCCGAGGTGGACCCCGCATTTTGAGTCACCATCACACGCATGGGCCCGAGGTGAGAGAGGGTTTCAAACCAGCTCTCGGCGGCGGTTGCGGTGGTCCTTCGGCTCCAAGTGAAGCGGTGTTCGGCGAGTTGCTGCATAAAAAAGAGGGGCGTCAGTGTTTCCGGAAAATGAGGATGTGTTGCTGGGGCAGGGGGGTGAGCGTGGTCTCCCAGCGCAATTCGGGGAAGAGGGTAAACTCTGCCTTGGCCTGTGTCTCGCTCATGGTGTGGACCCGCTTGATCTGAACTTTGGGATCCTCCCTCCGGTATTCGACGAGGACGAAGCGGCCGCCCTTTTTGAGGGCACTGACCATGGCCTTAGCCATTTCGTAGGGTTGGTCAAATTCGTGGTACACGTCGACCATGAGGATCGTATCGATAGAGTCAGCGGGCAGTTTCGGATCCGTGGTAGTGCCGAGCACGGAAATCACATTGGAAACGCCGCGCCGGCTCATGTTTCGTTGGAGCAGTTCGAGCATCTCCGGCTGGATGTCGACTCCATAGATCTTTCCCTCGGGGGCGACGGCCTTGGCCATGCGCCAGCAGAAGTAGCCCGAACCGGCTCCGATGTCGGCGACGATCTCTCCTTGTTTGAGCTGCATGGCTTCCACTAGCAAATCGGTGCGTTCCTCGGCTTCGCGTTCTGGGCGTTCCAGCCAGCCAGCGGCTTGGTGTCCCATGACCTGGGCGATTTCCCGGCCCAGGTAAAACTTTCCAATCCCATTCGGGTCGTGCTCCGCTCGAGTTTCGTACGCAGGGGGCGCCGCGTGGACTCGGGGGGGGGAAAGGAGGGCGGCGGAGGCCAACAGTTGGAGGAGAAACAGGGAACGCATCCCTGCGGTTGAAAGAGAGATTGCCTGCTGTGTCGAGCACGGACTCGCGGCCTGAACAGAACGAGGCTCTGGCGGGCCGGGTTTCAAAACAGTCTCAGGGATCCTCAGACACTCCTGAAACGGGTGGAGACCTCGCAACAAAACTCAAAAGGGCCCCGTTGTTCTCAGGCTGCGGGTTGAGAGGGGTGGCAAAACCGGTATCCGACGCCGCGCACCGTGAGGATGTAATTTTGGGCGGCATTATTGTCGCGCAATGCTTTCCTCAGACTGGAGACGTGCATGTCGATACTTCGTTCAAAGACCTGCCATTTGCTTCCTGTGACGGTTTGGGAGAGCTCCTCACGCTTGCAGATGGCTCCCCCAGCGTTCACGAGCGTGAGGAGCACGAGAAACTCCGAACGCGTTAAGTTCAGTAATTTGTCACCGACGCTCGCCAAGTGGGTGCTTGGGTCCAAGCGCAAATCTCCGACGACAATCTCCTGCCTTGTGGAAACCGGTGTTTCCTGAGCGGTCCATCCCGCCCTCCTCAGCATAGCGCGCAACCGCGCCAGCAGCTCCCTGGAGGGGGTGGATTTCGGAACGTAGTCATCTGCCCCCAGCTCCAAGCCGGCCACATGATTGTCCGAGTTTCCCAATGCCGTGAGCATGAGCACAGGGACGTTGGATTCCTTCCGGATGCGGCGAAGCACTTCAAACCCGTTCAAGTCCGGGAGCATGACGTCCAGAATGACGGCGTGCCAATCTTCCGAAGTTGCGGAGAACACGCCGGCTTCTCCTGAGTGCACACAATGAACCTCGAACCCTAGGGGACTCAGATACTCTTTAGTCATCTCACAAAGCGCTTCGTCGTCATCAATGATGAGCGTCCGAAAACGAATTGGGCTGCTTCCTCTTTCGGCCTGTTGGTGATCGGGTTGCATGTATTTTTGCTAATGAAAGTTTCTTGAAATTGAAGGGAGGCAAAACGGAAGCCCCACCTTTAGAAAGAGCGCTGCTGCGGAGGCTGGTGGCCCGGTGGCTTTGCCGCGACCAAATCTGGAAGTTCGAAAACCACGGCCTCGGCTGCCAGTTTTCGAATGACGCAGAGTCTCCGCCCGTCTGGGCTTACAAACAACTGTCTAGGAAACTGGATTCCATCAAACTCGTGCAACAGACGGCCTGTCAGCGTGTCCCACACTCGCACTGCGGAATCATCTGCGCCCGTCACGAGCACTGGCAGGGTGGGGTGCCAGGCCATGCAACGGATGGGGCTATCATGCAGCCGGAATTCTCGGTCCACCTGCAAAGTGGCCGTGCTCCGAAAGCGCAGCCTGAGGTCGGTCCCCGCCTCTGCCAGGGTGCGACCGTCTGGCGCAGGGCACAAAAGTCCGACTTTGGGAGCGAAGCTTTTGAGCATAGATTCCCCGCTCCTGATGTCCCAAATCTGAATGGCATCGGTTTTGGAAGTGGACTCCGCCCAGGGACGGTCATCTTGCACATCAAAAACGTTTACGAACCGACAGGCATCGAGCCAGATCGCATTCGGCCCGAAAAAGTCAGTTGTTTTTGCTTCCAATTTTATCGCTCGAATCAGTTTCCCGCTGTTGGTCTCGTAGAAAGCGGGGATGCCTTCCTCCTCCGAGACAAAGACGGAGCCATCCGGGCTCAGGAGGCGGCGTTTTCCTTCGCCCTCAAAACGCGCTTGGAAAAAACTCGTCCTTTCCGAAAAGATTTCGCCGGAGCGCGAGAAAACCTGCACCGCGTCCGTGAGTCCTTCAGGAGCGCCCCATTTTCGTGAGAAGAGCAAGGTGGAGCCGTCTGCACTCACGGAAGGGATCCCGGGGTGGTTGCTCAGAAAAAGGGTTGGCTGGGGGCCTGTTCTGGAGGTGGAAAGTTCGGACAACGCCAAGCGCCCGTCTGAGGTGGTTAATACGGCGTGCGGAGAATTTGGAACAAAGGAGAACCAGGGTGCGGTGGCCTGCAACCCTTCCACCGTTGTGAGGGGTGTGGGCTCTCGCGTGTTCCACACTTTCACCCGCGCGCCCTGAAAAACGGCGATGCGTCCGGAGAGTTTATGAATTACCAGCGTCGATTCACCTTCCCCTCCGAGCATGAAGACCGCCTTGCAAAGCGCCCCGCTTTCGGGTTGCCAAAGCTGGAGGACGGCGCATTGTTTGGAGCGCTGCACGAGCGTCGCGACCAGGGGCGGACTGGGATTCCAATCCACACCGCGCACCTGCCCGGTTGCCAGGAGGGATTCAAATTTAACGCTCCCAGTGCTAGTGCTAATGTGCCGCAAAAGAGGTTGCCCGCCACCGACGGTAAACACCACTTTTGCATCGGAGCTAATGACGTGGCCGAAGGAAAAATTGATGTGGCGCACCACCTCGTGCAACTCGACTTTGGGAAGCACGGGGAGAGCCCTGCCTGTTGAAAGATCCACTTCGACGATCTGGTTGCCCTTGGAAACACAATACAGGCCGGGTGTTGGACCCGAGTCTTCCCATAACAGAAACCCTTGCAAATCCTCTTGTTTGCGTCCGTCGTTTAGGTTCCAGACTTCGGATTGCGTCCACACTTTGTTTTTGGTGCGGATGCCGCAAAAAAGAAGGCTGGCCGCCGGGTTGAAAAACACTTTGGAACATCTGCTGGCTGATTCTGCTTCCAGGAGGACCTCTCCTCCAGGCAGGCGACGGACTTCAAGGTGCGACCCAGAGGGGGAGTGCCGCACGAGGGCTATTTTTTGAGCATCCTTGGAGGCCGCCAAAATAACGCGGGTTGGCTCGAAGGCGTCCACCTTGAATAAATCGTGAAACCCTCCGGAGACGGAATCAAAGGCGCGGACCCAGCCGTTTTCCTGCAGGGTTAGGAAGATGTTTGGCTGCTCTGGATGCGGGATGGAGGCGACGAAAGAAGATCTGTCTGCAATTTCAACAGTGAGAACGGCCGTGTCTAATCTCGACTGTAAATAGCTCCAAGGTTGGCGCCGGAGGTGTTCGGGAACATCGGCCAACATGTGTTGCATTTCTTCGCCATCAAAGTCGCGGTGCGCAATTTCCACGGGGGCGATTAGAGCGCGGGCAGCTTCGCTTTTGGCGGCCTCTCGCTCCACGATGGCGACACTTGCGTTTTCATTGGCGCGGCGTTCGCTGGCGCTCAAGCGCACCGTGAAAACGAGCGCGCCTAACATAAGGAGCGCTGCCATCGCAGAGACCATTCCGTGCCGTTTTACGAAAAGGAGGAGCACCCGTATCAGGTTGGCTTCTTCGGCGCGCGTGGCAAAACCATCGCGATAGCTTTCGATTTCAGCGGCCATTTCGCGAACGCTCTGGTAGCGGTCTGCGGGATTGAGCGCCAGCGCTTTTCTAGTCACTGCTTGAAGTGCCAGCGGCGCCGCTTGTGCGCGGTTTCCCGCGCCAGTCATCTTCTTGGAGACCTCTCCGCGCTTGGTTTTAATGAGGATCTCCAAGAGCGTTTCCCCCTCGATAGGAGGAAACCGGGTCAGAATCGCGTGTAACACCCCGCCCAAGCCGAAGACATCGGAGCGTTCGTCCACCGAGTCCACCATGCCCCGCGCCTGTTCTGGAGACATATACCCGGGGGTGCCAACTACTTCTCCGTCGAGTGTTTCCCCGGGAGAAGGGTCGTCCAGTTCAAGAGCCAGAGCTGGTTCCGGCGTAAAAACCGGATCGTTTCCTAGTTTAGCGAGGCCCCAGTCCATCACGAGCACCTCCCCGAACTCTCCTACCATGACGTTTTCCGGCTTTAAATCCCGGTGCAAAACTCCCTGGGCATGCGCGAAGGAAAGCGCATCGCATATTTTCAAAAAGACCCCCAGCAAGCGCTCCCTGCCATACCCCTGCAGTGCCTCGGCCCCCCCCTCCCGCTGGGCGTTCAAGATCGCCTGTAAGGTCTGCCCACGAACCAGTTTCATGCTGTAACACGGGCGCCCCCATTCGTCTTCACCCAGGGAATACACAGGAACAATGTTGGGATGGGATAAACGCGCCAACACCTGCGCTTCCCTCAAAAAACGCGGGTCACTCCGTCCCTTTTTCATCCCGCTGACCTTGACCGCCACCTGTCGGTTCAGGTTGAGGTCCTGCCCCTCAAAAATACGCCCCATTCCGCCCCGAGCCATCTCGCGCAAAAGTGCATAAAAGACACGTCCCTCGGCAATGCTTCCCTCATTGTCCGACCCTTCGCTGGGGCGAGATTGTGCGGCCATGGCTGGTTTTTTGTGTCTGACGGTCTTTTTATCGAGCGCACCCCACCCTTGGCGAACGGCGGGGGGGTAAGGGAAATAAACGCATGTGGATAAATATCCTCTTCACTTATGGGCTGGATGCTATTTTTGGGCCGGCGCTTTGGCTAGTGCTTTAACCAAACTTTTACTGAAGGACGGCGCCTCAATTTCTTCGGAATCAAAATTCTGCTCGCCGCATTTTTGTGGGATGAAAACGAAGTGCCGGCCAGTTTCTACGCTTGAGTCAGCGGGCGCTGTTAGGATTTTACGACCTTGGCCCGCAACCGCTGGCGTGCCCGTTTTTGAACCGCTCCGGCCTTTGCTTCACAACAAGCAGACTTTTATCTAAACGCATTCACTCTACTCCGGCGGGAATATGGTAGAAGCTGACACTCTCGAACTATGCGCAACCCCTTTTCTCAAAACCGAAGACTGCTGCTTGGGGGGCTCCTCAATGGCATAGCCGTTCTTGGTCTGTCTTTTTTTTTGGCGCCAGTAGCCCCGTTTTCTTTGCCCTCGTGGCTGGTCGCATTCCGGCCGATGGTTCACCCAATATCATGGCCGGCGTTTGCGGTGGTCGCGGGAGGGACTTCATCGATTCTTTGGCTGCTCGTTTTCAGGAGTCTGCTGATGGCTTTCGAACGCATGGCCCAGGCGGTAGAACCCTTGGCCTTGGTTGGGGGAACCGGCACGCCTTTTAAAGCGGGCGACGCAGTCTCTAATTTGGAGCAGTGGATCTACCTCCAAAAAGAGCGCTTAGAACTCAGCGAAGAAAAAAACAGACTGCTCATCGCAGACGTCGCCCATGAACTCTGCTCCCCTCTGGCGCGTATGCAGCGCGCCCTTTCGCTTGCCGAGCGGCATATTGGGGCGGATGCCCTTCCCTACATGCAAAAGGTGGAGAACGAATTGCAGCATGTGGCTCGCTTGGTGGAGGAAGTTTTGTCTTTCTCCAAAACGACCGCCCAACCCGCTGGGGAACCGGCAGACCGTTTCCTCCTTGTCGATTTGGTGGAGGAGGTCCTCACCCGAGAAGCTTCCACGGTGGAACTGCAGACGCGTATTCCCGAAGACCTCGTTCTCACCACCCGGCGCAATACCCTCGATCGGGCGCTCTCCAATTTGGTGCGCAACGCCGTTCGGTATGCTGCGGACGCCGGTCCGATCGAAATCTGTGCGGAAGTCACCACCGACTGGGTGACTCTCTGCGTCAGGGACAGTGGCCCCGGTCTGCCCCCTGAGTTGCTCGAAAAAATCTTCCAGCCCTTTTACCGGCCCGATTTTGCCCGGCAAAGGCGCACGGGCGGGGCGGGGCTCGGGTTGGCCATCGTGCGCAGTTGTGCGGAGGCGTGCGGAGGCAGCGTGCATGCACAGTTGCGCACGCCTCGGGGCTTGGAATTTCAAATTCGTTTGCCCCATGTAAATGAGTCTCAGACAGCGGCGCCGGGGGCGGCCCAGGCAGATGCGTCTGGTGGATAGAAATTGAAGGGTTCTAAAAGTTTCGTAAAAAAAGGGCTTTAGGGTGGAAATAAAAGGGTGTCTTCGCGAGATCCGTGGCTTCCGGAGCCATTTGCAAGAGGACCTGTTTGCGGTAAAAAATCACAAGAGGAATGGCTTACGTTGAGCTTCATGCGCGCAGCGCGTTCAGTTTCCT
The DNA here is from genome assembly GCA_003402745.1 of Verrucomicrobiota bacterium. Classification (GTDB taxonomy): domain Bacteria; phylum Verrucomicrobiota; class Verrucomicrobiia; order Chthoniobacterales; family Chthoniobacteraceae; genus Chth-196. The sequence continues at coordinate 13,961 of QQND01000069.1, forward strand.
GAGGGCAGCCTCCTCACCGGCAAGCCTTGTCCAGGAGGCCGCCTCGCTGGGGCTGCCTGCGCTTGCGCTCACCGATCGGGACGGGGTGTATGGCATTCCCCGGCTTCATGGCGCGGCGGCGGCTGTGGGGGTTCGGCCCATTACGGGTGCGGAACTGACGCTGGCCGGGGGAGGCGTGTTGCCCGTGCTGGTGCGTTCGCAGGAGGGGTACCGCAATTTGTGCCAGCTGCTGACTCGGGCGCATCTGCGTGGTTCCAAGGGAAATGCGCCCGTGTTTTGGGAGGAGTTGGCGGAGTTTTCGGAGGGCTTGGTGGCGCTCACCGGGGATGAGGAGGGGCCGCTTCAACAGGCGCTCGCCGCGGGCGGACCGGCGGCGGCCCAGGAAACGGTGCGGCGTCTTGAGGAGAGCTTCGGTGCCACCAATGTGTACGTGGAACTCCAGCGCCACTTGCAACGCAATGAACCCCTGCTGCACCAGCGCTTGCTCGCCCTCGCCAAAGAACGCCATCTGGCGCCTCTGGCAACGGCAGGCGTTCTGTACGCGAAGCCCGAGGGCCGCGAAATTCTCGACGTGTTTTCCTGCATGCGCCATCACACGCACCTGGATGCCGCTGGACGCTTGCTTTCGGCCAACGCAGAGCGTCACCTCCGGCCGGCAGCGCAGATGGAGCGTCTTTTTGCGCACTGCCCCGAGGCGGTTTCCAACACGGTTCGGTTGGCGGAGACCCTCGGGTTTACTCTCGCGGACTTGGGCTATGCATTCCCCGAGTATTCCGTTCCGGCAGGGGAAACGATGGATTCGTTTTTGCGGGCCGTCACTCTGGAGGGTGCCCGGGGCCGTTACTCGCAGATCAACGCTCGAGTTCGCGCCCAGCTTGAGCGCGAACTGAGTTTGATCGCGCAGTTGGGTTTTTCGGGGTACTTCCTGATTGTCTGGGATTTGGTGAATTTCTGTAAAAGCCGGGATATTTTGGTGCAGGGCAGGGGGTCGGCGGCCAACTCGGTGGTGTGCTATTCGCTGGGAATCACCGCGTGCGACCCAATTGCTTGTGATCTTTTGTTCGAACGATTTTTATCCGAGGGCAGAACGAGCTGGCCGGACATTGACCTGGACCTTCCCAGCGGCCCCCGCCGCGAAGCGGTGATCCAGGAGGTCTACAGGCGTTACGGCGAGGAGGGGGCGGCGATGACGGCAAACGTGATCACCTTTCGCGGGCGGGGGGCGATGCGCGAGATTGGCAAGGCATTGGATTTTTCTCCCGCGATGCTGGGGCGTTTTTCCGCCCTGTTTGCCAGTGGCGACTTTCCGCACACGCTTGCGGTTCAGGAGCAGATGGAGAAAGCAGGCCTGCCTCGCACGCATCCTCGGGCGCCCGCTGCGCTGCGCCTGTACGAGGCGATGCGTTCGCTGCCGCGCCATCTCGGCCAACATTCCGGGGGGATGATTATTTGCCAGGGCCGGCTTTCCTCGGTAGTGCCCTTGGAGCGGGCCTCGATGGAGGGCCGGGTGGTGGCGCAATGGGACAAATACGACTGCGAAGATCTGGGAATCATCAAAGTGGATTTGCTCGGGCTGGGGATGATGGCGGCCATGCAGGACACCTTGGAGCTGTGTCGCGTCCGGGGCCGGCCCGTCGATCTGGCTTCGATCCCCAAGGACGACGCTGCCACTTACGCGATGATGCAGGCGGCCGACACCATCGGTGTTTTTCAGATCGAAAGCCGCGCTCAGATGGCAACGTTGCCGCGGATGAAGCCTCAGTGTTTCTACGACGTTGTGGTTGAAGTGGCAATTATCCGTCCGGGTCCGATTCAGGGCGACATGGTTCATCCTTATTTGGCGAGACGCAGTGGCAAGGAGCCGGTGACGTATCTGCACCCGGATCTGGAGCCGATTTTGGCGCGCACTTTGGGCGTGGCCTTGTTTCAGGAGCAGCTCTTGCGCATCGCGATGGTCATCGCGGGCTTCACTGCTGGCGAAGCGGAGGAACTCCGGCGTGCATTGAGTGATTTGCGCTCCCAGGAGAGGATGGAGCGTGTGTGCGGGCAGCTCCGGGGTCGGATGCGGGAGCGGGCTCATTCGGAGGAGCTGATTGAGAAAGTCCTGCAGTCGATGCGTTCCTTTGCGCTTTACGGGTTTCCCGAATCGCACGCGATCAGTTTTGCGCTCATTGCTTACTCCAGCGCTTGGATGAAGGTGCATCGGGCGGCGGAGTTTTACGCCTCCCTGTTGAACAACCAGCCGATGGGTTTTTATTCTAGTGCGACGCTGTTGGGGGATGCCAAAGCGCATGGGATTCGCGTGCTGCCGGTGTCTGTGCTTCACTCGGAGTGGCGGTGCACGGTGGAGGCTGACACGGTCCTTAGACTGGGTCTGAGTTTGGTGGGGAAGCTCAGCGCGGCCCACGGGGAGCGGCTTCTTTTGGAGCGCAACTCCGCCCCGTTCACCTCGATGAGTGATTTTCAAAGGCGCGTTCCCCTCGACAAAGACGAGTTGCGCACGCTGGCAAGCGCGGGCGCCTTTCAGGGGCTTGCCGCCCACCGCAGGGAAGCGCTTTGGCGGCTGAAGGAGTCCTCGGAAGAAGATCTTTTTACGCTTGCCGCTGGCCGGAAAGCAGTGCCGGCTTCCCCGCTAGCCGTTGGATCCGGAGCGGACACAGATCCTGAGCTTACCTCCTCAGCCCCAGAACTCCCCCCAGAACTCCCCCCAGAACTCCCCCCAGA
>QQND01000070.1 GCA_003402745.1 Verrucomicrobiota bacterium
ACAAAAAACGAGTCCCCCGCTGCGAAAGGAGCGGTCCCCCCCGCTGCGAAAGGAGCGGTCCCCCCCGCTGCGAAAGGAGCGGTCCCTTTGGGGACCTCGGCCCGGCGCGTCTGGTGGCCTGGGGTTGTCAGCTCGAGAAAGGCGTTGGAGTTGACGCGGTAGGCACTGTCCAGTCTGGACCAGGCGGCTTCGTTGCGCTGGACGATGGCTCGGGGGAAGATCGAGCTAGTTCCCAAGGGGTAGTTGTCTGGAATCAGGCGCAGCATGGCGCCGTTGGTCGCGGCAAAACGCACGCTGATGCTTTTGGAGGTGATTTTAAAGTCGGGTGACATCGTTACGCCGCCAAACTGCGGGACCAAGGCGGAGGCTCCCAGACCCGCAGGCAGGAGTTCTGAGAAGGTGTCTTCCCCTGCGGGCGCGACGCGGAAATCCCCCCGGGATACTGGTGCGGCATCCGGTCCGCTGTTGAACCATGCGGACTGCTGTGGGCTGCTGAGATCCCAAACCTCCTTGAAGTTTTCGGCGTTGAAAGTCTTGGCCGCCTCGATTTTTGCGAGAGACTTCTGTTTGTAAGCGGGCAGGTAAGCCGCGAAGGCTGCCGGGGACATTGCGGCGGCCTTGTATGCGAGATGAAGGGGGTGTTCGGGCGAGGCGCTCAATTTGGCGAAGGCGCCCGCGGTTGGGGCCGGCGCCAGGCGCTCGATTTCGGCGCGCAGCGTGGCAGCCTCAGCAGTCAGGGTCTCCACTCCGGAGGGTTGGGAGGTCTGGACGGTGCCACTTTTGAGGAGTGGTCCGCCTGCAAAAGAGGCCGCGATTTCTTCGGAGGAAAGGGCGCGGGTATAAAGACGCACTTCCTCGATCTTGCCCTCGAAAAACCCGTTGCCTGCGTTGGTATGCCTTAGACCGATGAGGAGTCGGCTGTCACCGGCGGGGAAAGTGTGGAGGGAGCTCTTTTTAAACGGTTTGCCGTAGAGTCTGCCGTTTTGAAAAACCGAAATGGTGCCATCGGCCGCGTAGCTGAGCGCGACATGGATTTTCTCGCCGTTTCCAGCGGCTTCCTCAGGTCCGTCGGTTTGTTCCGTGCGTTGGTGGTTATTGCTTCCAGCAAGCCATTTGCGGCGCTGTTTTTCAGCATAGACGACTGAGTCAAAGGCGTGTGTGGCGATTTGTTCGATCCCTACAACCCCTCCTCCGTGTTGTTCGAGGTTTGAGGTGCTCAGCCAGGCTTCGAGGGTGCGTTCGGTGATTTCCTCGGGGAGCGGGGAGGTCTTGAGAAACGCCCCTTTACCGTCCAAAACAAGGGCGCCGTCTCGGACGGTTGCGCCACCAATGAGCTCCGAGCGCACCCTGCCCATGAGATCATCGGCGCCTTCCCGGAACGTCCAGACTGCGTAGGGCGCGGGCGACTCCCGCGGGGAGCCCGCGCTGAGGGTGGCCCACTGCGCTTTAGCGAGGGTTTTGTTGACTTCCTGAAGGCGGGTTTGCAGTTCTGCTACGGCTTTTTCCAAGGGTGGTGTGGCGGCCTGCGCCAGGGTGGCGGGAAGTTTTGCGAGCTGGGAAAGCCACTGCGTTGAAATTTCGGAGCGGATCTCTGCTTTGAGCTGGAGGAGTTTCGTTTTGTTGAAGAGTTGGAGCTGCGTGTCGGATTCGACCGGCAACTGGGCTGGGCGGACGCTGGAAAAAACGCCATACAAGGCGGTGTAATCGCGCTGACTGATGGCGTCAAATTTGTGGTCGTGGCAGCGGGCGCAGGATACGGTAAGTCCGAGGAAGGCCTTTGAAACAACGTCGAGCTGGTTATCGACGGCTTTGATCTGGTCATCCAGAGAGTCCACTGGCTGGTACCCGTATTCTGCCATGCGCAGATGGGCGGGGCCGATGCGGGACTCGTTGATACCGGCCGGGGAGAGGCGGGGGGAGGAAAGCAGGTCGCCGGCGAGGTGTTCGCGGATGAGTTGGTTGAGTGGGACGTCTGCGTTGAAGGCGCGGATGAGGTAGTCCCTGTACTGGTAGGCGCTGGGGATTTCGGGGTCGCCTTCGCTGCCGTGGGATTCTGCGTAGCGCACTAGATCCATCCAGTGGCGGGCCCAGTGTTCGCCGAAAGCAGGCGAGGCGAGAAGTGTTGAGGCGCGTTGGCGCAAGGCGGCCTTGGGATCCAGAGCGTGGGCGGCAAGGAAGGAGCGCACTTCCTCCGGGGAGGGAGGCAGGCCTACAAGGAGGAAATGGAGGCGACGCACCAGGACTTCGCTGGAAGCGGCGGGTTGTGGCTTGAGGCCGGCTTTCGCAAGGTAGCTGTTTAGAAACTGGTCGACGGGGTGTGGGGGTGTGTTAGGCGCGGGCGGGGGAAGCGCGGAGTGTGCAGGGAGGGGTTGGAGAGACCACCAGGAGCGGCGGGCGGCGAGGAGTTCGGGCCAGGCGGGTTTAGTCGTGGCAATGGCTGGTGGGGTATCGCGGGGGTCAGGGGCGCCCATGGCAATCCAGCGCGTGAAATTCTGGAGGATGGCGTCGTCGAGTTTGGGCGCCTTTTCCGGCATTTTGAGGTCTGGCTCGAGATGTTTGATGGAACGCAGCAGGAGGCTGGCATCGGGATCCTTAGGCACGATGGAGGGCCCGGATTCTCCGCCTTTTTCCCAACCCGGTCTGGAGTCCAGACGCAGGCCGCCCTTCTGCTTTTCCGCTCCGTGACACTCCATACACTCCGCTACGAGAGTGGGGCGTATGAAAGTTTCAAAAAAAGTGGCTTCTTCGGAAGATATTTTTGGAGAGTTGGCAGGGGCGCTGAGAGCGGCGAGCAGGTGCAGGCCTGCGGCTAGGGCGAGGGTGGTGGCACGAGGAGTGAAGGAGCGCGGCATCATGATGGAGGGGCGTGCTTTCGAGCGGGAAAGAGCTCTAAAGAAGGAATTGGAGGGCGGCGTCCGAGGCGGCGGAAGAAATCGCCCCGCCCCAGGTGCTGAAGGCGGACTGTGGGATTCGGGACGAGGGTCCTGCGATAGTAATGGCGGCGAAGGGGCGGCCGTGGGCGTCCAAGAGCGGAGCGGCGATGCAATGAATCCCCTCAAAATGTTCGGCCCTGTCAAGAGCGTACCCGAGTGAGCGAACCTCCTTTAATTCCTCGAGTAAGTCGGCCGGGCAGAGCAGGGAGTTTTCGGTGTGCGGGTGGAAATGAAGGCGGTCGATGGCCTCGGAAAGTTCCGGTTCAGGCAGAAAGGCAAGCATGGCCTTGCCTGGAGCGCAGCACTGGGTGGGGGCGCGAGAACCCAGATCAACCACATATTTGAAAGGATGCCGGGAGGGAATGTGTTCGAGAATGACGCACTGCGCTTCTGCAAGGACGCAGAGTTGGGTGGTCTCTCCGGTGAGGCGCGCAATGTTGCGCAAGGCCGGGATGCAGGCTTCGATCAGGCTGCGGCTTCCTGAGTGGGGTTGGCCGAGGAGAAGGAGTTTTTGGGTCACGCGGAGGGTGCGGGAGGAGGCGTGTTTTTGGACGTATCCGAGATGCTCGAGGGCGGCCGCGATGCGATGGACGGCGGTTTGAGGGAGTTTGAGCAGGGCGGCGAGTTCACTCTGGGAGGCGCCGTTGGGGCGGGTGGCGAGTTCCTGGAGGAGGGCCAGGCCACGCTGGAGGGCGGGAGCGTGAGGGGTTCCGAGTGTTTTCATGGGCGGATGTCTTTTCTTTAGTGGATAAACCCAGAGGAGAGGGCGAGACTTAGAAAGATTCGTATTTTCACAGCTTTCTGGGAGCTTTGCGCCCGCCGTGGCGTTGACGGGCCTCGCCGAGCCATCTCCGCAGTGGGTTCCACACGAAGAAATGCTGCCGGCAACACAGAAATGGATAAAAGGCGTGGGGGCGGTGAGCAGAGCAACGCTTCACGATGTGAGACTAAACTCAAAAAAACGCAGTCGAAATGGGCGTGTGTCTTCACGCGTGCAAAAGTTCACGCGTGCAAAAGTTCACGCGTGAGAAAGAAAATTTCGCAGGGAAAAAAGTCGGTCCTGGCCACTGCAAGTCAGATGGGGGTCGATTTACAGGGGTGGCCTTTGGGGTTAGTCGATTAGTGGACGAATCATTAGCAATTGCGCGGGATCTGCACTAGAAGCGGCTTGTTTTCTAAAGTAAAAAAGCCGTGGATTTTATAATTGTTCTGTCCGCTCTGGTTTTCCTGATGCTCGCGGCCTATCGAGGCTACAGTGTGATTTTGTGTGCACCGGTGGCGGCAATGGGGGCGGTGCTTTTTTCCCACCCCACTCTAGTCCCCGCCTTATTTAACGGCCTCTTCATGGAGCGGATGGTTGGTTTCGTGAAGAATTTTTTCCCGATCTTTCTTCTCGGGGCGGTTTTTGGGAAAGTCATCGAGTTGTCTGGTTTTTCAAGGTCGATTGTTGCGACGGTCATCAAATTTTTTGGGAGTCGGCGTGCGATGTTGTCGATTGTGTTGGTGGGCGCGCTTCTGACGTACGGCGGGGTTTCACTTTTTGTTGTTGTGTTTTCGGTGTATCCCTTTGCTGCTGAGCTTTTCAAGAAGAGCGGGATTCCCAAGCGCCTCATGCCTGCAACCATCGCCCTGGGAGCGTTTACTTTCACGATGGATTCGCTTCCTGGAACACCGCAGATCCAGAACATCATTCCGACGACTTTTTTCAAAACAAGCGTTTATGCGGGCCCCTGGTTGGGCACGGTCGGCGGGGTTTTTATCCTTGTCTGCGGGATGGTTTACCTTGAGCGCAGGCGTCTGGTGGCATTGAGGTGCGGGGAGGGCTACGGGGAGGGGCATTCTAATGAACCGACTGGAGGAGCGGGTGCCATTTCAGTGCATTCGGGGATCGCTCTTATTCCTCTTGTCGTTGTGGGGGTGATGAACCGGGTTTTCACTGAAGCGATCCCCGCCTTTTATGGAGAAAGTGTGTCCTTTTTTGCAGGTGTTGTCGGGAAGGTTGAGCCAATTGTGCTGCAGACAAAGTCCGTGACAGCGATTTGGGCTATCGAAGGGGCGCTCCTGCTGGGAATCGCCACTGTTTTCGCCTTGGCTTGGAAAAGATTGGTGCCCAGTTTTTTAGAGGGGAGTAAAACTGCAGTTTCCGGCGCTCTGCTCGCGACCATGAACACGGCTTCGGAGTATGGCTTTGGTGCGATAGTTGCTGCGCTGCCCGGTTTTTTGCTGGTCTCCGAGTTGTTGAAGTCAGTTCCCAACGTTCTGGTGAACGAGGCAGTGACGGTCACCGCACTTGCCGGGCTGACAGGCTCGGCTTCCGCCGGACTCGGTATCGCATTGGCCTCGATGGCCGAGCATTTTTGTATTGCAGCACAAAGTGCAGGGATTCCGCTGGAGGTTCTGCACCGGGTTGCCTCGATGGCTTCGGGGGGAATGGATACCCTCCCTCACAATGGCGCCGTGATCACGCTGCTTGCCGTGACTGGTCTCACTCACCGGGAGGCGTACCGCGATATTTTTGTGATCACTTGCATAAAAACGGTCGCCGTTTTTTTAGTGATCGGAGTTTTTTATGCGACCGGCATTGTGTGAGTTAATGCTGTGCGGTTGCATTGATGGTGTTTATTTTCATTTTTCGGTAACGCGTGTGGATTTTTAATGGGGCTGCAAGATGGTTTTTGCGCGTGATAGCCGGCCGTTCCTGAGGGTGGGCACTTTTTAACGAGGGGGGTTGAGCAACTCTGAGAGACCGACACGCCAACGGGCAGGGTGGGCCCCAAAGGGACGATGGGTTGCGATCTTTATGGCTTGTCCGGCTGGTCCAGCCTGTGGGCGGCGGGCAGACTTAAGGGAGAGCCGTTTTTGGGGGAACGCTGGAGCGGCTAACCGCTATCGCGGTGCCCTTCAATCCAAGAGCTAGAGGATGCGCAGCCTTAGGGGGAAGATGCGTAGCCGAGGGTTTTTTGCGCGGCCAATCTCGGGAAAAGCCAAATGCGGAGGAAACACGGAATGAGCCGAGTCCGGCCACGTTGGCATATCAAACGTGAAATCTTCAACGATAGGTTCAAAATTCAGTCTTGAGCGCCATTTAGGCAGCACGAATTCCATCACCCTGAAAGGTTCTCAAAACATGCGCGGCGCACTGATCGTAAAAAACGGCCGCTCTAAAGGCTGCCAAAAGCTAATCCGTAAGTCCTAGCCTCATGCAAATTCAATGTCTGCCTGCCGACGAGGCTCTTTCCAGTCTGAAAACGTCTCGAACCGGTCTTCATCCATCCGAGGCGGCATCCCGACTTGCGGTAGTTGGGCCGAATCATGTCGAGGAGGTGAAGAAAGAGAGTTTATTTTTAAACTTTGCCCGCGAGTTCATTCATTTCTTCGCTATTATTCTTTGGGTTGGCGCCGCCTTGGCGTTTGTTGCCGAATACTTTGACCCGGGTCAAGGGATGTTCCGTTTGGGTGTCGCCATCATAGGCGTCATCGTTATAAACGGCGTTTTTTCTTTTTGGCAGGAGTACAAAGCCGAGCGCGCGGTGGCGGCGCTGCGGCAGTTGCTACCTCAGACGGTCAAGGCGTGGCGTGATGGAGAGGTCGTCTTGCTTCCCGCAGCCGAGCTTGTGCCTGGGGATATTGTCTTGCTGGAGGAAGGCAACCGGGTACCTGCGGACTGTCGGCTCGTCGAGTCCTTCGCACTACGGGTGAACACGGCAACGGTGACTGGTGAATCTGTGCCGAGGGCGGGCGATTCGGAACCTAGCGTTGAGGCGTCTTTCTTATTTGCAAAAAACATTGTCCTTGCTGGTACATCCATTGTGTCTGGCCAGGGGCGAGCGGTGGTGTACGCCACCGGGATGGGCACAGAGTTTGGAAAAATTGCGCATCTCACGCAAACGGCTGGAGAAGCGAGTTCACCGTTGCAGCGGGAGATAACGCGTTTATCGCGTGTGGTCGCAGCGCTTGCCACGAGCATGGGAATTGGGGTCTTTTTGACTGGGCATGCGATGGGTCTGCCCACAGGTGAGAACATGCTTTTTGCCATTGGAATTATCGTCGCCAACGTTCCCGAGGGGTTGCTTCCGACGGTGACTTTGTCTTTGGCAATGGCGACTCAGCGCATGGCTAAACGCAATGCGCTGGTGCGCCACCTGCCCGCGGTGGAGGCGCTTGGTTCCACCACGACTATCTGCTGCGATAAGACTGGCACGCTGACTCAGAATCTCATGGCAGTGAAGCGATCGTGGCTGAGAGGAAAATTTATTGAACAACAGAACATCGGGACGCAGACCCACGTCGTCTACGAGAACCTACAACTCTTCCTCACGGCTGCCCTTTGCCACAACCTTAACGCGGTGGAGGAGCATGGTGCGCTCAGGTTTTTGGGCGACCCCATGGAGATCGCGCTCGCCAGTATGGGGAGGCAGGCCGTCGGCGCCCCTGAGGGTCTCAATGGGTTTTCGCGCCTCGATGAAATTCCATTCGATGCCACGCGCAAGCGCATGTCGGTGCTCTGTCAGACGCCCAATGGGCGCATGCTTTGCTGCAAAGGTGCCCCTGAAACGGTGCTGGATTCTTGTGCCTTTATCCTCCTTGAGACAGGCATTGTGCCACTGGACGCTGCGGCAAAAAAGCGGGTGCTCGAAGCGCAGGACTTGATGACCAGCGCCGGGTTGCGGGTCTTGGCTTTTGCACACTGCTTTATCGTCGGCGAGATGCCTGAAGAGGAGCAAGGGATGATCCTGAGCGGGATGGTGGGGATGGAAGATCCGCCGCGGCCAGAAGTGGCCGATGCCATTGCGCGGTGCAACACCGCAGGCATCCGAATCATCATGGTTACCGGGGATCATCCTCATACTGCCGTGGCCATAGCGCGCGAAATCGGTCTGGTGAAAACAACCCAGCCCCTGGTGATCGGTGGTGAACAACTGCAGTCGATGTCTCCTGCACAACTGGAACAAACATTGGATGCGAGGGAGATTATTTTTGCGCGCGTTTCAGCGGAACAAAAAATGCGCATTGTACAGATGCTCCAACACAAAGGCGAAATTGTTGCGGTGACAGGCGATGGAGTTAACGACGCTCCGGCACTTAAAACGGCAGACATTGGAATTGCCATGGGTATCGGCGGTACGGATGTCGCGAAGGAGGCGGCCGATTTGATTTTATTGGACGACAACTTCGCGAGCATTGTCGCTGCAATCGAGGAGGGGCGTGCTGTCTTCGAAAACATCCGCAAGTTTCTTACCTACATTCTCAGCTCCAACATTCCAGAGCTGGTGCCTTATCTCTGTTTCATCCTTTTTAAAATCCCCCTGCCGCTGACCATTATTCAAATCTTAGCCGTGGATCTTGGCACCGATATGGTGCCCGCGCTCGCTCTAGGCGCGGAAAAACCCGATCCCGGAGTCATGACCCGCCCCCCGAGGGCCCGCGGTGAACGCCTGCTCTCGTGGGGGCTGCTCGCTCGCGCATACCTTTTTCTAGGCGTGATCCAGGCGGCGGTCTCCATGGTTGTGTTTTTTATCGTGCTGAATCGAGCTGGATGGCACTACGGAGAAGTTCTCGGGAAGACAGGCCCAATTTATCTGCAGGCAACCACGGCATGTCTGGTTGCTATAGTTGTGACACAGGTCATCAACGTCTTTCTCTGCCGCCACCCCTGGAAATCTTCTCTGTCTTTTCGTATTTTGAGCAATCCGCTTATTCTTATTGGGATAGCGGCGGAGATTTGCCTCATCGCATTCATTGTCTACACGTCCCTCGGTAATTGGTTGTTCGGCACGGCACCAGTTGGGTCTCACGTGTGGCTGCTGGCTGTGGGGGGCGCGGTCTGCATGTGGGTTCTGGAGGAATCCCGGAAAGTCTGGGTGCGGCGGTTCCATTCTTTGCGCGAGTGTCCAGGCACTTGAGTCCGAAAATCTTTTTGGTGGTTGCTACCATCAAGGGCCCAGAGTGTTTTCGAGGATGATCGAGAAGCACCCAGACGGGGTTGTCTTCGGCAAGAGAGGTGATTTTTACAGCATCGCCTGAAACAAAGTCTTGCTGGTAGTCATGCAGTGACTGCCCTGCAATCTCTAGTTGTGCAAGGCTCAGGCGGTTGTCATTGCGGTTCCATGTTGGATGTTTTTTGAGCAGCAGGTTGATGGGGCAAGCTTTTGCTGATGCGGTAGAGGATCAACTCTGCCAGCGGGCGGGGTAAATAAAGCCGTGTTGGATGCATTTCAGTCCCTCCTTCGAAGCCGCTGTAGCCGCCATAACCTCGGAAGCCCCTTTTATCACTATCTGGGTTTACAAACACACTGTCGATTCTCAGGACTTTGCCGTAGGTTTCAGTTCCATGCCTGACCATCGCTGCGTCCTGGCCTTTCGTGCGCGTATTCACAAAGTCGAAAGTCACCCATTCCTTCTTTGTGCTAAGTCTGTCGAGGGTTATTTTTTTAGTACTTACGTTGGTGAATTCAACGGCAACGACTTGTTTTGCGCTATCTGTCACTAGGACGACCCCGTCAAAGCCGTTTTCGAACTTGCCTTTGAAACTGACACCAAACAGCGAATGGTATGGCATCCCCGGACAGGACACGGTGATGGTCGAGTTCACCACTTGACTGAGGCCAAGAACTTTCACGGCCTCTTTGAGAGGCATGAGGTAGTGGATTTTATCGTAGATTAGAATGTCCGGCGCGGGCCCCGTATTCGGTGCCGCCGAGGCGAACCCTGAAAGCAAGTCACGAAGCTCCTTCATCGTCACCACGCCATCCGACATCGAAGTAGCCCACGCATTTTTGAGAACAATCCCAGGTGGAATGTCTGCACCCGGTGCGGGCGTCTGAACGGCGAATGTGAGAAGGGTTGCGAGCAAGCAGCATAAAGAGGGTGTGGTAAATTTCATATAGCGAACACGAGGTGTCTTCGTGTTCGCGACCTGCATGGAAATCTCTCCAAAAACATTTCTGGGCACCCCTGAGAATTCTCACCCCACATAAATCGATCCGATAGCCGCAGGCCGCCGGACTCTGGATTTGACTGGTTTTCTGGCAACGTGATGTTCAAGACGCCAAAGTAGCGGTGACCATCGTGACCCATGCGGAAGTTCACTTTCACTTCACGCGGACGCATGCCTCATAGCTGAATCAGGTTGAGGTTGTCACCGGTCGTTCCTCCCAATATTTGCTGCTTACAATCAAGAGGCTGCGCCAGACGAATGGACGCGGATTAAAGCAAACGCAAAAACCTTCACTGGTAAACACGGGGATTTATTCAGGGAGGTACTAGTTCAAAAGCCGGTTGGATCGAGGCCGTATTTTTGGAAAAAAAAAGCCCGCAGGTCGCGATGACCTGCGGGCTTTGAGGAACGGGAGGCTGGGGCGTTTACGCCTTGGAAGCTTCCTCGATGCTCACGGGGCGATACCCGCCGATGGCTTTGAAGTAGAACATCAGGAGCAGGTAGATTGCGGCCATTGCCATGGGGATGAAGGAATCGGCCTTCAGGGTGGCGCGGTCGCCGGCCTGGTTGGCTTTGACGACAGCTTTCTGGTCATCAGAAGCTTTATCTTCCTTAACAGCTGTTTTCGCTTCTTCGAGTTTCTTCCCGTCGATGGCGTTTATGCCGGACAGGAAGAGGAACTTGGATTCAGTGGCGGACTTGGACTGCTCGTAAAGAGCGGCGTTTTCCGTTTTGAGGGCTTCGGAGGCGAAGCGATCTTTGGAGTAGCCAAGGCCTGGGCCTCCGAGAAGACCCGCGGAGAGCATTCCGATCCCCCCCATGATCGACATGGCAACGGCACCAGAACGCGGGAAGCGGTCACCGACGACGGCGAGCATGGTGGGCCAGAAGAAGGTTTTGCCTAGGGCGTAGATCCCGAGAGCCGCAAGAGCGATGCTAAAGGTCTGCATCCCGCTGGCGAGTGTAAGCCCTACCGCGGCGAGGACGGCGGAAAGGAGCAGGAGGCTGATGGGAGTGAAGCCGAGTTTGGTTTCGATGAAGTGGGCGCAAAAGCGCAGCCCGAACATGATAGAGGAGGTCCAGATGAAGAGCATCTTGCCCTGGTCTGCCGTGAAGAGGTTGCCGGTGATGCTTTCGATCCAGCCATCGGTTCCCAGTTCGACGGCGCCCACCAAGGCGTGGGTGAGGAAGAGAACGAACAGGAGGATGGAGCCGAAGGAAAAGCGGGTGATCAAACCGACTGCGACGACCAAGGCGCCGCCGATGGCGAGGCCCAAGGTGGGGTTTTTGAGCACGCCGCCAAGGAAGATGGAGAGGAGGTAGCAGGCGACGAGGGAGCCTATGATACCGACGTCTTTAAACATGGAGCCCATGCTGGCGCCCCCTGCGGCAGCTTCCGATTTCGGGAAGGACTGGCCCATGAACATGATTGCGTAGGCGGCTGTTGGGACGAGGTAGAAGGAAAGTTGTCCCTTCCAGCCGAGACCGAGCACGGAGCCGAGGAGGTAGCTGGCTGCTGCGCCGACCACCATTCCGAGCGGCCAGGAGGCGTGCAGGATGTTGAGGTAGTGCATTCTCTTTTGTGGGAAGACGGTTGCAACCAGCGGATTGGCAACGGCTTCGAGCGTGCCGTTTGCGTAGGCGAAGATGAACATGCCCCAGTAGAGGAAATCGTAGGCGTTTTCAGGGGTGCTGGCACCGAAGGTCACGACTGCAGAGAGAATGTGTCCGACGAGGGCTAGAGCCACTAGTTTGCCGTAGCCTAGTTTGTCGACGATGACACCACCGATGATGATGCCGAAACAAAAGCCGGTGAAACCTGCTCCGCCGATGGCACCGAGTTGGGTGGCGGTGAAGCCGTATTCTTTGGCCCAGAGGCCGAAGATCCCGCCGCGAAGGGCGAAGCCGACACCGGCGGCGAGAATGGCCATAAAGCCAGCCCAGAGGAGCCGGTGTGCATTTGCGACAATGCCTTGGTTGTTGTTTGGACTATTCATATCGATTTGTTTCTAGGTTGGGGGTGGAGTCGGGTGCGAAACACACAGCGCTCTTAATGGAAAGCGGTGGGAGGTCGCGGTTCTGGGTTTGGATGGAGGGAGGTTGGGGGACGATTCACCGGTTCCCTTTGGGGAAAACCGAATGGATCAGAGAGAAACCCACCAGCCAAGGGCAGGGGTGTCAACGCCGAAGTGGTGTTGTGTAGGCAGTGGAGGGAAGGGGAATCGGTTTACACCTGCCCTGGGACGGCATTTAGGCGGTGAAGGACGGTTGCTGCGAGGGCACCTTGGCCGAGGGAGGACTCAGGGCTTTTGCCGAACGCAGACGTCGTCAAAAACGACCCTGTCAGGCAACTGCGCCTTTGTGATGTCGCCAGGCCAGGAACTTACTTTGGGTTCGAACCATCTTTCGTTGCGGATCATGGTGGCGAGGATTTTTTGTCTTCGCGGCTGCAGGTCAGTACGAGGTGGCGCTGAGCGTCGAGGGAGACGGCGGACGGATCGTGGAAGCCGTCCTTGCGGGGCCGGGATAGCGGTGCTTCCACTTCTTCGTGTCCCAGGTTGTGCTGTCAAATTGATCGCTCCAGACCAGTGGGTCGTCACGGGAGGGAGGTCCGGCGCTGTTTTTTCTCGGTGAGTTGGTTTTCCAGCCAGGGGGTGATTTTTTGCGCCCAAAGCTCTCCGTGTTTACGCAGGCCGGCGGCGTTGAAGTGCACGCCTTGCCGGTACTCGGCGCGGAGCGCGTCGGTGTCCGGACCCTCTAGGGTGATGCCGTTTTTCCAAGCACGGCTCTGGGCCTCGCGAAACTCCGCATCCGAGGCGTCCTGTTCGGAGTGGTAAGTGGTCTGGGCCGAGAACCAAGGCAGTGCCCAGCCAGCATCTTTGCGAGAGGCGGCGACCAGCTTTTCAAGAAATGCGGTGTATTGTTCGCCGGAAATCTGGCGGTCGGCGGGATAGCCGCTGCGGGCCTGGCCTGCGTCGCTTTCACCTTGATGCCAGAGTACGGCGCGGGCACCCAAGACGCCGAGTTCGCTCAGCCTCGAGGCTAGCGTGTTGTACAGGGTGCCGTTGCTTTCCCAGCCGCCCTCGGCAGCGGCGCGGACGCCCTTGCCTGTGGTGGTTTGCTGGGCGAATTTCTCGCCCTCGGGCAGCCATTCCCGCACGCTGGTGCCTCCGGAGGCAATGGGAACGAGTCCGATGGGGACGTGGAACTGGGCTGCAATGGCGTCTCCGAAGGCGGGCAAAAAGCTCCCTCCCTTTCCCCCGGCGCCGCGCTGCGGATCGTTAGCGGGTTCCCAGCTTTTGCCGTCAAAGTTGGCCACGAGGCCGCTCTGGGAGCGCTGCGGTTCTGAGCCGTAGTTTCCTGCGTTGGACTGTCCGGCGACGATGAAAACCTCGCCCACGGCGACATGTTCGACGGTTGCCAAGGCGATGGCAGTGCCGGCTTTGAGTCCACGGACTTCAAATTTGTACCAGCCGCCAGCTGGCGTCGTGGTCAGGAAGTCGAAGCGGTCCTTTTGCAAGGGGGCAGGAAAGTCACGCCAGGTTTCCGGTAAGAGCTCTCCTTCTGCGGATTTCCCTTCGAAGCGGTACTGCCAGACAGCGCCAATCTCCGAGGCTCTGCCCTGCACGCGGATGGTCGCGGAATTCCGGTCGGCTCTCTGGAATACCTGATAGTTTTTAGGGGACTGGATGGCGAGGTCGGCAGCGCGCAGAAAGGACGGCTGCAGGCAGACCAGGAATGCGGAGAGGAAGGCGGTTTTGGGGGGCATACAGAGGGAGGGGGGATGCTGCTCCGCCGGTTTTGGCGCGCGCGGGTGGGGGCGGTTCGCTAAAGAGATAAAAGTGCAGAGGACCGGAGGGGTCGGAAGAAAGGGGGCTTCGTTTAGCGAAGGGTCTGGCAGAGGAAGTGCAGGGTGACTGCGCCAATGGTTTGGAGACTGGCGGGGTTGAGCTGCTCTAGGGTGTCATCGGCCGTGTGCCAGGGGGTGTAGTCAAAGTCGATGATGTCCAGGGTGGGGATGCGAGCGATTTGGTTGAGCGGGACGTGGTCGTCGAGTACAGGGCGGTCGAAGATCCGGAAATACTGGCGGCTTTGGAGGGCCTCTGCGGAGGAGAGCACGCCCTGGGTGAGGTCCTTGGGGGAGTCGAGGGGGAGGGTGATGGTGAGGTCCTTGTCGCCGATCATGTCCCAGAGAATGCCGTACTTGAAATTCGTGTTTCGACCCGACTCACGCAGGAGCGCTGCATAGTGGCGGCTGCCGTAGAGGCCGTCGGTTTCGGTGAATTGTTGGAAGGCCTCTTCTCCGTCAAAAAAGACCAGTTCCACCTGAGTGGCGAGGGCCGGATCAAGGGCGAGTACGCGTGCGAGTTCCAGAAGGGCACCCGTGCTGGAGGCGCCATCGTTGGCACCGACGAAGGAGATGGTGGTGAATTTTTTGGTGTCGTAGTGAGAGGCGATCACGACCTTTTGAGCGTTCAGGTCGGGGGCCTGTCCCTTATGGGTCGGAAACCGGGCGAGCAGGTTCGTCATCTGGATTTGGCCGTGAGGTGTTTCTGCCGGAAAAGATTGCGTCTCAGTGCTCCAACCGGAGGCTGCAAGAGAGGCGATGATCAGTTCCCTAGCTTGTTGCAGAGCTGGGGAGCCGGCGGGGCGTGGGCCACAGGCGATTTGATTTTGAACGGCGGTGAAAGCGAGAGAGCCGTTAAATTCCTTCCAAAGCTCGGCGGTGTTGACTGGCGGAGCGGCGAGTTCGGGGGAGGCATCGCCCTCGGCGTTGGTTTTGGATTCGCGGCTGCAGGCGGTGAAGCAAAGGAGCAGAAAAAGCGCGCAATGGGTGAGCGCGTGTTGCCTGGGAAGGACGAAAAAAAACATGGGACTCAAATCAGGCGTTGTCCTCTTGGATGCCCAGGAGGGAGAGGAGGCGGTTGAGGTCGTCGTTGCCGTAGTATTCGATTTCGATGCGGCCGCGTTTATCGCCGTGGTGCAGCGCGACGTGGGTGCCGAAATGATGCTGGAGCCTGTTTTGAACGCTTTGGAGCGCCTGGGTGACGCCCTGGGAGGTCTTGCTGTTTTTAGCTTTGCGGGTTTTTCCTGCGGATTCTAGCAGCTGTGAAACGAGGGTTTCAGAGCCCCGGACGGTGAGGCCTTTACGCAAGATTTCTTCGGCGGCGGCGAGTTGTTCCTCCTGAGAACGGAGGGCGAGCAGGACCTTGGCATGGCCGACGGTGAGGCGTTCTTGAGAGAGCCAGGTTTGGAGTTGGGGGGCCAAGTCCAGCAGGCGCATGGCGTTGGCGACGGAGGCCCTGCTGCGTCCAACGCGGCGGGAAATATCCTCCTGTTTCATCGAGAACTCCTCAGCGAGGCGGAGGTAGGCTTTTGCCTCCTCCACGGGATTGAGTTCGGAGCGCTGAAGGTTTTCGATCAGGGCCAGCTCCAGCACGTCTCGGTCGGAGGCTTCCCGGACGATGACGGGGACGCTTTCTAGACCGAGTCTTTGTGCGGCGCGCCAGCGGCGTTCGCCCGCGATCAGTTCAAAGCGATCGCCCGCTTGCCGGCAGATAAGGGGCTGGAGGATGCCGTGTTCGCGGATGGAATCCGCCAGTTCGATGAGTTCCTCCTCGCGGAAGTTTTTGCGCGGCTGGAGAGGGGATGGGGTCAAGCTGCCAACGGCCAGAGGTTGTACGCGCTCTCCCTTCTCTTCAACAGGAGTGGGTGACGCGACGGGAGTCGCCGCAGGCCGTGAGCTGATTAACGCGCTCAGGCCTTTGCCAAGAGCAGAAGGTTTCGCCATAAAAGGCCGACTTTACGCTTTCGAGCGGAAAAGGCAACACGGACGGGGGCGCGGTGGCGTGAAGCGTCAGGAAGTGAGTTTGAGGATGGCAGGGCTGAGGCGTCAGGCGCGGGACCACCACTGGCCTGGCAGTGGTCTGACGCGGCGTTTGAGTTCTAGGGAGAGCAGAGCGGAGCTGACTTGAGCGGCGCTCATGCCGGTGCTGTCCACCAGGTCGTCGATGGCTTTTTCCCCGGTAGCGAGCACCTCCAAAAGGAGGCATTCTTCAGAGGGGAGCGCGATCGGGGCGAGGGGGGCGCTGCCATTCTGATGGCGGGGAATGAGTTCCTGAAGTTCTTCAAGAATGTCTTCGGCGCAGGTAACGAGTTTTGCTCCCTGCTGGATGAGGCGATTGGTGCCGGCTGAGGAGGGCCGATCGATGGGGCCTGGGATCGCGTAGACTTGGCGGCCTTGTTCGAGGGCCATGTTGGCCGTGATCAGGGCGCCACTTTTTTCACCGGCCTCGACGACCAGCAGGTCGGTGCACCATCCGGCGACGATGCGGTTGCGGTAGGGGAAGGTTTGGGGATTGGGTGGGTAATCAAAGGGAAATTCGCTCAAGACGGCGCCGTTTTGGGCGATGCGTTCCGCAAGGATTTTGTTTTCCGGCGGGTACAGGTAACCCAGGCCGGAGCCGATGATGGCGATGGTACGGCCCTTGGCCGCGAGGGCGCCCTGATGGGCGGCGGTGTCGATGCCACGAGCCAGGCCGGAGACGACGGTCAGACCCTGACTTGCCAGTCGGTAGCTGAAGCGTTTGGCATATTCTCCGCCATAGAAGGTGCT
>QQND01000071.1 GCA_003402745.1 Verrucomicrobiota bacterium
GTTCAGAGTGCACCCGTCAAGATTCGAACTTGAAACCTTCTGATTCGTAGTCAGATGCTCTATCCAGTTGAGCTACGGGTGCAGTACTTAGCGGGGCAAGACATTCGACGCTTTCAATCGTTCGGGCAAGCTTTTTAATTCTATGCCCAAAATTTATTTTACATGCTCCTCCGCATGAAATGATTACGCTGAAGGCAAACCACTTTCCCTCCACAAACACCGAGTCTTTCCGCTTCCCCAAGCGGCGCAGCGCAGTTTGTTGCAGCGGTCGAGGACTGACGGTCTAGGACTGAATTTCGCAGACCATCAATCAGCCGGCCGAAGGGGTCCTGGGCACCCTCACCTCACTTCACACTAAGAACATCCCCATTTGAAAACTCGCCCCTCCCAGGACACGTTCTTCCGCAGGCCTCACCCTTTCAACAAAACAACCGGAGCCACCCCCCTTTCGAGGCGGACTCCAGCCGCTTGTCGCAAATCAACCACCCTCGTTTTGCGAGTAAAAACGAGGAGCTTTCCCTCAACACCTCAGGCTAGGACGGGCACCTTGTAGGGAGCCCGTTCCTTCCGGTGCTCCAACGCCCTCGCTGCAGGATTGCCCACGATGGTTTCCTTGACGGTATCCACCTTCAGAAGCGCACCCAGCGTGATGTTCTCCGGTAACGCGTCATTGAGCTTGAGGTGTTCAAACATGCGGCCCAGGGTCTCGGCGGCGTAAGGATCCGTTTTGATGCGGTCCGTGGCGGCCGCCACACTCATCGGGGTGCCAAGACGATGGGAAATTCCCGCCAAATGGCAGAGCGCGGAGGAAACTACGCCTTCCCTGACATTGCACGAAAGCGAAGCGGCGTCGCGGCTCCGTACCGCGCTGATGAAGTTGCTGTGATGCGTGAGCGGCTTGGGCGCGGAGGGATCGGCCTTGTCCTCCACCACAGGAACTTCGCCCGGGAGCGCGTACTTGCCCCAGCGCTTGATCACCTCGCCTTTCTCATCGAAGGCAATCACGGCCGAGTAGCTTGGAATCAGCAAATGCCCCTTTTCGTACTGCAACACCACTCCGATGCTGGAGCCCCGGTAGGAATCCATTTTCTTGGAACCTGTCCCTTCTGGCAACCCTCGCACTTCAAAGTACATCGGGGCTTTTGCATAAGGCAGCACGATGAGCTGCGTGTTGGGGGTTGTCGCATCGTCCACATAGCCAAAGCGACCGCCAAAACTCAGCGCCGAGGGGGGAAGCCCTTTTTCACCCATAAACCAACGGGCAATATCCACCTGGTGCACCCCCTGGTTGCCAAGATCCCCGTTCCCCGTGTCCCACACCCAGTGCCAGTCGTAGTGCAGCTTGCTCCGAAGCAGCTCTGTTTTGGGCGAAGGTCCGCACCAAAGGTCATAATCCACGGTCGCCGGAAGGGGCTGCGCGCCCGAGACTTTCCCAATGCTCGGACGCCGTTTGTAACACGTTCCATGGACGCGCAGCAAACGCCCCAAGTTGCCAGCCTTCGCCCACGCTTGGGCCTCCTGTAAGGCGAGAGAGGACCGACTCTGGGTGCCGGACTGCAAAATCGCGCCGTATTTTTTCACGGCTGCCTCGAGCTGCTTGCCTTCCCACAAAGTGTGGGAAACTGGCTTTTCTAAATAGACATCCTTCCCAGCCTGCATCGCCCAGATGGCCGCCAGCGTATGCCAGTGGTTCGGGGTGGCGATCATCACCGCGTCCACGTCCTTGCTTTCAATTAATTTGCGCAGGTCACTGAAAACTTCCACGGTCTGGCCCGCGTTCTCCATAGCGGCTTTTCCCTTGTCCAGGACTGCACTGTCCACGTCACACAGAGCGGTCACCCGGACGTTGGGCGCAGCAAGCAGGCCGCTCAGGTCGCCCATTCCCCTGCCATTAAAGCCGATACCACCGATTCTCACGGCCTCATTGGCTCCTTTAGCCGCGGCGTAAACACGCGCCGGCAGGCTAAGGGTTGCGGCGGTGCCGGCGACGGCTTTGAGGAAAGACCGGCGCGTTTGGCTGGTAGGGGAAGGCTGCTGGGAATTTTGAGGGGAATTCATAAATGGAAGGATTCTCTGGAGAAAGAGTAGGATTAGATTGAACTCATTAGGAGTCAATTTGCTTCAAAGTGCGAATGCTTCCTAGAGGCGCTCCCCCAGTCTCTAGTGAGAGTTGGGGAATCGCCTTGCCTCTGCACCCATAAAGCTTACATTCCCTCGCTTTCTATTTTATCCCATGCAGCAGCCCATCGGCATCGGCCTGGCAGGCCTCGGCAACGTTGGAGCAGGTGTTTACAAACATCTGCTGGCTAATCGTAATCTTTTGAGGGAACGCCTCGGCCTGGACCTGGAAGTCCGTCGTATCGCCGTCAGAGACACCGCGCGCCGGGCCGCCGAGGGTTTTCCCGCGGAAATCCTCACCCCCCACTGGAGAGACCTCGTCGAAGATCCCTCCGTGCAGATCGTGGTCGAGGTGATGGGGCGCAAGGAGGAAAGCCTCGCCCTTATTTTGGAATCCATCGCTCGAAAAAAGGTGGTCGTGACCGCGAACAAAGCGCTTCTCGCCGAACACGGCCGCGAAATTTTTGAGGCCGCCACGCAGTATGGCGTTCCCGTTTTCTATGAAGCGGCCGTGGGCGGGGGCATCCCCATCATCAAAGCTCTCCGCGAAGCGCTCATCGGCAACCACATCGTCTCCATCCACGGAATCATCAACGGCACCTCCAACTACATCCTCACCCGGATGCAGGAGGCTGGACTCGGATTCCCGGAGGCGCTCGCCGAGGCCCAGTCCAAGGGGTACGCGGAACCCGATCCTTCCTTCGACGTCAACGGCTGGGATGCCGCCCACAAGGCGGTCATCCTCGCTTCGCTTGCCTACGGCTTTTGGGTGCCCACCGACAAAATCTTCGTCGAGGGCATCGAAGCGCTCACCTCCGCGGATTTCCGGTTCGCCCGCCAGCTGGGCTACGGCATCAAACTGCTGGGCATCATCAAGGCCAAAAGCGCCGAGTTCGGCTCCGAAATCGAAGTGCGCGTGCACCCGACCTTGGTTCCTGAAAAACACGTTCTCGCCTCCGTCAACGGCGTCTTCAACGCGGTCGCCGTCCACGGCAATGTCGTCGGCGAAACCCTCTTCTACGGCCGCGGCGCCGGACAGGACCCCACTTCGAGCGCGATTCTCTGCGACATCGCGGAGGCCGCCGAAGCCTTGGTCAACCCGAGACGTAATTTGGGCTTCATGCCCCATGGCCTCTACGGCTCCTGCAAACCTCTCGACGAAATTCTCTGCGAATATTACCTGCGCCTCTGCGTGCAGGACCGCCCGGGAGTCATCGCTCAAATCGCGGGGATCCTCGCTGATCTTCACATCGGCATCTCCTCCATCTTCCAACCCGAGTCCGAGGACGAGGGGTCCACCGTGCCCCTGGTGATGATGATCCACACCGCCTCGCACGCCCAAATCGGAGCGGCCCTTGAGCGCATCAGCGCCCTGGACTGCGTCCGCAAGCCCACGCAGATGATCCGGGTAGAGCACTTTTCATGAGCTTCAGGACCCTCCATGACCGGGGCGTGATCGCCCGCTACCGAGAATACCTTCCCGTCACAGACGCCACCCCGGTTATCTCCCTCAACGAAGGTTCCACGCCGCTCATCCACGCTCCCAAACTCAGCGCGAAAATCGGCCGCGACTGCGAAGTATTCATCAAATACGAAGGCCTCAACCCCACCGGTTCCTTCAAGGACCGGGGCATGACTCTTGCGCTTTCCAAGGCGGTTGAAGACGGTGCACACGCCGTCATTTGTGCTTCCACGGGAAACACAAGCGCCGCCGCCGCCGCCTACGCCGCCCGCGCCAGCATCTCGTGCATCGTTCTCCTTCCGGCGGGAAAGATCAGCTTCGGCAAACTCGCCCAGGCGTTTGCGTACGGCGCCAAGGTCGTGGCCATCGAAGGCAACTTTGACGACGCACTCCGGCTCGTGCGGGAGATCGGCGAAACCGAACCCATTGCAGTGGTCAACTCGATCAATCCGCACCGCCTCCAGGGCCAGAAAACTGCGAGCTTCGAAATCATCGAAACACTCGGCGACGCCCCCGATGTCCACATTCTTCCCGTTGGCAACGCCGGAAACATCAGCGCCTACTGGATGGGCTACGAGGAGTTTTTCTCCCTTGGAAAAGCCTCCCGCACCCCTGTCATGCTCGGGTTTCAGGCCGCTGGTTCCGCTCCGATCTACCATAAACGGATCATCGAAAAACCCGAAACCATCGCCACCGCCATCCGCATCGGCAATCCCGCCAGTTGGGACAAAGCCAACAACGCCCTCGAAAAAAGCGGCGGTGCCATCGATGCGGTCACCGACGAAGAGATCCTCGCCGCTCAATTCTGGCTGTCCTCCAACGAAGGCATCTTCGTTGAACCCGCCAGCGCCGCAAGCATCGCCGGCCTCTTTAAATCGCTGGATCCCACTTCCAACCGCGCCTACGACGCCGCCCGCTTCCCGGAAGGCGCCCGCATTGTTTGCACCGTCACCGGCCACGGCCTGAAGGACCCCGAGGTCATCAAGGAACAGTGCGGCTCCGTGATCTCGGCCAAGGCAGATCGCTCGGAAATCCTGCGCCTCATCAGCTAGCATCCGAATTTACTTCGTTTTTCGGACTCAAGTGCCGGGTTCATGGAGTGCCGGGTTCATGGAGAAGGGCATAAAAATCCTTCCCTGATTCGGCCCCATCGCCTCCCTCCCCCCTGCACAACCCATGCACGAGCGCGCCTCGCGCACGTGCGGCGCCACGGCCCAACCGCCCCCAAACCGCCTCCACCGATAGCAAGGCGCCATGTTAGCGCACGATTTCCGTTCCGATCCCCTCGTCGGTGAAAATTTCCTGCAGCAGCGCGTGCGCCAGACGCCCGTCGATAAAGTGCACCTTGCGGACCCCCTTCTCCAAAGCGTTTAACGCGGAATTGACCTTCGGCAACATCCCCCCGGCAATAATCCCCTCTGAAACCAACTGCTGGATTTGCGCACGGTTCACAGAGGCTATGAGCGTGGAAGGATCTCGGTGGTCCCGCATGATCCCGGGCACGTCTGAAAGATAGATCATCTTCGCCGCACGCAGTCCCCCGGCGATGGTCCCGGCGGCAATGTCCGCGTTTATATTGAGCGCCGCCCCCGAGGCATCCTGGGCGAGCGGCGAAATCACCGGCACCGCCTCCGCGGCAATGGCACGCTCGATTTCATCGAGGCGCACATCGATGACCTCTCCCACAAACCCAAAATCCACCAGTTCCTCCCCCTCCAGCACAGGCGCAAGTTTCCGACCCACTAACACCCGTTTTCCAGGAATGCCCACCGCCCGCCCGGAGGAATCGTTGATATGTTTGACGATTGAAGGGTTGATCATGGTATCAAGCACGTCCTCCACGATCTGCACCGCCTCCGCGCTGGTGACCCGCAACCCCTGCACAAAGCGGGCCGGCAACCCCGCGGCACTCATGCGCTGAGTGATCGCCTTGCCGCCCCCGTGGATGAGGACCGGATTGATCCCAACGGCCTCCAGAAACACCACGTCCTGCAGCATCCCAGCCACGACCGCGTCATCCTCCATCGCGCTGCCTCCATATTTGATCACGAAGGTTTGTCCCCGATACTTCTGAATGTAGGGAAGCGCCTCAATGAGGGCTTCCATGCTCTTGTGGATGGGCAATGTCATAAACGGTGAAAGCGCTTGAGCGCGCCTTCCCAACTGCCCCGCCGCCGCCCGGGATGCAACCCAAAAAAGTCCCTGCCTGCGCCGCATAGGGAGCCCGCCCCTCGAAGCCTCTCCGACGGACTTCGCTAAAAAAGCAAACCGAAGACAAAAAAAATGCGGTAGCGTCGCCACCCCTGTCGACGCTACCGCGGAAACACACCCATGTGATGTAGCAGTTTCCACAAATACTATCGCCGCCCATCTCCCGTGCGGTTGCCTGCTTTCAAAAAAATCACGCTTTCCGGCGAAACCCGTGCCGCGAAGGTTGCCACTTTGCAGGGATGCCTCTGCCTGAGCAATGGCGCCGGAAACCGTGCAAAAAAAAGGCGGTAGCGTCGCCACCCCTGTCGACGCTACCGCGGAAACACGCCTCAGATTATGAAGCGGCTTCCAAAAATAATATCGCGTTGCAGGCGACCTGCGGTTGCCTCGCTTGAAAAGGTTTTTAAAAAACTCCCCCTCGCCCGCGTAGATCCCCGCATTTGCAAAGTTTCCCCGCCCGTGGTACCTTTTTAAAAAGCCTTCTTCGGGCCATGAAACCGCGTGCGCTATTTTTCCTGTTTGTCCTGCTGTTGCTTCAGGCGGCTCCTGCGAAAAGCCCTCTAGGTGTGGCCTCGTGTCTGTGCAAAGGCGCTGCGCTCCAGTGCAAAGGCGCTGCGCTCCAGTGCAAAAGCGCTGCGCTCCAGTTCCAGGGCGGTGCGCTCCAGTTCCAGAGCTCTGCTCGAAACGGTCCAGGCCACGGTCCAACCAGTTTAAGTTCCGAACACACGCCCGCACCCGGTGCGTGCGAGGTCAGCACGATGGATGGCTGCGGCCTCTGTTGTGCCTGCAAACCGGAGGAACCCCCGCCTGCCCCCTCGGATTTTCCGGCAAACACGGCAGCGCAATCAAAGAGCCTCGTGCCTGAAATCACCTGGGTTCTTGCAGGACTGGAGTCGTTCGTCCGCAATCTGCGCGCCCTCGCCGCGCTCAAGGCGTGCCTCCTGCAATCCCTCTGTGTCAGTCCGGCCCATGCCGTGGAACGCCGTATTCTGCACTGCACTTTTCAGACCTGAGCGCGGTCTTGGACAGACGAATTGCGCCCAGCCCCCTCGAGTAATAAAGCGGCTGAGGAGAAAATCCGAGGGGTACATCCGAGGGGTACATCCCAAGGGAGAAATCTCCTCCCGCTGCCTTCCGGTCGCTCTCTCAACGCATTCCTCCCGGTTCTCACCGCGGCCGTATTTTCCAAGGGTCGACGGGCTTGGTAACTCTCTTCCCACCCTTCAAACACGGCGCGTTCCTCCCAACCCGCCGCCTTAGCGAAAAAACCAACCCACTTGCAGCCTCTGGTTTCGCAATGAAAACCTCCTTTCTCTTTTTTGTTCTTTTTCTCACCACCCTCCTGCCCGCCACGCAGGCCCACGACGCCCATGTTTTGAGCTCTCGGCCGGCCCCTCTCGCTGCGCCCCAGCAAGTTGGGATATCCAAAGTTGGGATATCCAATCCCGCTCCTCCCAGACAGGAGCCGCCCCCGTTTCGCCCAAGCGGCCGCGTGGTGGAGGTGGATCTCGAAATCGCCGAGGAAATCCTCTCGCCCGCCGGCAGCCCGGTGCGCGCCCTAACCATCAACGGCACGGTGCCAGGCCCCACCCTCCGCTTTAAGGAGGGAGACACCGCCCGGATTCACGTCCACAACCGACTCGCACACGAGGAAACCTCGCTGCACTGGCACGGGCTTCTGGTCCCCAACAATCAGGACGGCGTGCCTCACCTCACCACCCCGCCCATCGCCCCAGGAACAACCTTCACCTACGAATTTCCGCTGCGGCAGTCTGGCACCTACTGGTTCCACTCCCATACCGGGTTGCAGGAACAGAGGGGCGTTTTGGGCTCCATCGTCATCGAACCCAGAGAAGGCGTCCTTCCCAAGGCCGACCGCGAACAGGTGCTGGTTCTGACGGACTGGAGCGATGAGAACCCAGACGAAATTCTCCGCTCCCTGAAACGGGGAACGCGTTGGTATGGCATCAAAAAAGGCACTGCACAGTCCCTTTCTGGAGCCCTCAAAACCGGGAACCTCAAAAACTACCTCAAACGGGAGAAATCCCGCATGCCGCCCATGGATGTTTCCGACATCGCTTATGACGCCTTCCTCATCAACGGGAAGCGCCATTTCCCCGTCAGCGGTCATCCCGGGGAGACCCTCCGTCTGCGTCTTATCAACGGCTCGGCCGCCACCTACTTTTACGTAGAATCCGCCACAGGCCCCCTGACCATCGTCGCTGCCGACGGCCCCCCCGTGCGGCCCACTCCCGTGAAACGTCTGTTCATTGGGATTGCGGAGACCTACGACCTGCTTCTCACCATCCCCCCCAGCGGCTCCTGGGAGATACGGGCCACCGCGCAGGATGGGTCCGGCAGTGCTTGCGCCACCGTGGGGAACGGCCCGCTCCACAAGGCTCCCGAGGTTCCAAAACCCAACCTCTACAGCATGGAGGACGTCCTCAACGCCGCCATGGAGGAAAGCGACAGCCCCATGGAAAGCCCCCTCCCCGCAGCCCGAAAAGCCCCGCAATCCGGTTCCACCCCCTCCCCCGGCGCCGGGGCCGAGGAACGCCCGCTCTCGCCCTACCGGCAGTTGCAAGCGCTTGATAAAACGGCTTTTTTGAACACCCTCCCGAGGCGCACCCTGGAGCTCCACCTGACCGGGGACATGCAGCGTTACCTCTGGTCCTTTAACGGCAAAACTATCGACGAAGAAAGCCTAATCCCCGTCAAACGCGGGGAAATTCTGCGCCTGGAACTCGTGAATGACACCATGATGCACCACCCCATCCATTTGCACGGACACTTCTTCCGCCTCCTCAACGGACAAGGGGATTTCGCCCCGCTCAAACACACCGTGGATGTCCCCCCCATGAGCCGCCGCACGGTTGAGTTCGAAGCCAACGAACAGGGCGACTGGATGTTCCACTGCCACATTTTGTACCACATGATGGAGGGCATGGCTCGGGTTGTGCATTACGAACCGGCAGGGGAATCCCCCCAGACCCAGACCCAAAGCCCCCCTCATCTGGGGGAACACGCAATGGCGATGCACTACGCTTTCGCGGATTTTAGCGTCCTCTCCAGCGCCTCAGAGGGAACCGCCCGAATCCAGTCAGGACGCCACAGTTTGCTGGTTCCTTGGGAACTCGGCTGGCGGCACACCGAGGGCAAAGTGGAATACGAGACGGACATCCTCTACGAGCACTACACCACGGAAAACTTCGGGGCGCTGGCCGGAATGCGTTTGAGCAACCAGGCCCCCGGCGGAAACCGGCCGCTGCTTGGCGGGTGGTATCGGTTGCCCTACCTGGTGACTGCCACGGGAACCGTCGATGGAAAAGGCGCGCTCCGGCTGGAGTTGAGCAAGGAACTGCAGCTCACGCCCCGGTTGACGCTCCATCTCCGCGCCCGTTACGACACCCGGCAGCGCTGGGAGGAGGCGGTGACGGCCTCCTACGCCATCACGAAGAGGCTTTCGGCAACCGCCGCATACCACACCCAGTACGGCCTTGGCGCCGGCCTCACCTTCCACTTCTAAACCCCGGCTTTTTCCACAAAAACCAACCGCATTAAATCCCATGAAACTCAAACAACTCCTGTGCTCCACCCTGCTGCTCCTTCTTGTCACCGGCTGCAGCACCCCAAAATCCACGGCCTCCAGCACCAAGCCCTACCCCCTGAAAGTCTGTCTCGTGAGCGGCAACAAACTCGGCGCCATGGGCGACATCATCACCGAAACTTACAACGGCCAGGAGGTCAAATTCTGCTGTGAACCGTGCGTTAAAAAATTCCACGCCCACCCCGAAAAGTACCTCCCGAAAATCGCCCGCTAACCCACCCCGCGAGCCGCCTCCCGTGAGGGTGACGCCGGCCCGTTGCTCCGCAACAAACCCGCTGCACCGGACGTTTAAACTTCGCCCGTGATGCGCCCCCCCTCCACCCGCCAGCGGTGCAGCGGCAGGCTTTCCCCCTTGCGCAACTCTTTGTAGAGCTCGGGCGCGTCGCGCTTCTGCAACACCCAGTCCCCCACCCCACCCGCATCGCAGGCCAGCACCTTCAAATGTCCCTTCAACTCCCGCGGCGTCCCAATCACTCGAGACCAACCGTCCTCCGGCTCCCGGGCGGACTCCCGCTCCAAAACGACAAAACTGTACGGTAACACCCTTAAATCCACGTTCAGCTTTTTGGAGAGCTCCCGCCACGCCGAGTCTTGGTGCACGTCCGAAGGGACACGCGCAAAATGATGACACCAATGCCTTTCATGCTCCGTGCGCAACAAAGGACACGCCCCGCAGTGCGTGCAGGGCGCCACCGCCTTCCACCCCGCCGCAAGCAACGGCTCCCGCACGTCCGACACCAGCCGTCGCGCATTCTCCCGGGTGGCGGACTCCACCCAGATTAGCGCCGCCGCGTTCCGCCACTGGGAAAGCGCCCGCCGGAGTTGGTCCGCACTCAATTCCGTGAGCACGTGACTGAGAAGCACCACCGCCCCCGCACAGTCAGTTTCTTCGGGAGCCAGGGCCCGGGCGATTCTTCCAGGATGCGCCTCCCGCAGTCGGC
This sequence comes from Verrucomicrobiota bacterium, assembly GCA_003402745.1. GTDB lineage: Bacteria > Verrucomicrobiota > Verrucomicrobiia > Chthoniobacterales > Chthoniobacteraceae > Chth-196. Next base: position 10,340 of record QQND01000071.1, read on the forward strand.
CGACCGCAAAAGCGCGGGCCTGCGGCGAACGGTCTGAGAGCGCGAGGGTTTCAAATTGGTCAGGCCACTGCTCCAGAGTCCGGCGCGTGGCAATTCCTGTCCCACACCCCCAGTCCACAAGACGGCGCGAGGGGGGCGCCCAGAGTCGAAGCGCTAATTCATTGAGGACAGCATCCCACTTCCACGCGATGCGCTGCGCGAACGTGCGCTCGTACAAGGAAAGCTCCCCCTCGCCCTTCCAGTAGTCGGAGGCGCCGGCGGTCCCTGTCAAAAACCCTTCCCGCAACCGGGTGAGGGTCTTCATTTCATCAGGCGTCCAAAGGCTCACGAGAGCACCTCCTCCAGCAACCCGGCGAGGCGCTGCGAGCGCAACCCAAAGGCACCGCACATCGCCGCCAGTTCGGACCTCAGCACTTCCACAGGACGGCCGCCGACACCACGCCGAACCCCGGCAAGCATGAGGTTTTTGCCGGAATGCTCCGGCTCGACGAACTCAAAAACACGGGCGTCGTACCCCCGGATTTCAAGCAAATGCGCTCGGAGCGCATCCGTGAGAATCTCCGCCTGTCTTTCCTGCAAGATGCCGTGTTTTGAGACTGGAATCAATGGGTGCGCAATATGCATTTGATGCCGAAGCTCCTGATGGCAACACGGAGACGTCACCAGCAGTCCCGCGCCAGACTGAATGCCCTGAAACAGGGCGTCGTCGGTGGCAGTGTTGCACGCGTGCAAGGCCACCAAAACGTCCACCGGACCGGCCGGCTGCCACTGGCCGATGCTCCCTGCGACAAAGTGGAGGCCGGAAAATCCCAACTCCCAAGCGGCGGTGTTGGCGTTTTCCACCAGTTCTGGGCGGACCTCCACCCCGGTGACCACAGCCTCCCAGCCCCGTTGCTGAAAGGCATAGGCTAGCGCAAAAGTGAGGTAGCCCTTCCCTGCCCCCATGTCGACGACTTGCAACACCCGGGAGGCGTCCCAGCCCCAGTCCTCGAGCAGATGGCCGAGAATTTCCACAAAGCGCTGCACCTGCCGAAGTTTCCCCGCCATACCTGGACGCGGGGCGCCTTCGGAGTTGGTCACCCCCAGACGCTGGAGAAAGGGTGCCCGGGCGAGGGCATCCTGCGCAGGTTGGCGCTGTTTGTCGTGGCCAAGGTCGGGGCCCTGGGTGAAGGCGGGACGCGAGGCGCGGACGCTGACTTGGCCGGAGGATTCGCGCCGGAATTGAAAGTCGCCGGTGGTGGTGAAGAGATGGGCCCTTGAAAACCCTTTCGCAAAAGCCTCAGAAAGAAGCTTCAGTCCTTCCTGCGGAGGATGGTTTCGGGTGATTTCCCGAGTCTGGAAGGCCTCCACGAGGCAAAGGCGGCGTCCGTCCTTGAGTTCCACGGGGCGAGCCTTGAGTTTGCGCGGGGAGGCTGCCTCCGCGTCTCCCTCTGGGGCGCTGAGGGTGAGTTTGACAAACGTCGCGGCCTCCCAGGCGTTGCGAAGTTTGGAAGAAAAGATGGTTTCAGAATCAGGGGCGGCAGGCACCGGGGCAGGTTAGACGAAAGCCGCCGCGGGTGCCACCGGAGTATTTGAGGCGCGAAACGTCTCCAATCCAGACCCCAACCTCGAGAAAAGCAGGCGTCTATCGCCCGGGCACCACAGGCAACCGTCCCCGAAAACCGCGCAACCAGAAGCGGCGACCGGCACCCACAAAGATCCAAACGGCGCCTCAGCGCGCGCGCGCCCGGCCCGTGAGCTGGAAGTATTCGGCGTCGGAAAGAGGCGCCGTTTCCGCCCAGGCGCGGGCTGCCGCGGCATCCGCCTTGAACCACGCGGAGGCGGCGCGTTCCAAGGCGGAACTGCGCTGGAGGGAGGCCGAGGGGTCGATGCTCAGGGCCCACTCTAGGGCGGTGGCGGGATCTTTGCGCACGGTGGCTTCCACAAACCCGCGCACGGCGGGCGCGTAGTCGACCGACCCGGCAAGAGACTCCAGGCGCTTGGCGGCGGCGGCGGGATCCGCCCCCGATTGCTCACGCAAGGCGGCTGTAAACGCGCTTTCACGGGCGGGCCCGACCGGCAACTCGCCGGCGTTCTTGGATAATTCGCGGCCCAGGCGCCTGGCAACCTCTGGGTCGGCCTGCGCGAGCGCACTGGCCACCGCAGGATTGGCATAGGCATTGGCTCCGGGCCACTTGAGCATTTCCATCAGGGCAGCATCGCGCAACGGGCCTTCCGGCAGCGTCTGCGCATAAGCAAAGCCCTTTTCAGGCGCGCCGGCCTCACGCTCGAGCATTCCGGCAATCGCGCTGCTCGCTCCGGAGGGGCCTGCTGGAGACTGCCCAAACTGCGCCGCCACGGAGGCGAATTTCTCGGGGGCATCCTTTGCAAAGGCGCCGAGCGCCGAGGCACTCGCCTGCTGGAGCTCGCGGGGCTGGCTGAGGCTCCAGGCCGCAAACGCTTCGGGATCTTTTTTCACCCAGCGGTTTAAAAACAGATCAGCCTTTGGGCGCAGCGAGGCGTTCTTCGCCCAGAGATCCGCAGCCTTTTGCGGCTCCAGCTCCACAAGACGCCGCACCGCGAACTCAAACTCGAAGGACTGCGATTTAAAAAGGGTGCTCAGGTCCAGTGCGCCTTCGATGAGCCTCTCCAATTCTCCAGCGTTCATGCTCCCCATCACCTCCATCACCTTCCAGCGCGCGCCAGCGGAAGAAGACTCCGAACTCCTCGCCTCGCTGACCAAATCCGACAGAGATTTCAACGCTTTTACAGGGGCCGTCCCGCCGGCCGCCAGCATCGAAAAACGGTTGGAGGGCGTGTGTTTGCAGGATTCACATTGAGCCGGATCATTGGCCGGATCACTTGAAGCCAGCGCTTGCGCCGCGGCCTGGGTTCGGGCGTTGCCCGGAAAATACACCCCCGCAAAACCGGCGGCGGCAAAAACGAGACTGAGCGGAACCAAGAAACGGAAGGGCATCATGGGGGGCGAAGGCGGAAGCGGACTTTTTTGAAATCACGGGGTCCTGGCTACGGCGCCTTGATGGGAGCGATCCGCCGGTAGAGTTCAAGTTTTTCACCCTCAGAGAGGGGCAGCATCGCGATGATTTCTGAAGGGGACGACCCCATTCCCCCGAAGCGCCGGTCGCTCATAAGCGAAGCATAATAATCTAATTGGGAGTTTTTTGAAAGCAGGGCTGCCCCCGCCTCAATCGCAGTCCGATCGCTTCCCCAGTTCATGGACTGCAACCAGGAGTCCATCATTACCGAACGGAGCACCCCCTGGCGGAAGGCGCCCTCGGGCAGCGACTCAATCCAGCTCAGCGCCGCCGGACGGTCCTGCTGCGCAAAGCCCCACCACACTCCGCTTGCGGCCCTTTTTGTAAAATCCTCGTTGCTCTGCTTTTCTGCCAGCGCAATAGCCGCGTCCACCCCGCCCTCCCGAAACCGGTAGAGTGCCTCCTCCGGAAACATCCAGGACGTTTTTGCGGCGTCGGGAATGGAGTCGAAAAACTCAGAAGCCGCCCGTGGGTCCCGCGTCCGCAGTTCGCCCAGAAGCCCCTGCCACATGCCGTGCGAAACGGCCTGCGGGCCCGAGCTGTGGTCGTTGGGATCTGCCTTGGCTGCGGAGGAAATTTCTGCAGCCAGGCTCTGGACCCTTGCAAGCGCTTCAGCCGGATTTCTCAAGGCCATTTCCGCCAGCATGTTGCCGAGCAAGCCGCTGGCGCCGGAGGACAAAATCGTCGGATTCTGTTTAAGCACCGCCACGACCTCGTCCACAGAGCCCCCGAACCGGCTGCCCTCGCGCTGGCTCAGAAACCGCTCCAGAACCTCCTTGCGCTGTTTTTCAGGAAGGTCCGCCACCGCCTGGAGCGCCTGAGCCGCGTTTTTCTCACCCAGCGCCGCCACCGCGGCACTCAGCAACTTTCCATCCCCCAACTTTTTACCCAACTCCAAAGCGCGCTGCGGATCCTCTGCCGCCAGACGCTCCGCCAGAAACCGGCGCACTTCTTCGTTCTCAATTTTGCCAGCCGGAAAAGCCTCTAACAGAGCGGCCGCTTGCTCAGCCGAAAGTTGCTGCGCGATTTTAGCCAGCACCAGAAGGGCGGACGCCGCGCCGTCCTTGCCCAACTTATTTTCCAGGCGCACGAGCACCTCAGTCTGTTTTTGAAGGTCGAAATCCCCAAACCGCTCCGGCACCGACTGATTGGCCAGCGGCGCGGCGGGCGCGGCACCCTCTGCATTTTCAGGAAGCCCCCCTGCCACGGACTCCACCGAAGTTGGCGCGGCAGCGGGGAGGACCGGGCTCGGGAGCGGCTCTTGTCCCAGCCACCCGGCCAGGGCGCCCGCACCGAGGGCGCCGCCGAGAACGAGGGCGGTCTGAAGCTTTTGGTAGATCATGGCTAAAATCTAAATTCCTGAATGAACTCGGAGTCAAAATCACTTGCGGCCGGTTCCGTTGCAGCTCAGGCACTTGCCGAACATTTTTCCATTGCAAAAGGAACACTTGAAGCCCCCGCTTTTTCCGCTGCCTTTGCAGAAGGAACACGAAAAACTCGAGGTTCCCGAACCCCGACAGGTTCCGCACTCCTGCGCCGCGGGCGGGGCCGGCACCCCGGGGCGGCTCCCGGATGAAGTCTGGCCGCTGCCCCCGCAACTGCCGCACTTACTAAACATCTTCCCATTGCAAAAGGAACACTTGAAGGCCCCACTTTTCCCGCTGCCCTTGCAGAACGAACAGATGAGACTCGAAGTCCCGGAACCCGAACAGGAGCTGCACGTCGCTGCGAAAAGTTCGAAAGGCAGGGCGATTTGCGCCACAAAAAGCGCGAGCCATAGGAAAAAGACCGAGAAAGTTCTCAGAGAGCGCATGTCTTATTAGTAGGGCAAAGCAGGAGAGGTGGGCAGGCCCTTTTTTCGAATGTTTTTTATTGCGACTGAATCTCATTATCAGTAACGTCACCCCATGTCAGCCGCCAAGGTTCCCCTTACCCTTTGCTCCGCCGCCTGCGGCCAGCGCCTGAGAATTCTCGCGCTCTCCGCCTGTTCCGAGGACTGCCTGCGACTGCGGGAAATGGGCTTCTGCGAACTTTCCGAAGTCCGCAAACTCACCGACGGCTCCGCCATTCTTTGTTCTCTTTACGGAGTTCGTCTGGCCCTTGGCCGGGAATTGGGGGCGCGGGTGTTGGTGGAAACGGTCGCGGCATGAGCGCGGAAACCCTGGCGGAACTTGCGGTGGGTGGACGGGCGAGGGTGACGGGGTTTGTCCTCGAAGCCGAAATCCGGCAGCGCCTCATGGAAATGGGACTCACAAAGGGGGCCGAGTGCCAACTGGTGCGTTTCGCCCCGATGGGGGATCCCGTGGAAGTAAAAGTGCGAGGGTATCACCTTTCGCTGCGCAAGGCCGAAGCCCAGGGGATCTTAGTCCAGCCTTTGTAACACTTTTATCCTTGAGCAATGAGGCAAGAAAGGTCGTTTCCAGAGCGGATTAAAATCATGCTGCCGCCAAGTCCGGACTCTGCAAAACGGGTCAGGAGACCGGCTGCTACGAAGGAAGCACCCGAAAAAGAAGCGCAGACAAAGGAAGCGCCTCTGTACGTCAATCTTTTCAAAGTGCAGGAGGCCGCCTCCGCCTCCGAACCCGTAAAGCAGTCCCCGCTCACACCCGCAGCGCCCCTCCCGCTCCCACCCGCAGCGCCCCTCCCGCTCACACCCGCAGCGCCCCTCCCGCTCACACCCGCAACGCCCCTCCCAATCACACCCGCGGCGCCCCTCCCGCTCCCACCCGCGGTATCCATCCCACAAGCACCCTCCGAGGAACTCCCCGCGCCAGGCCTTCGCCGAATCGCCATCGCCGGAAATCCGAACTGCGGGAAAAGCACTCTCTTCAACGCGCTCACCGGCCTGCGGCAA
>QQND01000072.1 GCA_003402745.1 Verrucomicrobiota bacterium
CTTGTTCCCCAAAAGCTCCGGTTCTCATGGTTGCTTGCGTCGGCTCCTAAAATAAAATGTCCACCAGTGTACGCTCTCCGAATGCAGTGTAAACAGGGTCTGTCAGGACTGCACTACTGGCCGAATAGGGAGAGGGAAAGGAAAATCATGCGGCGGGCTTTTGAAGCCTGAAATCAGGCCCGCGAATGGGACCCTTATCAATAAACTTAAGAAGTCCGCTGAAATGCACAAATAGACTCTGGCCGCCCTTTGATGAGTGGTCAAAAGATTTCACAAGCAAGAAGGGAAAAAGAAGATCAGCGTTTCGGCATCGTGAGACCCAAAGCATAGTCGACAATAAATTTAGGCCTCGCCCGAACTTCTTCGTATATTCTCGATATATATTCCCCGATGATTCCAAGGCTGATCAATTGTATCCCCCCCAAAAACAGCACCAAAATTACAATCGTTGGATTTCCTATGGGGAACGGCTGCTTCAAGAGTTGCACCACAGCATAAAGGAAAGCCAGTAAGAAGGCACCCGCAGCCGATAGAAGTCCCACCGTGGTACTGAGTTTGAGCAGTGCACTCGAAAAACAGACCAGCCCATGCAGGCCGTTTCGGATGCTCGGAATGACTGCGCTGTAGTTGGTCACGCCAGCGTGTCGAGCTGGCCGGTCAAATTGAATGATCTTCTGCTTGAAGCCGACGAACGCCACCAGGCCCCGGAGAAAGCCGTGGCACTCTTTAAGCCTGTTAAGCTCGTCCACAACTCGGCGGCTCATGAGCCTGAATTCCCCGACATTGCGGGGAATATCCACTTCTGCGATCCGATTGATAAGCGCATAACCAAACGCGGCCAAGGTGCGCCGGATCCAGGTCTCGCCGTCGCGCGTGGTCCGCTGGAGCATGACCACGTCGTTTCCGTTCTTATACTCACGCCACATTTCAGGGATTAATTCAGGCGGATCTTGAAGATCCACATCCATTACAATGACGGCTTCGCCAGAGGAATACTGGCACCCAGCGAGGATCGCCATGGCCTGCCCAAAACGGCGTGAAAACTTGATCACTTTTACTTTGGGATTCTCCGTAGCCACTGCCCTTAATATTTCTTCTGTCCGATCCTTGCAGGGATCCATCACGAAAATAATTTCATAATTCTTAGAAATATCTTCAATGACAGGGGTGGCTCGGCGGAAAAATTCAGGGAGATTCTCCTCCTCGTTGAACACGGGTATAACGATGGACAGATCGCAGGCGCCAGGGGTGTTCATGCGTGAGTGGGCTTTAACTTAATCACCACCGCCTGCCCAGTTGGCAGATAAATGGGCTTTTCCGGGAGCGCTGAAAACGCCGAGTCAACGGCCTCCCGCGCTCGGACACATCCTGGAAAACCGTAGTCGTCAAAGACGATGATTCCTCCCTGCGAAAGTCTCGGATAAACATATTTCACGCAATCCAGCACGCTTTGATAAAGGTCCACATCAATGTGCGCAAAGGCTAAATGCGGGATCTCCAAACCTCGGAAGGTATCTGGAATAAATCCGACGTGCAGGTGCGTATTTGCGTTTGTCGGTAAGACTAAATTCCTGACGGCGGCCTCCGACGTTTGCCCGAAGTCCCCCCTGACATACGGTTCGCCCGCCGAAGTTTCAGGCATTCCTTCGAAACTGTCGAAAAGATGCAGAGGGCGTCGATCTTGTGCCTCGGCAAGGACACGGGCGGCCAACAGAGCCGTGCCCCCTTTGAAGACTCCCATTTCCGCAAAGTCCCCTTGTAAGTTAAGGGCGTGCCTCATCAGGCTGAGCAAGATCCAGCAGCGGTCGGGACTCACTAGCGTGTGTCCCCGCACTGCGTCAAAGTGCTTCATGAAAGCGGCATCACCCTCCCAAGGGGAATACAGAGGCTGGTATAAATCAAGGTCCCGTACGTTCGCGCCCTCCGCGGCAATGCGTGTGCGAAACTTGAAATAGCCAAGTTTGCTAAGCAATCTTTGAGGAAGATTTCTAGGAATGTTCAACTCCCGGGGCAGAAAGGAGCGAATGAGCTTATGGAGATTCATCTATTAATTTGACGTACAAGTCGACCATGGAAATACATTCAACATGCTTGCAGGCTAACTCGACAGGACATCTGATGGTAGTTTAATCACAGGAAGTTGACGCTCGGTGATTCGCGCGGATGATATCCAGAGCCGCTAACAAGTCCGCCGCAATAAAATCAGGTTCGGCTCCGGTGAAGTCGAAAAAGCGTTCCGCCATATTCATTGTTAATTTTGTAACAAGAACCGTGCGGCAGCCGGCGGCCTTGCCCGCCTGAATATCTACCAACCCATCTCCTACCATCCAACTCTTTCCCAAGTCGATTCCGTAAGTTTCCGAGGTTTCTGTGAGCATTCCGGGCTTTGGCTTCCTGCAATTACAGTCTCCCCCATACTCTGGATGGTGAGGACAAAACCGCAGCGAATCCCAAGCACCCGGTTGCACGACCTGGCTCAGGCGATCATTTACGCTCACTAAATCATCGTTCGTCAAAGTCCCCTTTGAGAGTCCTGGCTGGTTGGTCACAACGACGATTTTGTATCCCAAGGCACGAAGCCCCTCTAAAAATGCGCCCGCGTGCCTCATTGCGACAACCTGTGCTGAACGTCTTGGCGAATCCAGAGTGCCGTGGACTGGATCAAACACCATTTCATTGAGCGTACCATCCCGGTCTACAAACACGGCAGCCGTTTGGACTGCGGGACTTAAACTAGGCCTGATCATGGCAACACTGAAGGCGAATTCTGTCTTCCAAGGAAAGACTCTAATTCTGCCAACCCCTCGGGTTTTCCAACCTCATAAAAACGTTCCTTAACTTCGTAGGCAGCCATTTCGTGAGCCTCGACCAACTGCTTTTGTATCGTTGATAAGTCCAATGGCATTGGGTGGCCCAAATATTTTAGAATCGTTTCCTTGTGGAAAAACAACAGCCCGTAATCTATAAAATTACACTCACCGGGGAGCGCTGTTTTTGAATAAAAAGAGACCAGTCCACTTTTCACCTGAGTATTACTGTGGTCCCAACGGCCTTCATTTCGGAAAACACTCATAGCTGATGAAATGTGCTTCTCCTGAATCCATTCTGCCATTCGTTTAAAATCGATTGGGAGGTAGGAATCTCCGTACATCACAAGAAAATGGTTTTGGAGTTTGGGCAATGCGTTCACCAGAGCGCCTCCTGTTCCCAAAAGAACCCCCTCAGACTCCCATGCGTAGCGGATGGAAACCCCTAGCGAAGACCCATCGCCAAGTTCAGATTGAATCTGATCACCAAGATAACCAACGCACATTAAAATCTCCGTGAAGCCCTGCTGCTTCAGCATAGCGAGCTGGTGATACACGAAAGGCCGTCCCGCCACGGGAACCATCGCCTTTGGGATATTCGGTGCCAGAGACCGCAGCCGAGTGCCCAGTCCTCCAGATAAGATGACAACCTGCATTGAAGAAAAAATACTCCGGAGCGGAGGTTGGTGAGAAGAATTTAATCCTCAGAGGGCGGGGGCGATTTTTCCTGTTTGGATGTCATGGAACATACTAGCCACCGAATCGGCAACGGCCTGCCTTGAATTGAATTGATTCCTCCAGCCACGGGCGCGGATTTTTTCGGTATTGAGCCTGTAAAAAGGAACATCAGCCTTCCAGCCGCGGTTCCCTCCTGTGAAATCGTAAGGAATGCTCCCCAAACCCATCTCCGTGCAAACGATGTCTGCGATTTCACGCACGGTCAACGCGTCCTCAGAGGCGACATTGTGGTATTCATAACCTCCCCGAAAATCACCTTCAATGAGAAGGAATGCATCAACAACATCCTGAACATGAACGTAGGGTTTGTTCTGCGTTCCATCTCCCAGGATTTTCAGCCGAGACGGATCTCTGGCCAGCCGGCGTAGAAAATCGTAAGCAACGCCATGGGTCTGCTGCGGGCCGACGACATTAGCGAAACGAAATACCATCCCGTGCATATCAAACATGAAACTGTATGCGGAAATCAGCGCCTCGCTCGCCAACTTCTGCGCCCCATACGTGGAAACAGGGATCATTTTTGGGTAATCCTCCGGAATGGGAGTCTGCGGCACGTCGCCATACACGCCGCTGCCTGAGGTGAAAGCAATACGCTTGACGCCCGTTTTGCGCATGGCTTCAAGAACGCTCCGAGTCAAAAGTGTTCCAATGGTAAAATCGATGTCTGGGTCCACCGATGAACGTGCTATATCTGCATTCGAGGCAAAATGAAAAACCACCTCGTGTCCAGAAATCTCCGATTCCAGCCTTTCTGCATCAAGAAGATCCGCCTCAACAATGTTGAGCCGCGAGTGACTTTCATTAGCGCCAAAATGCCAGCGAAACCCATTCGAAAAATTGTCGAAAACCGTGACTTCGTGCCCCAGGCTCAATAGACGATTTGTTAAATGCGCACCTATAAAGCCAGCGCCGCCAGTAATAAAATATTTCTTCCCCATAGAATCGGACATCAATTTCTCAAATTATCAAGGGTGTTCAACGCTGACGCAATGTCTGATCGGTGAATGACGAAAAGTAACTTGTTTTCGAGCCATACGTTTCCATTCAGGTCGTCTTTCAACTGATTAAATTACGCAGCACCGTCTGTATGCCCTCCCGTATACTGGCAGAGCGCCAATTGTGAGGAACGGCGGTTCGGCTGTATGTGTTATGGAGTGCATTCTGCGGCATTAACGCATAGGACAAATAGAGCTTCCGACATAGCAACTCTTCAACAACCCGCGTGATTTCTAAGATGGAAGAAGGCTTTCCCGACACGAGGAAGCGTACACAGGGACCCTTAATTTCTCCCGGCGTGAGAATTTCCGCCGCGATAAACCTGCCCACATCTCCGCTCAACACGTAGTCGCGGAGCGTGGTCGCATTCCCTGAAATGGTACTGACTCGGCGGCGGATGCCGTTCAAAAGGAGGGCGGAGACCAGTCCTAAGCGGCCCTTGGGAGAGTGACCGTATATGGTGCTGGGACGATAAACAAAGGAAGTCTGGAATCCCCCGGTTGAATTTAGTGCATTCTCCTGCAGGAGTTTAAAGCTGCCGTACGCCCGCAAAGGTTTAGGGATACTTTCGGGTCCAACGTTGCTCTGGCCTTCAAACAGACCGCCTGCGGAGCTTATTAAGAAAAAACGCCTCGCCCACATCGGCCCCGCATGGGCAAGCCGTTCGCCCAAAGAAAGCACTGCCTTCAAATGTTCCAACTCGAGCACGTGCGCAGCCTCTGGGGACTGAAACCCTGCGCTTCCAGCGGCCCAAACAACCGAGATTCGCAGGGGTAATACACTTTCTTCGGCAGCCGAGTGTGCGGCTTCGCAGATCCGACACACCGCGTCCTCCACAGAGAGAGGGGTGCTCCAGTTCACGGGGACATCTAACGCGCACCGTGCGCCTGCCCGCGCCAACTCAACGCAAATGGCATGCCCAACGAGTCCCACCCCAAATACCGCAATAAGATGCAAGCCGTGTGTTAGACCAACGCTATCCTTGATCAACAAAATTTTCACGGTCCGCAACGGGCAAAAAACCTGGCGAGCCCTGCGTCAGCACTGCGATCGATCAGGAAAAACGTTGGTTTACCCTGAATGTGCAACACAACACCGGTCAGGTACTCCAGGATAACGCTAAGCATGGTAATCGACAGACCACCAAAGAAGAGGGCAGCGAGAAAAAGAGAGGCCCAGCCTTTGGGAATAAGGGATTCGCTCTGGGTGAGATATTGAAAGAAAATCCACACACCAAACACAAGATCAACCGCCATCACCGTAAATCCGATCAATGCGCCAAGGCGAAGGATCTTCGCCTGAGAGGAGATCACCATGCGCCTGGCATGCCCCAAAAGTCTAGGGAGAGAATAGCCCGTCGCGCCGGTTCGAATGAAACGCAGATCTTTCATTGGAAACGTGACGGAGTTTATGCGGTGAGTGAACCACGTCAGGGCGACGTCGTAGTAAGTTTCGTGCGAACAAACGCTGGCAGCGCTGCGCGCAACTCCACCGCGAAGCAGGCGGAAACTGTTGAAGTGGGTAATGTTCCTGTTCCCCGTTAGCGCCACGAGCATTAGTTTGAAACCCACAGAACTCAGATCGCGGAAGCGCGACTGGTGTACGGGGGCTTCTGGGCGTGCGTAAACGATATCCAACCCCTTTCCAACGGCACACTCCAACATTTGAGCGATATGAGTTGGATCATGCTGCAAATCTTCGTCCAAAGTTACCACCCAGTCTCCGCAGGAATGCAGAATACCAGCGATGGTTGCGGGATGCTGGCCGAAGTTCCGAGAGTTGGTAATAACCCGCACCCAAGGGTATTCCTTCGAGAGAGCTTCCAGAACTGACGCCGAGCCGTCTATGGCATTATCATCAACAAATATGCTTTCTTCCAACTGGCAGGGGAACTCCAGTCGACTCCATTCTGCTCGGAGTGATGCAAGCGATTCCACGAGCAGACGGAGGTAACCCTCCCCCGAGTAGACAGGAGTCACCGTGGAAATTTTTGTGATCTGGCTCATGTTGCTTTCCCATTGAAACTCAGTCCCGCCCATCAACCCCCAAAATCATCAAAGGTTGTCAGGTCACTCGCCACTCGTGATCCCTGGGCAGACGGGAAATAGCTCACCCGGGGCATGTCGTGTCCCGCCATGAATTCATCCAGTTCGCGCCCGGGGTGGGGCGTGTAGAGCATCAGAAAACCTCCTCCTCCCGCGCCGATGATTTTTCCGCCCAACACCCCAAAGCGCTTTTTAACCACGTCGTAAAGCTCGTCCACCGAACTGATGCTCACGCCAGGTGCCAGGCGGCGCTTCTGCTGCCAGTGCTCGTCCGTAAGCCGAGCGAAGGCGTCCAAATCCCTGTCCAAAAAGGCGTGTTCAATCCGGGCTCCGATCTCCTTGATCGCCAGCAGCGTTTCGATGACGGCATTTTTATCCGCCCCACCCCCCGCCTTCGCGGCCGAGTCTTGCTCCCTGAGAATCGCCGTCGCAGAGCGCTGCACCCCTGTGTAGTAAACGCGGCACTTGGCCGCCAGTTCATTGGCAGTGACAAAATCCACGGGGACGGCGCGGGTCTGCACCCTTCCGCCTTTGTCGATTTCAAGAACCTGGAAACCTCCCAGCGCCGCAATGTACTGGTCCTGCTTCCCCACCGGCTCTTTCAAGAGGTTCATCTCAATGTGGCACGCCTCTTCGGCAATCGTATGCGCCGAAGCCGACTGATTCTTGTACGCTCGGATGGCTGTGAGAAGCCCCACAAGATACGCGCCCGAGGAACCCAACCCGGCCTTTCCAGGCATATCCGCGATGCTGGTCAGTTCTATGTTTTCGTTGAGACCGTGCAGCTTTAGCGCTTCCCGTGCCAAGGGATGTTTGATCTCGCTTAGGGAATCCACCGTCTCCACCTGGCTGTAGCGGATTACGATCTTCTTGTCGGCCACCGAGCGCTTGTTCAAGCAAATGAACATGTACTTGTTGATCGCCATCGTGAAAACAAACCCGCCGTGCTGCTCATAGAAGGATGGCAAGTCCGTCCCGCCGCCGCCCAAGGTGATTCGAAAGGGTGTCCGCGTGATAATCATGGCAGGGAGATTAGGCGATCTTGAAGCCGCTCTTCTGGGCGTCGTTATAGAACATTTTGACGGTATCCAGGGACAGGTCTTCCAAATCCATGCCGAATTTAGAAGCCTTCGCCAGAAGGTCCGGTGTGATCGTTATTATGTGGCAGCCCATCTTTTCAGCCTGCATCAGGTTGAACACCTCCCTCGGACTCGCCCACAAAAGCTCTGCTTTGGGTTTGGGGCGAAGCACCTCAAGGGCCGCTTTCATCAGGGGCAACGGATCCCGCCCGGTGTCAGCAATCCGGCCTGCAAAAACAGAGACGAACGCGGGAACCGCAGGGTCAAGAACCGCATAAACTTCTTGGACTTGCCTCAAGGAAAGGATGGCCGTGACGTTCAATTTGATGCCTTCCCGGTGCAACTCCTGGATCAGCGCCGCGGCAGATTCGCGTTTGGTGTTGGTCACCGGGATTTTGACGAACACATTGGAGCCAAGCGCATGGATTTTTTGCGCTTGATAGCGCATCTCATCAAAATTGTCGCTGAACACCTCAAAGGAGACGGGCAAGTCGGTGACAATTTTGAGCACCTCTTTTGCAAAAGCGATGTAATTTGTGATGCCAGCCTTGGCCATCAGCGAGGGATTTGTGGTGAAGCCCTTTGCAACTCCCGCTTGGTAGGCTTCGGCAATCGAATCAATATCGGCGCCATCGGAGAAAATTTTGATCTGAAGGTCCGGGAGTGTTGGAACTTTTTCCTGCGCGTCTTGCATGGTCGGCTTCATCTGGAATGGCCCTCGCGGAACTGTGTTCACTTTGCCGCTGCAACGGACTCCCATTTGGTCGGCACCGCCTTGAGGTCAGGATGGGAAACAACCAGATGCCAAACCACGGCATGGAAGGCCTCCGTGTGAGGCGTGACGTGCGCCGGATTGACGGTCGGGACGACCACGCAGGCGTCCGCGCACTGCGCCGTGTAACCTCCATCCCGTCCCACGATGCCTACAATTTTGGCCCCGAGTTTGACCCCGTACTTGAGAGCCTCCACCAGGTTGGGACTTACATTCTGCTCCAAATTTCCACCGCCCACGGACAGGATGAACAAAACATCCCTCGCGTTGAGGCGGGACCCCTTAAGCCACGCGGCAAAACAACTCGCCCAACCTTCGTCATTTGTTCGAGCCGTCAGTTCGGAGACGTTGTCGGTAGGCGCGTAAGCCTCGATCAAAGTAATCTTGCGCAGATCATTAACCATATGGGATGCATTGGCGGCACTTCCACCCACGCCAAGAGCGAAAACCCGCCCCCCTTCCTCCCTGCAGCGTTTCAGCACGCCGACCACGTTCAGGATCGCAGCCCGATCCAAGCCTCGGACTATCTGAGAAGACTCCTCAAGATACTGGTCAATAAATTTCATGGTCGGTAAAAATAGATGCTGCATCACTCTTTATCTAGCATTGTACCATAGTCAAAGGTCTTATCCCACTGGTGCTTTTTAGGGGATCCGGCGATGGACGCACACCACAGCCTTTGCTAGTCCTTATCAGTGACGGCGGGTTGCCACAGAGGGTCCTGATCCCCCCTTTGTCGCAGGGCGGACGTACTGCAGGACCTGGATCTGTTGGGGTCCAGTGTCTAAAGCTAAAGGGAGCGTCTCCCGTTCCACCATTCATGAACCATCCAGACTTTCTTATCATCGGCGGCGGCATCATCGGGATCAGCATCGCCCGTGAAATCAAACGCCGCTTCGCCAGCGCCCAGGTGGTCGTCCTGGAAAAGGAACGCGCCCTCGGACTCCACTCCAGCGGCCGCAACAGCGGCGTCCTACACGCGGGCTTCTACTACACCGCCGATAGCCTCAAGGCGCGCTTCACTCGCGAAGGCAACCGAAGCCTCACCAGCTTCTGCGAACAACACGGGCTGCCGCTCAACCGGTGCGGAAAACTCGTCGTGGCACGCACCGCCGCTGACCTTCCTCAACTCGACGAACTTCTGCGCCGCGCCCGACTCAATGGCGTCCCGATGGAGGACCTCTCCGCCGAGGAAGCCCGCAAAATTGAGCCACGCGTTAAAACCTTCGAACGTGCATTGTTCTCGCCCACCACCTCTACGGCAGACCCCCTGCGCGTCCTCGAAGCCATGCGGCAGGAGGCCGAGATTGAAGGCGTGCGCCTCGTCTTCGGACAAGACTTCCAGGCCCTGCCAGGGGGAGCCGTGCGCACCGACAAGGGCAGCCTCTCCCCTGGTTACATCATAAACGCCGCCGGGCTGCATGCGGACACCATCGCCCGCCAGTTCGGCTTCTCGGAACACTACCGCATCGTCCCTTTCAAAGGACTCTACCTTTACGGCGACGAACCGGCGGGCTCCTTCAGGACCAACATTTACCCCGTCCCGGACCTCCGCAATCCGTTCCTCGGCGTTCATTTCACTCTGACTGTCGATGGCCGCGCAAAGATCGGGCCCACGGCGATCCCCGCGTTTTGGCGCGAACAATACCAAGGCATGGAAAACTTCGATCTCGCGGACTGCGCTTCCACCCTCGCCCGTGAACTTGGCCTTCTTCTGTTTGCGGGCTTCGATTTCCGCCGGCTCGCCGTCGAAGAACTCCTCAAGTACAACCGGCGCTATCTGGTGCATCTCGCCGGCAAGTTGGCGACGCAGGTGCGCCCGGCAAACTACACCCGCTGGGGCCGCCCCGGCATTCGTGCGCAGCTCATGGATGTTCGCACCCGAAAGTTGGAGATGGATTTTGTGCTGCAAGGCGACGCCCGCTCCTTCCACGTGCTCAACGCCGTCTCTCCGGGGTGGACCTGCTCCTTTCCCTTCGCAGCGCACGTTTGCGACCAGGTGGCCGCGATGTGGAACCCAAGGTGACGCCGTTTTGCGCGGCCCCCCAAAGCCTCCGCAGACGCTCCGCAACCCTTCGGCCATCAATCAACTCAGGCGCTCCTCGATGTGGACACTCACCCGCATTTCGCGTTCCGCAGGCCCCCAAAAACTGCCACGCACCGGGGCGATGTCCTCGTAGTCCCGACCCACCGCGACCACCACGTAGTGTTCATGCGTGAGGCAATTGTTGGTAGGATCCAAACCGTTCCAGCCCGAGCCTGGCACCCAGACCTCCACCCAGGCATGGGAAGCGTGCGCGCCCCGGATTTCTTTGCGTTTCAGGTCGTAGACGTAACCGCTCACGTACCGAGCTGGAATTTGCAACGAGCGGCACAACGCCAGCATGAGGTGGCTGAAATCCTGACAAACCCCAGCCCGGCTTTCAAAGAACTGCGTTGTTGTTGTGTGTACGTCCGTGACGCCCGGAACGTACCGGCAGGAACGGTAGACATAGTCCATCAGCCCCTTGGCCAGGCCGAAAACGTCCGAGTAATTCGAACGGACATCCACAGCGGCCCGCCAGATTTCAGGGGGCACTTCCACCGGGCCGCTCGGCTGCAAAAAAGGTTGCAGGCGGCCCTCGTCGTCTGCGGTTTTTAGCGCCTCCAAGGGAGCGGAAGCTGGCTCGCCCTCGGAATAGCGGTCCAGCGTGTTTACGGATGAAGTGGCCTCAATCACGAGCTGCTTGTGGGCCTCTTCGACGTCAAAGTAGGTCACCTGGTTTCCATAAAAATCTTGAAATTTCCGGAGCCGCGTGGAGGGCAAAATCCGGAGAAGGAAAAAGGGCACCTGCTGCCAGCGGCTTTGCACAGGTGTCAGCCGGAGCTCGTTTGAATTCCCCGAAACTGGAGCGGCGTACCGATACTCCGTGAGGTGAGTGATGCGTAGTTTCATGCAGCTTCTAAGAACGCCCCAACACGCCCTCGGTAAGTAACCGCGTTTCCTTGGCGGGTGTCGGTTTCCCCAAACAAAGCGACCGGATCACTGTTGTTGTTGCTGCTGTTTTTGAAAGTGGTACCCCAGTGGGTCGAACCCGTGAAGCCGGTGCGCGTGGCGCAGTGCATCCTCTGGGATCAGGACATAGGCTTCAAAAATCGCCTGCCCCGTTTCATTCAACGCGACCTGCAATTCGTCAATGTATTCGTGAAGCCCACGTTCTAACACATCAGATGGCCCCGAAAAATTTAGCCGCGAAAGAAGCGCGCCTGCGAGTTTTTCGCAACGGTTGGAATACATCCCGGTAGGAGTCCCGGAAATGTTGTGGAGGAGTTCGTCGGCGGTGCGCACGCAGAAGCGAACGGAACGTGGAAACTCTGTAGAAAAAAGCAGGTGTTCGAGGACACGCTCCAGAGTGAATTCTGTGCCGTTGACGCGCCGGTAGGAAGCTTGGGCGGAACAGGCGCGCAGGATGGTGCCCCACTCGAGCGCCTCTAGGTCGGTGTCGGCGGGGGTTGCGATGCTTTGAGTTTTGATGTCGAGAAAGCGGCTTGTTTTATCCGCCCTTTCCAAAACACGCCCTAACTGGAGGAAATTCCAGCCTTCTGTTCGTGATAGTGTTGCAGAGGTAATTCCATCAAAAAGAAGGGAGGACTGGATGATTTTTTCAAAGAAAACCTGAGGCGTGTTCTCCAGCAAGTCCCGCCCTCTCGGAGAGCCGACCAACAAATAAAGCTGGTTCAACTCCGCCCACATCTCATCCGAAATCTGGTCCCTCACTGTGCGTGCGTTTTCTCGCGCCTCGCGGACGCAGGAGAGGATAGAGTCCGGGTTGCGCTCGTCCAGAGTGAGGAAGTGGGAACTGTCCCCAGGCTTGGGCGCGGTATAAAGGAGCCGGAAGGGACCCTCCATGGCAGTCGCGGCGAGAACCGGGCTCCAGTAATCATCGGATTTGGCGGCTCTGGGACCGGAAGAATCCAGCAGAAGCTCGACGCTCACCTGCATGAGCCGGGCGATGTTCTCAGCCCGCTCAATGTAACGCGACATCCAGTAAATGTGATCTGCAACTCGTGAAAGCATAAGGTTTTATCGGTTGAAACTTACGTGGCAAGAACCCAGGTGTCTTTACTGCCGCCGCCCTGTGAGGAGTTCACCACAAGGGAGCCCCTCTTCAGTGCAACCCGTGTCAGCCCCCCAGGCAGCACCTTGATCGTTTCTCCACACAAAATAAACGGCCTCAAATCAACATGGCGCCCCTCAAGCACGCCGTCCACCAGGGTTGGATGTTGTGAGAAATAAACGACGGGTTGTGCGATATAGTTGCGAGGCGTCGCGATGATTTTTTGCCGGAACTCCTCCACCTCTGCCGCCGTCGCAGTCGGGCCGATCAGCATTCCATAGCCGCCGCTTTCGTTGGCGGCTTTGACCACCAACTCGGGGAGATGCTCCAGAATGTATTTCCGATCCTCCTCCCGCCACGCCAGGTAGGTCGGCACTTGGTCGAGTATGGGATCTTGGCCGAGGTAATATTTGATCATTTCAGGAACGTAAGCGTAAGTGACCTTGTCATCGGCAACGCCCGTGCCGATGGCGTTGGCGAGGGCCACGTTGCCGCGCCGCACGGCATCGACAAGACCCGGAACGCCGAGCATGGAGTCTTTGCGGAACACTTTGGGGTCGAGGAAATCATCGTCGATGCGGCGGTAGATCACGTCCACCTGCTGCAGCCCGCGGGTGGTCCGCATGTAGACAAACCCGTCGAGCACCAAAAGATCCCGGCCCTCGACAATTTCGATCCCCATCTGGCGAGCCAGAAAGGAGTGTTCGAAATACGCGCTGTTGTGGACTCCCGGCGTGAGCAAAACGCAGTTCGGTTGCGCGGTCTGCCGCGGCGCAATGTACTGGAGTGTGGCCAGCAGATCCGCTGGATAAGTGTCCACGGAGCGCACGCCAGTGCTCCCAAAAAGCTGCGGGAAAACACGCTTCATCGCCATCCTGTTTTCCAAAACGTACGACACCCCCGAAGGACAGCGCCCGTTGTCTTCCAGCACGAGATAACGCCCGTCCCGATCCCGGATCAGGTCGGTGCCGCACACGTGAATGTAGGTGTCCCGGGGAACCTGCACGCCGATAAATTCGGGCCGATAATGGGCCGCTCCGAGGACCACCTCCGCCGGAATAATTTTGTCCTTCAGGATCTTCTGCTCGTGGTACACGTCGTAAAGAAACAGGTTGAGCGCCGTGATCCGCTGAATGAGCCCCGCCTCCACAACCTCCCACTCCGCACCGGGGATGAGCCGCGGCACCGGATCAAAGGGGAACACGCGTTCCGTTCCCTTTTCGTCGCCGTAGACCGTGAAGGTCACCCCCTGTTTGAGGAATAGGAGCTCGAGGTTTTTCACCTTTTGCTCGAGTTCGTGGGGTTCCAGAGGAAAAAGACGGTCAGCGACGGGTTGATAATACGGCCGGATCTGGCCGTTGGCATCAATGAGTTCGTCGAAGAGATTAGCGGGGCGATAGGATTTGAGGAGCACCCCCCAACCTAGAGCAGGCCGCTTGCCAGTTTCCTTAACTCTCTTAAAATGAGATTTTTAGTGTTTCAAGGCTCGGCCGGCCTCTGAGCACCTATCGCCAAGTGCGCAAAAAACAACAGAAGGTTCCACGCCGGTGGACGGATCCCATGTCTGCCGCGATTTCGCCTGCAACGGGAGGGACGGCCTTCGATCAAGGGTTGTCTAAGTGGAAAATGTCGCCGGTGTCCCGACAAAGGTCAGGAGAGGCGGCGTTCCTCACTACTCTTCGGGTTTTGGTAAATCGGCCGGCAGCTTCTGGAGCCGCTCAATAGAGTGCAATTCTGTTCGAATACGTTCCTTGCCATCCTTGCCTTCCAGAACACATTTCGCCGGAACTCTGGTTCCATCCACTTCGACGGGGTTTGAAAAAGTAAAAATTTGCCCACGCCAGTCAATGCGTACTAAATCTTGAGTGCTCGCGTCAAAGAAGGCGTTTATGGAGGGTTCAATGGTGCCACTGACCTTGAGGCCGTGTGCCAGCTTTCCGTCTACTGCAATATCCGGAACGATTTCGAGCTTTGTGTTCGGGTCGGTGAGTGGAACGAGCGTCCACATCCATATATCCTGGCAGACTGAACCCTTTCCGCTCTTAGAGACCCGCTCAGTCTTGCCGACATACCAGAGCGTCGGCGCTTGGATGATGGAGGTTCTGTCGGTGCCCTTTTTTGTCAGGTCGCCGCCCATGTAGTACGTCTCGGAAAACTTCACGATACGCAGGAGTTTCTCGGCTCCGCCATGACTGGAGACGATTTGCTGTGCATAAGCTGTTGCTTCGAGGGGTGGCTCTGCAAAAGCCGGGGGCAGAAACGCGATACATGCCAATGCGGCAATGACGGAGGGGGATTTCATAGTGTGTCACGGGGTGCCGCTTATAGATAAGGCACCTGCTGGGGAACCCAAGAGCCTATGCGTGGTTCGGCTATCTAAGAGTCTGGCCTAACGCTAGCGCTGTTGCGATTCAAATAAGCGGTACACGCTTCTGTCGGAAGGATGCGTTTCACCGAATCTGAGGGACGCTTCTTGGTGCCTTGTTTGGTGAGTTGTGTTTTGCCAGCAGCAGTGAACCTCGACCATGAAAGTTTTGGCCTCGAAAAAATCCGCCTCTGGATTGAAGCGTGGAAGGTTTGATTTGGTTTATTGGCGGATCTACCCCCAGCTCTTAAGAGATGTATTAATTTTTCGGGGCATGGGCTTTACCCCTCCCGCAGAACCTCTTGCCACTGCTCCAGCAACGGGCATTTGCTCCTCTGTTTCGCCACTTCTTGCCGCACGACTTCCCTATTAACCCTTTATAAATCACTGAATTCCTGAGAAGTGGCGGAGGGAGCGGGATTCGAACCCGCGGTTCGAGTCCCACCCTCTGTGAACCCACTCCAACAGAGTAATTTGGATATCCCAATACATCCTTGACGACGTTGGACATTATGACTTTCTTTATGACTAATGGCAAGCCTCCACAGACAGCTCCGGTCTCCCTACTGGTACGCCGCCTTCGCAGGTCCCGACGGCCGCAGGCAGTTCAAGTCCACGAAAACAGCCGACAAAAAACGCGCGATGAAGATCGCCGTGGAATGGGAGGGACTGGCGACCGCAGGC